>CAVWKL010000115.1:0-87743 GCA_963755075.1 uncultured Alphaproteobacteria bacterium
CACACACACACACACACACACACACACACACACACACACACACACACACACACACACACACACACACAAAAAAAAAAAAAAAAAAAAAAAAAAAAAAAAAAAAAAAAAAAAAAAAAAAAAAAAAAAAAAAAAAAAAAAAAAAAAAAAAAAAAAAAAAAAAAAAAAAAAAAAAAAAAAAAAAAAAAAAAAAAAAAAAAAAAAAAAAAAAAAAAAAAAAAAAAAAAAAAAAAAAAAAAAAAAAAAAAAAAAAAAAAAAAAAAAAAAAAAAAAAAAAAAAAAAAAAAAAAAAAAAAAAAAAAAAAAAAAAAAAAAAAAAAAAAAAAAAAAAAAAAAAAAAAAAAAAAAAAAAAAAAAAAAAAAAAAAAAAAAAAAAAAAAAAAAAAAAAAAAAAAAAAAAAAAAAAAAAAAAAAAAAAAAAAAAAAAAAAAAAAAAAAAAAAAAAAAAAAAAAAAAAAAAAAAAAAAAAAAAAAAAAAAAAAAAAAAAAAAAAAAAAAAAAAAAAAAAAAAAAAAAAAAAAAAAAACATGGCCGGGCTGCCAAGTTGACGCGCGCGACGGCCAACAGCGTGCTGGCGCGCGAGTTCGTCCTGGCGGCGCGCGCGGCAGGCCGCGGGCCTCTCGCCATTGCCTTCGATCACGTGCTGCCGAACGTGGCGCCGGCGCTGATCGTGCAAGCGACCATCCAATTCGCCGTCGCCATTCTCGCCGAGGTGGCGCTGTCCTATCTCGGGCTCGGCGCACAACCGCCGCAGGCTTCCTGGGGGCGGATGTTGAGCGACGCGCAAGGGTGGATGTATGTCGCGCCGCGTCTGGCGGTCTTTCCCGGTCTCGCCGTCGCGCTGAGCGTGCTCGCGCTCAATCTGCTTGGCGACGGCCTTCGCGACGCGCTCGATCCGCGCCTCAGGACGCGGGGCTGAAATGCTGCTCGAAGTGTCCGACCTCGCCATCGATCTCCCCTCCCCCGCCGGCGCGCGGCGGGTTGTCCACGACGTCTCGTTTTCACTTGGCGCCGGCGAAAGCCTTGGCGTCGTCGGCGAATCGGGCTCGGGCAAGACGATGACGGCGTTGGCGCTGATCGGGCTGCTGCCAGACGGCGCTGTCATTTCCGGCGCGATGCATTTCGAAGGGCTCGATTTGACGCGACTCGGCGAGACCGAAATGCAGAAGCTGCGCGGCGATCGAATCGCAATGATCTTCCAGGAGCCGATGAGCGCGTTGAACCCGTTGCACCGGATCGGCGCGCAGGTCGCCGAACCGCTCCTGCTGCATCGCGCGATGACCAAGGCGGAGGCGATGGCGGAAGCGGTCCGGTTGCTCGATCGCGTGAGATTGCGCGATCCGGAGCGTATCGCCCGCGCCTACCCCTTCGCCTTGTCTGGCGGCGAGCGCCAGCGGGCAATGATCGCGATGGCGCTGAGCTGCGGCCCCCAACTGATCATCGCCGACGAACCGACGACCGCGCTCGACGTCACGGTGCAGGCAAAGATCCTCGACCTGCTGGCGCGCCTCAGCGAACAATCGAACATGGCGACGCTGCTGGTGAGCCACGACCTCGCGGTGATCGCCCGCCATTGCCGGCGCGTCCTAGTGATGTACGGCGGGACGCTGATGGAAAATGGCCCGGTCGACGCCGTGCTGCGCCGCGCGCGCCACCCCTATACGCGCGCCTTGCTCGAGGCGCGGCCGCGCTCGGGCGCCCCGCGCGGCGAGCGGCTGCGCGCCATCGCCGGCGTCGCGCCGTCTTCGGCGAGCGCGCCGACCGGCTGTCCGTTCGCCGGTAGATGCCCGCTCACCCTCGACGTCTGCCGCACGACCCCGTTGCCGACGATCGAATTCGAAGCCGGTCATCGCGTGCGCTGCCATCGCGTCGACGCTTCGGGGCGCCTGACATGAGCGCGCCGCTGCTGGAAGTCGTCGATTTCGTCAAGGCCTATACGTTGGCGCGCCCTCGCTGGCTCGCTCCACACCCGACGCGTCGCGCCGTTGACGGCGTCGCTTTCGTCATCGAGGCGGGACGCTCGTTCGGCGTCGTCGGCGAGTCGGGTTCGGGAAAATCGACGCTGGCGCGCGCGGTGATGGCGCTGGAGCGCCCGACTTCGGGCGTCGTGCGGCTAGAGGGCCGCTCGCTCCACGACTTGCCGCGCCAAGAGCTGCGGGCCATGCGCGCGCATATCCAGATGATCTTTCAGGATCCCTATGGGTCGCTCGACCCGCGCCAGAATATCGGACGCATCGTCGCCGAGCCGCTGGCGAACCTGGCCGACGTCAAGCGCGCCGAGCGCAAGGCGCGCGTCGAGGAGGCGTTGCGCGCGGTCGGCCTCTCCCCGGCCGACGCGCGGAAGTATCCGCACGAATTCTCCGGCGGCCAACGCCAGCGGGTCGCCATCGCGCGGGCGCTGATCACGCGTCCGAAGCTGGTCGTCGCCGACGAGCCAGTCTCCGCGCTCGACGTCTCCATCCAGGCCCAGGTTCTCAACCTGATGCGCGACCTGCAGCGCGAGGCGGGCGTCACCTATCTCCTCATCGGCCACGATCTGGCGGTCGTCGGCCATATCTGCGACGAGATCGCGGTGATGTTTCACGGCCGCTTCGTCGAAACGGGGCCGAGCGCGGCTTTGCTCGCCAAGCCTGCCCACCCGTACACGCGCGAACTCGTCGACGCCGAGCCCAAGCTCGAGGAAACGCCCTTGCCGCCACCGGAGCCGCCGCCTCGGCCGGACGCGGCGACCGGCTGCCCCTATGCGGCGCGTTGCCTCTTCGCCCAGTCGCATTGTCTAGAGGCGGCGCCGAGCTTGAGCGCGCTTGGCGACGGACGAAGCGTCGCCTGCCATTTTCCGCTAGACGGCTGACGCGCGCCGAACCGAGGATCGGCTCGCCGGCGTATGGCTTGCCCGTGTCTGCCGGGCATGGCAAATTCCCTGTCATGGCGCACGTGGTTTTCACCGCCAATCTGCGGCGGCACGTCGATTGTCCGGAGACGGAGGCGGACGGCGCGACGGTGCGCGAGGTGCTCGACGCCATCTTCGCCAAGCACGAACGGCTGCGCGGTTACGTGCTCGACGATCAGGCGGCGTTGCGCCGACACATGGGGGTCGTCGTCGACGGAAACGCTCTGCGCGACCGGCGCGCTTTGAGCGATCCGGTCCGACCGACGAGCCGCATCTACGTGCTTCAGGCGCTTTCCGGCGGATAGGAGACCCTGACATGAGCGAACGTCTTCTCGTCTCGACGCGCAAGGGATTGTTCACGATCGAGCGCAAAGAGGGCGCCTGGTCGATCGCCCAGGTCGATTTCCTCGCCGACAACGTCACGCTGGCGTTGCGCGACCCGCGCGACGGGCGGACCTACGCGGCGCTCAATCACGGCCATTTCGGCGCCAAGCTGCATCGTTCCTGCGCCGCTGGATGGGAAGAAATCGCCGCGCCGGCCTATCCCGTCAGGCCGGAAGGTCTCGTCGACAGGGACGGCTGGGGCAAGGACATCCCTTATTCGCTCATCGACATTTTCGCCTTGGAGGCAGGCGGGCCGGACGAACCCGGGCTCCTTTGGTGCGGCACCATTCCCGGCGGCCTGTTTCGCTCTCGCGATTGCGGCGCGAGCTGGGAGTTGATCCGCTCGCTGTGGGACAACCCGAAGCGACAGAAATGGATGGGCGGCGGCACGGAGTGGCCGGCAATCCATTCGATCTGCGTCGACCCGCGCGATTCCAGGATCGTGCGGATCGGCATTTCCTGCGGCGGCGTCTGGGAGACGCGCGACGGCGGCGACGCCTGGGCCTGCAAGGCGGACGGCATGTTCGCCGCCTTCATGCCGCCCGACCAGGCCCGCGACCCGGACATTCAGGATCCGCATTGCCTGGTGCAATGCCCGAGCGCGCCGGACCGGCTTTGGGCGCAGCACCACAACGGCATCTTCCGCAGCGACGACGCCTCGCAAAGCTGGGTCGAGGTAACCAACGTGCCGCCGTCCTCCTTCGGCTTCGCCGTGGCGGTGCATCCCGGGGAACCCGACACCGCGTGGTTCGTGCCCGGCGTCAAGGACGAGCAGCGCATTCCCGTCGACGGGAAGCTCGTCGTCACGCGCACCCGCGACGCCGGCAAGAGTTTCGACGTGCTGCGCGCGGGGCTGCCCCAACGGCACGCCTACGACGTCGTCTACCGCCACGCGCTCTCAGTCGACGAAACCGGCGACCGTCTCGCTTTCGGCTCCACCACCGGCGGTCTCTGGATCAGCGAGGATCAGGGTGACGATTGGCGCGAACTCAGTCACACCCTGCCGCCGATCCATGCGGTGCGATTCGTAGCCTGAAAGCCAGTCGGGGGATTCAGCGCTGCCCCCTGGCGGTTCCGCCGCTTGACGCTGGCGCTCCGCCTGATGCTATTGTTCGGCTTCCCTCGGCCCATATTCAGGAGCGTCCCATGCTTCGCCCCTCCCGCCGCGTGATCGCCCTCGTCGCCTTCGCGGCCTCGGGCGCGCTCGTCGTTCCCTCGGCCGAAGCGGCGGCCAATGACAGCGTGACCATCGGCATGGCGCTCGAGCCGCCGGGGCTCGATCCGACCACCGGCGCGGCCGCCGCGATCGGCGAGATCACGCATGACAACGTCTTCGAGGGGCTGACGAAGATTAACGAGGATTTCTCGGTCACGCCGTTGCTGGCGGAAAAATGGAGCTTTTCGCCCGACCTCAAGACACTGACCTTCACGTTGCGTCGGGGCGTCAAGTTCCAAGACGGCGAGATCTTCTCTTCCAAGGACGTAAAATTCTCCTTCGAGCGCGCCGCGGCGAAGGACTCGACCAACAAGGACAAGGCCTTCTTCGCGACGATCGATTCGATCGAGGCCGGCGATCCAGACGTCGTCAAGCTCACTTTCAAGAACCCGAGCTTCGAAGCGCTGTTTCATCTCGGCCTGAACACGGCGGTGATCGTCGACGAAAAGAGCGCGGCGACCGAGGCGACCAATCCGATCGGCACCGGACCCTACAAGCTCGCCGCCTGGAACAAAGGCGCCTTCGTCACGCTCGACAAATGGGACGGCTTCCGCGACGCGGCCAAGACCGCCATCGCGCATGCAAAGTTCGTCTTCATCAGCGATCCTTCGGCGGAGGTCGCGGCCATGCTCGCCGGAGAGATCGACGCCTTCCCGCGATTCGCCGCTGTCCAGAACGTCCCGCAGTTCCAGAGCGATCCCCGTTTCCGGGTGCTGATCGGAGGCACCGAGGGCAAGACGATCTTGGCGATCGACAACAAGCGCAAGCCGCTCGACGATTTGCGCGTGCGCCAGGCCATCGCCTACGCGATCGACCGCAAGGCGATCATCGATGGCGCAATGAACGGATTCGGCGCGCCGATCGGCAGCCACGTCACGCCCAACGACCCCGGCTATGTCGATCTGACCGGCGAATATCCGCACGACCCGGCCAAGGCGAAGGAGTTGCTGAAGGCGGCCGGGGTCGAGACGCCGCTTGCGCTGACGCTGACCTTGCCGCCGCCCGATTACGCCCGCAAGAGCGGCGAGATCATCGCCGCTGAGCTCGCCGACGTCGGCGTCAACGCGAAAATCGAGAACGTCGAATGGGCTCAATGGTTGTCGGGAATCTATAAGGCGCACAACTTCGATCTGACGATCATCAGTCACGTCGAACCGCTCGATATCGGCATCTACGCCAACCCCGGCTATTATTTCCAATACGACAGCCCGGCCTTCCGCGAGATTTTCGCTCGAACTCGAGGCGGCGCCGGACCTCGACGCGTTCAAAATAGCGATCGGCGAAGCCCAGCGCAAAATAGCCGACGACTGCGTCAACGCGTTCCTGTTCCAGTTGCCGAACATCGTCGTCGCCGACGCGAAGCTGCAGGGCGTGTGGAAGAACGCGCCGATCTTCGTCAACGACCTTTCGGCGCTTTCGTGGCAATAGGGCAAGGGCCTGCGAGTCCCCGCGTCTCTCCGCTTGCGCCCGCCAAACGCCTTACGTTTGCGGCGGAGAGGTTATGCGAAAGGTGGGGCGATTTGCCGCTCCGATCGAATGTGAATCTCTGATGCGCCCTTTCCAACTCAGCGCCGTCGCGCTGCTCGACGCCTATCGCGACGGCGACCTTTCGCCGCTCGAGGCAATGCGCGACGTATTGCAACGCGTCGCGCGCTTCGAGCCGCATATTCACGCCACGTATCTCCTCGCGCCCGAGCGCGCGCTCGCGCAAGCGCGCGCCGCCGAGGAACGCTGGCGTCGCGGCGCGCCGATGGGGCCGCTCGACGGCGTGCCGGCGACCGTCAAGGAGAACATCGCCACCAAGGGCGAGCCGACGCCGCTGGGCACGGCGGCGAACGCGCTTGAGCCCGCCACGGCCGATGCGCCGCCGGCGGCGAGATTGCGTGAGGCCGGCGCGATTCTTTTCGCCAAAACGACGATGCCGGATTACGGTATGTTGTCGTCAGGCCTTTCGAGCTTTCATCCCTTGGCGCGCAATCCATGGCATGTCAGCCGCAATCCCGGCGGCTCGTCGGCGGGCGCGGCGGCCGCGGCGGCGGCGGGGTACGGCCCGCTGCATCTGGGCACCGACATCGGCGGCTCGGTGCGCCTTCCCGCGGGGTGGTGCGGTCTTTTCGGGCTGAAGCCGAGCGCCGGCCGCGTGGCGATTGACCCGCCCTATATCGGGCGCGTCGCCGGGCCGCTGACGCGCAGCGTCGCCGACGCGGCGCTGATGATGGCGACTCTGTCCCTTCCCGATGCGCGCGACTACACGAGCCTGCCGCCGCAGCGCCTGGATTGGCGCATAAGCCCTGCTGAGCTCAACGGCCTGCGCATTGGCCTCATCATGGAAGCCGGCTGTGGAGATCCGGCGACGGCGGCGGTCCGCGCCGCCGTCGAGCGCGCGGCGCGCGATGCCGCCGCCGCCGGCGCGGTCGTCGAGCCGCTCAAGCCGTTTCTGACCCAAGAGATGCTCGACGGCCTCGACCGCTTCTGGCGCATGCGATCACTGATCGACCTTCGCGCCCTGCCGCCGGCGCGGCGCGAGAAGGTTTTGCCGTTCATCCGCGCCTGGGCCGAATCGGCGGCCGGCCTCAGCGGCGAGACACTATTTCACGGCTTCAGCCAGATCATGGCGATGCGCAAGGCGGCGGCCATTGCGACGCAGCCCTATGATTTCGTGCTGTCGCCCACCGCGCCGATCACGGCGTATCCGGCCGAGCGGGCCTCGCCGAGCGACGATCCGCTCAATCCGTTTTCGCACATCGGCTTCACGGTCGCCTTCAACATGTCGGAGCAGCCGGCGGCGACGATCAATTGCGGCTACGACGACGAAGGCCTGCCGATCGGCCTGCAGATCGTCGGTCGGCGCTTCGACGATATCGGCGTGCTCAGCGTCGCCATGACGTTCGAGGCGATGCGGGCGCCCGAGAGGCGCCCCTGGCCCGAGCCGCCGCAGGAGGCGGCGCAATCCTAACGCAGCTGGGACCGGGGGGAAACACAATGAACGACTATTCCAAGATCTTCGATCTGAGCGGCCGCCGGGCCCTGGTGATCGGCGGCGCAAGCGGCATCGGCCGCGCGAGTTGTTTCGGCCTGGCGAGCTTCGGCGCGCATGTGATTTGCGCCGACCTCGACCTGGCCAAGGCGGACGAGGCGGCGCATGCGATCAATGCCGATGGTCACGCGGCCGAGGCGCTGCGAATCGATCTTTGTGACGCCGCCAGCGTAGCCGCAGCCGCAAAAACCGTCGGCGTGGTCGATGTCCTCGTCGTCTCGCCCTCGATCAACGTACGCAAGCCGCTTCTCGACGTCACCGAGGAGGAATTCGATCGTGTCGTCGGCCTGAACCTGAAAGGCGTTTTCCACGCGCTCAGGACTTTCGCGCCCGGCATGGCGACGCGCGGGAAAGGGAGCATCATCGTGTTCTCCAGCGTGCGCGCCCAGGTCGTCGAGCCGGGACAAGGCGTTTACGCGGCCACCAAGGCGGGCGCGCTACAGATGACCCGAGCGCTGGCCGCCGAGCTCGGCGAATCCGGGGTGCGCGCCAACGTCATCGCGCCCGGAGTTGTCGAGACCCCGCTCACCCAGCAGATCAAGCAGAACGAAGCGTGGTATCGCGCTTACGCCGACAAATCGATACTGAAGCGATGGGCCGACCCTTCCGAACTGGTCGGCGCAGTGGTGTTCCTCGCCTCTGACGCCAGCTCCTACGTCACCGGGTCCTATCTGCTGGTCGACGGCGGCTGGACCGCCGCGGACGGCCAATTCATGCCGCCGCTGCCCAAGAGTTCGGACGCCAAGCCCGCGTAACGGCGCGCCGACTTCGCGCCGCTCTATAGCGCGAAGCCGCCGTCGATGAGATGAACTTGCCCGGTCGTATAGGCGCTTTCGTCCGAGGCGAGATAGATCGCCAGCATGGCGACTTCCTGCGGTTTGCCGATCCGGCCCATCGGCTGACGATCGACGAAGGCCTGGCGCACGGCCTCGATCGGCTGCTTCGTCTCCGCGCTGAGCGCGACGATGCGCTGGTCGAGCGACGGGCTCGCCACCGTGCCGGGGCAAATCGCGTTGCAACGCACGCCGCGACGAATGAAATCGGCGGCCACCGACTTGGTCAGGCCGATCACCGCCGCCTTCGAGGCCCCATAGACGTAACGATTGGGGATGCCGCGCACCGAGGAGGCGCCGGAGGCGACGTTGACGATCGAGCCGCCGCCCTTTTCCAGCATGCCCGGCAGGAACGCCCGGATCGTACGGTGCATCGATTTGACGTTGAGGTCGAAGGAGAAGTCCCAATCGGCGTCCGAGCAATCGAGCACGCTGCCATGGTGCACGAACCCGGCGCAGTTGAATAGGATGTCGATCGGTCCGACTTCGCGCGCCAGCGCTTCGACCGCCTCACTGGAACGGACGTCGAGCCGGCGCCGTTCGGCCTCGAGCCCAGCCAGGCCGTCAAGATCGAGATCGGTGGCGATCACCCGCGCGCCTTCGGCGACGAACGCTTCGGCGGTCGCTCGTCCGATGCCCGCCGCCGCAGCGGTCAGCAACGCCACTTTGTCCTTCAATCGCAACGCCACGCTCGGCTCCAGGACTCTTGCGCGGGCCACCGCTTCCGGCGTCCCTCGGTGAACCGATCATCACATTGTCCGCCGCCGCGCAAGTGCGGCGCGGGCTTTAACGTTTTCGCGGCGCGCGGTTATCACGCCGAGGGGTTGGGCGAGGAGAGCGCCGCGCCCCGACAGGCGATCAGGCGGTGTGCTTAATCAGGAAGCGATAGACGCCCGCGTTCGACGTCGATTCCACCAACTGAGTCCCGGTGGCGCGGCAGAACGCCTCGAAGTCTGCGACCGCGCCGGGGTCGGTGGCGAGAATTTCGACGGTCCCGCCCGCAGGAATCTCCTTCAGCGCCTTTTTCGCACGCAAAATCGGCAGCGGGCAATTCAATCCCCTTACGTCGAGCGTCTTGTCGGCCACTGGCGTTTCTCCGCCTCAGGTTTGTTAGTTCGACGTGTCGTCACAAGCAAATAAATGCTGGCGGGCGCGACGGCGTCGTCAATGGCAATCCGCTTGCGGGCTTCAGCCATTTGCGCGACACCTCCCGCCATCATTGGCTGCGGCGGTTCGTCGTCTTTGTCCGCCAGCATGGCGAACGCCAGGGGCAAAGCCGATCTCGGGCCTAAGTCTTGGTCGACTTAGACCCGCGGCGCGCCGGCGTCTATTCGGCGCGCCAGTCGGCGGGGTAAGAGCGAAGCGCTTCGATCGTGCAATGGCGAAGATCAGGAATCCGATGGAGACACTTCCAGTTTTTCTGCGCGTTGCGGGCAAGCGGGCGGCCGTCGTCGGCGGCGAATCGGCAGCGGCGCGCCGAGTCGAGACGCTCGCGCGCGCTGGCGCGTCGGTGAGCGTCTTCGCCGCCAAGCTCGGCGACGAGTTCGGCGCTTGGCGCGACAAGCCGGCGTTCCGACACGTCGCGCGCGAACCGACGGCCGCCGATCTCGCCGGCTATGTCCTCTGCTACGTCGCAACCGGCGACGACGCCGCCGACGCGCGCGTCTTCGAAGCGATCCGCGGCGCGCCGACGCTGATCAACGTCGCCGACCAACCGGACCTCTGCGACTTCATCGCGCCCTCCGTCGTTCACCGCGACCCGCTTGTGGTCGCCATTTCCACCGGCGGCGCTTCGCCAATGCTCGGCCGTATGCTCAAGGCGCGCCTGGAAAGCACGATCCCGGCCGCCTATGGACGGCTTGCCGCGTTCATGGGCAAGTCGCGCGCGCTCGTCGGCGCGACGCTCAATGACGCTCGGGCGCGCCGTCGCTTCTGGGAGCGCGTCCTCGAAGGCCCGATCGCCGAAATGGTTCTCGCCAACAACGAACCGGCGGCCGAGGCGGCGCTCGTAAGCGAAATCGAAGGCGAGACGGCTGGGAAAGACATCGCGCCGAGCGGCGAAGTCTATCTCGTCGGCGCCGGGCCGGGCAATCCCGACCTGCTGACCTTCCGCGCACTGCGCCTGATGCAGAAGGCCGACGTCGTGCTTTACGATCGCCTGGTCGGTCCGGGCGTCATCGATCTGGTGCGCCGCGAGGCCGAACGGATCTATGTCGGCAAGCGGCGCGCCGATCACACCCTGCCGCAAGAGGAAATCGGCGAACTGCTGGTGCGGCTGGCGCAATCGGGCAAGCGCGTCCTGCGGCTGAAGGGCGGCGATCCCTTTATCTTCGGCCGCGGCGGCGAAGAAATCGAAAAGCTCGCCGACCATAACATCCCGTTTCAAGTCTGCCCCGGCATAACCGCCGCGGCGGCATGCTCCGCTTACGCCGGCATTCCCCTCACCCATCGCGATCATGCGCAGGCCTGCGTCTTCGTCACCGGTCACGGCAAGAATGGACCGATCGATCTCGATTGGAGCGCGCTGATCCGTCCGAACCAAACCATCGCGGTTTATATGGGGCTCGGCCATCTCGAGGAATTGGCGGCGGCGTTCGTCGCCCACGGGGCCGATCCCAACCTTCCCGCCGCTGTCGTCGACAACGGGGCCCGCGTCAACCAGCGCGTCGTCGCCGGAACCCTGGCCACGATCGCGGGGCAAGCGCGGGCCGCAGCCTTGCGCGGCCCGACGATCATCATCGTCGGCACGGTCGTCGCCTTGCGCGACAAGTTGAGCTGGTACGCGGGGGACCGCGGCGCGGAACAGGAAAGAGGGGAACGGCATGGCGAATGATTTCGAGGGCCAATCGATCGAGACCACCGCGACCGGCTATCTCCGCAACCCTGACGACTGGAGCCAATCTCTCGGAGAACGCGTCGCTCAACCGCCGGAAAGCCGACGCAAAGGCTGGCATTGAGGCGACGGACGAAAACGGGAAGCGGAGATCGAGGGCATGAGCGAGCCAAGCGCGGCACAGACGGAAAACGCCAAGACGATGACGATCATCGTGACGAAGGGGTCGCTGGACTGGGCCTATCCGCCCTTCATCCTCGCCACCACTGCGGCCACGATGGGCGTTGACGTCACCATGTTCTTCACTTTTTACGGCCTGCCGCTGCTGCTCAAGACGCTCGCTCTACAAGTGACGCCGCTGGGCAACGCGGCGATGACGATGCCGATGATGGGCATGCACATGGCGATGCCCAACATCGTCGGCGTGATCCCCGGCGTCGACGCCGCGGCGAGCAGGATGATGAAAAACCTGATCAAGAAGAAGGGCATTGCCTCGATCGAGGAGCTTCGCGAGGCGGCGGTCGAGTCCGACGTCCATCTGATTGCCTGCCAGATGACGATGGACCTGTTCGAATACCACGTCGAAGACATGATCCCCGGGGTCAAGCTCGGCGGCGCGGCGACATATATCGAACGCGCGCTGAAATCGGACGTGAACCTGTTCATTTGATCGCCGCCGCGAGCGGCGACACGGCCGAGGCTCGATGAACGAGCCGGCGCGCTCAACCCAGGATTCCGACCTAAGGCCAGCGGCGCGGCCGCGGCAAATTCGTCGTCTGAATTGCGCCGTCTCCAATCGCAACCGTCTTGATCATCGCCCAGGCGGACAGGCCCGGCTCCAACCCCAGCCGCTCGACCGACTCGCTGGTGATCAAGGCGATGAGCCGTGTCGAGCCCAAGTCGAGGGCGATGCGGACGAAGGGGAGCGCGAGACGCTCGATTTCGACGATCTTGCCCGGCAAGCGATTGGTGATCGAAACGTCCATCGGCCGCGACAGGGCGATCGAGACGTCCCGCGCGTCGATGGCGACGCTGACGCCGGTGTCGACCGGCGCGTCGACCATCGGCACGCGCAATTCGCCGTCGCCAAAATAAAGCGTCGAAAGGCCGTAGGCCGGATCATGCCGCAGAATCCGCGCTTCGAGCCGTGTGACGAATCGGACCGGCGCTGCGGGTCCGGTCGAGGCGGCGTCCATGGTCATTCCCCGCGGGTTCAAGGCCGCCCGCGAAACGGCGCCCATGACGTTTCGGTCGTCGACCTCATCCGCCTTAATCCCGCGACACGCGGAAGCGCAAGATGCGCGCCTCGAAAAGCGCCGCGCCAAGGTTGACACACGTCAAGGCGAAGTGACGCGCGGATCGCTAATGATTATCCTCAAGGGTCGAAGCCAGTCGCCGCCGCCGAAATCCGGACGGGCGCCATGAACGAAGACGATCGTCCCCTTCGCATAGGGAAGCGAATGCTCCACCGCCGCGGCGGTGCGACCCGTTCTTTGCCGGGGGAGGAGGAGTCGGGATTGTCCCGGCGGTCGTTCCTCGAATTTTCCACCCTTACGGCGGCCGAGGCGGCGATGGTCGGGCTCGCGCGCGCCATCCAGGGCGAGAGCGCGATGGCGCAGGAAGCGAATGCCGCGGCGGCGCGGCCGGACGCCGTTCCCGTCGCGCTCACCGTCAACGGCGTCGAGCGATCGTTGCAGTTGGAGCCGCGCACGACGCTGGCCGAGGCGTTGCGCGGACCGCTCGGCCTAACCGGCGTCAAGATTGCCTGCAATCGTGGCGCTTGCTCCGCATGCACGGTATGGCTCGACGGCGCGCCGGTCTGCTCTTGCATGACGCTGGCGGTCGAGGTCGGCGCGCGCAAGGTCACCACGATCGAAGGGCTCGCCGAGGGCGACGCGCTCCATGCGGTGCAGGCGGCCTTCATCGCCCACGACGCGGTGCAATGCGGATTCTGCACGCCCGGCATGATCATGAGCTGTGCGGCGTTGCTGGAGCGCAATCCCAACCCAACCGTCGATGACGTCGAACTCGCGATTTCCGGACATCTTTGCCGATGCGGAACCTACCCGCATGTCGTCGCCGCGACGCTCGCGGCGGCTGAGATGCGAAAGGGCTGACGATGGCTGACGAACCGACGTTTCGCGTCGAGAAGTTGCCGTTCGGCATCGCCAGCGTAGGGCTCGGCGAGATGGAGCGGCGAATCCCAGCGGATGAGCCGCCGGCGCTTCGTCCCAACGCCGAGCTCACGGTGATCGGCAAGCCGATCCCGCGGCAAAACGCGCGCGGCAAGGTGACCGGCGCGACCCGCTACACTGTCGATGTCGCCCTGCCCGGCATGCTCTACGGCCGCATCCTGCGCTCGACCTGGCCGCACGCCAGGATTCGCGCCCTCGATCTTGCCGCCGCCCAGCGCCATCCCGCCGTGCGCGCCGTGCTGGCGATCGCGCGGCCGGGCGATCCCGTGACCGGCGTCGTGCGCTATGTCGGCGCGCCGGTCGCCGCGATCGCCGCGAATTCGATGGCGGCGGCGCGGGAGGCGACGGCCCTGATCCGCGTCGACGCTCAGCCGCTGCCTTTCGTCGTCGATATGGAGGCGGCCAGGGCGCCGAACGCGCCGATCGTTCACGACGAAGCCTCCGCCCCCAGTGGCCACCCCTCCGGTTGGCCATCGCCGGCGGGTTTGCCGATCGAAGGCAATGTGCGCGGTCCCGCGGCTTTCAGCCGCGGCGACGCCGCGCAAGGCTTGGCGGACGCCGAAGTCGTCGTCGAGGGCGAATACCGCACGCACACCCAAACGCATTGTTGCCTCGAACCGCACGCGATCGTGGCGGATTGGCGGGACGACGGCCTGACCGTCTACATATCGACCCAGTACACAGCCGGAGTGCGGGAGGAGTTGGCGGAGGCGTTCGGCCTGTCGCTCGAGAACGTGCGCGTCATCGTCGACGGCATGGGCGGCGGCTTCGGCTCGAAGTCGTCGCTTGGCAATTACGGGCGGATCGCAGTGGCGCTCTCGCGACAGGCCAGGGCCCCGGTGCGCATCGCTCTCGAACGTCGCGAAGAGCAAATGGACGCCGGCAACCGGCCGGAAACGTGGCAGCGTCTGCGCCTCGGCGCGCGCCGCGACGGTATGCTGACGGCGATCTCGCTGCAAAGCTTTGGTTCCGCCGGCGTGGCCGTCGGGGCCGGCGTCGGCAATTTCGCCCAAGGCCTTTACGCCTGCGCCAACTTCGAATCCGCCCAGCACGACGTCTTCATCAACGCCGGCCCGGGATCGGCGATGCGCGCCCCCGGCAATACGCCCGGCGCCTTCGCCATGGAGGCGGCGATCGACGAACTCGCCGAGCGCTTGGGACTGGATCCGCTGGCGCTGCGCGAGCGCAACGATCCGAGCCCGACGCGGCGCGAGGAACGGCGGCTCGGCGCGCTAAGGATCGGCTGGGAGCGACGGCGCGCGCCCGGCGCCGACGCGGGACCGATCAAGCGCGGCCTCGGCGTCGCCCAATCGCTGTGGGGCGCCAACGTCCAGATGCGTTCGTCCTGCGAAGTGCGCGTGAACCGCGACGGCGCAGTCGAGATCCTGTCAGGCGTGCAGGATATCGGCAGCGGCGTCGGCACGGTTATGGCGCAGACCGTCGCCGAAGTCTTCGGGTTGCGGCCCGAGGACATCGTCGTGCGCATCGGCGACACAGCCTTTCCGGTCGGGCCGCCTTCCTACGGCAGCCGCACGACGGCGTCGATCACGCCGCCGGCGCGCGTCGCCGCATGGCGCGTCTTGCAGGCCCTGTTGCGCGAGGCGGCCTTGCTGCTCAACGTCTCTGCCGACGATCTCGTGGCGCGCGACGGGCGCATCGCGGTTCGCAGCGACGCCAATCGAAGCCTCGGCTTTCGCGAGGCGGCGATGCGCATGAGCGTCGATCGGATCAGCGCCACGGCCTCGCGCGGCGACGATTACGGCGGGTTCCGGCGGCGCACGCCCGAGGCCGCGATCGCCGATCAGGATCTCGGCGGCGTGCAGTTCGCTGAAGTGGCGGTCGACACGGAGACCGGGATCGTGCGCGTCGAGCGCGTGGTCGCGGCGCAAGACTGCGGTCGGCCGATGAACCCGCTGCTGCTCGAGAGCCAGGTGCACGGCGGCGTTCTCATGGGCCTTTCCTACGCCCTGTATGAAGAGCGCATTCTCGACTCCGCGAGCGGTCGAATGGTCAACGCCAACCTCGAGGCCTACAAACTCGCCGGGTCGCGCGAAACGCCGGCGATCGAAGTGATCCTGTTGGAGAACTATCGCGCCAACAGCGCCACTGACGCCTACGGCATCGCCGAGCCGTCCAATATCGCCACCGCGCCCGCCATCGCCAATGCGATCTACAACGCGATCGGCGTGCGCGTTCGCAGCCTGCCGATGACTCCGTCGACGATCCTTCGGGCGCTCGGCAAGATCGACCAGCGGGGTTGAGGCGATGAAGAATTTTACATGGGCGCCCGCGCAATCCCTCGCCGAAGCCGCCGCGGCGGCGGCGACCCTCGTCGTCGACGCGATGCTCGCGCCCGGCGACGCCGACGCTTCGATCGTCAAGGCCGGCGGCGTCGACATCATCGACCTGATGAAGGAGGATCTCATCGCACCGGCGACAGTGGTCAGCTTGCGGCAGACGCCGGGTCTCGACGCGATCGAGTCCGGTGCGGACGGCTCGTTGCGCATCGGCGCCATGGTGACTCTGGCCCGCCTCGCCGATGACGAAAGCGCGCGAAGGCGTTTCCCCATGCTGACCGACGCGGTCGCGAGTTCCGCCAGCCCGCAAATCCGCAATGTCGCGACCTTGGGCGGCAACCTGCTGCAACGGCCGCGCTGCTGGTACTTCCGCTCTGCCGATTTTCATTGCCTGCGCAAGGGCGGCGGGCATTGCTTCGCGATTCCCGGCGACAATCGCTATCATGCGATTTTCGACAATCGTCTATGCGCGATCGTCCATCCCTCGACAGCGGCCACCGCGCTGGTCGCGCTCGGCGCCGCGATCGAGCTCGTCGACGCCGAAGGGGAAAAGCGCGAGATTCGGCTCGAAGACTTCTTCATCTCGCCCGACCGCGACGTACAACGCGAAAACGATTTGAAGCCCCACGAGATTCTCACCGCGGTCCAAGTGCCGGCTCCGCCGGCGGGCGCGCGCATGGCGCACGTGAAAATCGCCGAGAAGGCGTCGTTCGATTGGCCGCTCGCCGACGTCGCCGCGCTCCTCGACTTGGGCGCGGACGGGCGCTGCGCGCGCGCTTCGATCGTTCTCGGCACGGCGGCGCCGACGCCGCGCCGGGCGAAGTCCGCCGAGGCTCTGCTCGTCGGCCAGCGCATCGACGAAACCGTCGCCGCGGCGGCCGGACGGGCCGCGATCGGAGGCGCCGCGCCGCTCGCGGGCAACGCCTACAAGCTGCCGCTGTTCGAGACGGCGGTGCGCCGCGCGATTCTCAAGGCCGTCGCCGCCGGATGAAAGGCACGGAGGTGAGAGCGTCGCTCGGATGATGAAGGCCTCGAGCGAGAGATTCGCGACGTTCGCGCAACCCGTCGAATTGCTCGCCTGAGCCGATGAAGGGGAGCGGAAGATGAGAAAGATCGCCCTCGAAGAGCATTTCACCCGGCCTGAATTGTCGCCCTATGCGCATTACGCGGGCTCGACCGCGCGATCGCCGGCGTTCGCGCGCTTTCAGGAGCGTCTGCTCGATTTTGGCGAGCTACGGCTCGAGGCGATGGATGAGGCGGGCATTGAGACGGCCGTCCTTTCGGTGGCGACGCCGGGCGTGCAGGGGGAGCCCGAAACGAATGTCGCGATCAAGCGCGCTCGCATCGAGAACGACTTCCTGGCGCGCGAGATCACCAAGCATCCCACCCGTTACGCCGGCTTCGCCCATCTGCCGCTGCAGGACGCCGAGGCCGCCGCCGACGAACTCTCGCGCTGCGTCGAACAGCTCGAATTCAAGGGCGCGATGGTCAACGGCCACACCAACGGCCGCTATCTCGATGAGCGGAGCTACGATCCGTTCTGGGAGCGGGTCGAGGCGCTTGGCGTTCCGATCTATCTGCATCCGCGCGATCCCTTCGATGCGCCGCATATGTTCGCCGGCCATCGCGAGCTATTGGGCGCGACTTGGAGCTGGACGGTGGAGACGGCGACGCACGCGCTGCGCTTGGTTTTCGGCGGGGTGTTCGATCGCCATCCCAAAGCGAGGCTGATCCTCGGCCATATGGGCGAGACCCTGCCCTACCTGCTTTGGCGGCTCGACAGCCGCTCGCGCGCGCGAGCCGAGGGGGAGGAAGCCGCCGGGCAGGCGCCCTCGCAGATCATCCGCGACAACATTCTCATCACCACATCAGGGGTTTGTTCGCATGCCGCGCTCGCCTGCGCGCTCGCCGCGCTCGGCGAGGACAGCGTGATGTTCTCCGTCGACTATCCCTTCGAGGATTGCGCGGTCGCGGCGAAGTTCATCGAGTTGGCGCCGCTTTCCGAGGTGGCGCGCGCCAAGGTCTGCCACGGCACGGCGCGGCGCCTATTGGGCTTGTAGCGGCGCGCCGCGCCGCTATCGATCGTTGATGCAAATCAGTCCTCGCCGATGCAACTGCGGTAAATGGATTGGAATCAGAAATATCAGGGCTCGCGGGGGATGAACGAGCAGGTTGGCGCGAAGGTGGCGGCGCAAGCGCCCTCGCCACCTTCGCGAACGGCGGCGCGGCGGCGGCGATGGGCCTTGCAGGGCTCCTCCTAATTCTGGTTCTGATTGGCGCCGGCGCGGCATGGCGAATGTTGAATGGCGCGCCATCGGTGACCTACGCGACCCAACCGGTCACGCGCGGAACCGTCGCCAAGACGGTCACCGCAACCGGGACGGTCAATCCCATCCTGACGATCATCGTCGGCAGCTACGTCTCCGGCGTTATTCAGCATTTGTCGTGCGATTTCAATACGCCGGTCAAAACCGGGCAAGTCTGCGCCAAGATCGATCCCCGGCCCTATCAAGCCGTCGTCGACCAGGCGACGGCCAACCTCGCGGTGGCCAAGGCCCAGCTCGCGAAGGACGAAGCGAACCTCGCTTATACTGAACTCGCCAATCAGCGCGATCAGACGTTGCTGAAGCAGGACTCGGTGTCGAAGGACGTGGCTGACCAGGCAAAGAGCGCGTTCGACCAAGCCACCGCGCAGGTCGGCCTCGATGCGGCCAGCATCCAGCAGGTCCAAGCCGCGCTGGACGCGGCCAAGCTCAATCTCGGCTACACCGACATCACGGCCCCGGTCGACGGCATCGTCGTTTCGCGCAACGTGACGCAGGGCCAGACGGTGGCCTCGAGCCTCCAGACGCCGACCCTGTTCCTCATCGCCACCGATCTCAAGGCGATGCAGATCGACACCAATGTGAGCGAAAGCGACGTCGGCGGCGTCAAAGAGGGAGACACGGCGAGCTTCACCGTCGACGCCTATCCCAAGCGGGTATTCCGCGGCAAGGTGACTCAGGTCCGCGTCAATCCTCAGACCGTGCAGAATGTCGTGACATACGACGCGGTGATCGGCGCGGCCAACGACGATCTGGCGCTGCTGCCGGGCATGACGGCCTCAACGAGCACCATCGTCGACCAACGCCTCGATGCGCTGCGCGTGCCCGATCAGGCGCTGCGCTACGTCCCCGGCGGTCTTCCCAAAGCCGAGACAAGCGAGGTCGCCGCGACGAACGAATCCGCGCGCGTCTGGGTGCTGCGCGACGGCAAGCCGGCGCCGATCGACGTCACGACCGGGCTCGACGACGACAGTTTCACCGAAATCATCGAAGGCGGCATCAACCCGGGCGACATGGTCATTCTCTCCGAGGATCGCGGCGCGGCCGGAGCCAAGTCGGGAACGTCGATGCCGCGCCTGTGAAGCCGACGCGGAGCCCGTGAAGGATCGGCGATGCCCGACGAGATCCTCAGAATCGAAAACGTGACGCGGACGTTCGTCGTCGGCGACACGGAGGTGCGGGCGCTGAGGGGCGTCAGCCTGACGATCGAGCGCGGCGAGTTCGTCGCCATCATGGGGTCGTCGGGGTCGGGCAAATCGACGCTGATGGCGATCCTGGGCTGTCTCGATCGTCCGACGAGCGGCCGGTACTTCCTCGCCGGCGTCGACGTCGCTGGGCTCAAGGAGCCGGAACTCGCCCGCATCCGCGGTTCGCGGCTCGGCTTCGTCTTCCAGAGCTTCAATCTCCTGGCGCGAACCAGCGCCGTCGATAACGTCGGCCTTCCCCTCTACTACGCGCCGACCGGCCCGGCGAGCCGCAAGGCGCGGGTCGAACGGGCGCGCCGAGCGCTTCAGCTGCTCGGCCTCGGCGAACGCGAGCGCAACACGCCGAGCCAGCTCTCGGGCGGCCAGCAACAGCGCGTCGCCATCGCGCGCGCGTTGATCAACGCGCCGAGCCTGTTGCTCGCCGACGAGCCGACGGGCAATCTCGACACGCGCACTTCGCACGAAATCATGGAGACCCTGGTGGCGCTCAACCGCGACCAGGGCGTGACCGTCGTCGTCGTCACCCACGAATCCGACATCGCCGGCTATGCGCAACGCGTCGTCACCATGCGTGACGGCCTCATCCTGTCCGACGAGCGCGCCGCCAAGGCGGCGCTTTCATCGCCGGCGCCGGAGCGCGATCGAGGCGCTGCAAGCGCGGCGCCGCTTCATCGCGAGGAAGCAAGCGCGACCGGGATTCCCGCGGGGCGGTCGTGGGCTTTCGGCCTGATGATCCTCGCCGCGGCGGCGCAAGCGATCGGACGCAATGTGATGCGCTCCGCGCTCACCATGCTCGGCGTATTCATCGGCGTCGCCGCGCTGATCGTCATGGTCGCCGTCGGCGAGGGCGCCAACGACGCGGTGCGCAAGCAGATCGAGAATCTGGGAACCAACGTGGTGGTGATCCTGCCCGGCGCGGTCGTCACCGGGGGCATGCGCGCCGGCTTCGGCAGCGCCAGCACGCTCACGGTCGAGGACGCGCACGCGATCCGGCGCGAGGACCCGCGGTGGCGCGAAGTCGGCTATCTCATTCGCCAGCAGGGGCAAACGCACTATGCCAACCAGAACTGGACGACGATGATCCAGGGCGTCAGCGCCAATTACCCGCCGATCACCAACTGGCGAATCGCGGCGGGCCGGGGACTGACGCGAGACGACGAGAACAAGGCCAATCTCGTCGTCCTTATCGGGCAAACCGTCTATCGCCAGCTGTTCGCGTCAGGCGAAAACCCTTTGGGCGCCTTCATCCAGGTGCGCAGCGTGCCCCTGCGCGTCGTCGGCGTCCTCGCCGCCAAGGGCCAGTCCGCCTTCGGCCAGGACCAGGACGATCTCGTGATGACGCCGTTCACGACCGCGGAACGCAAAGTGCTCGGCGTCGCGGCGCCCACGCAGGCGCAGGCGCAGAACAACTGGCCCTATTTGCCGCCGCCTAACCCCTACAATCTGACGCCACGCCTGACCGGCTACGCCAACATGATCTACGTCCAAGCGACGAGCCAGAATCAGGTGACGGCGGCCGTCGCCGAGGCGACCCGGACGCTGACGCTCCGCCATCGCATCAAGTCGGGCGAAATCAAGGATTTCGACGTGCGCAACCTCAGCCAGTTCGCCGAGACCGCGGAGAACAGCAGTCAAATCATGGCGCTGCTGTTGGCCTCGGTGGCATCGATTTCGTTGCTGGTCGGCGGCATCGGCATCATGAACATCCTGCTCGTCTCGGTCACCGAGCGCACGCGCGAAATCGGCCTGCGCATGGCGATCGGCGCGCGCCGGCTGCATGTTCTGCTGCAATTCCTGGCCGAAGCGGTGTTCCTCAGCGTGAGCGGCGGCGTCGCCGGCATCGTCGCCGGCGTCGCGGTCACCGCCGGGATTTCCTTGATTTTCGGCTGGCCGGCGCCGATTTCCCTGACCGCGATCGCCGGCGGATTTCTGTTCTCCGCGGCGGTCGGCATTTTCTTCGGCTACTACCCCGCGCGAAAGGCCGCCCGGCTCGATCCGATCGAAGCGCTGCGCTACGAGTGACGCGGCGACGGATCGCCGCCGCCTTTGGTCAACGGCCCATGCGCAGCGTCATCGAAGCGACGCCGGCGGCGAGGGCCACGCCGGACTGAACTTCGACGGACAGGGGTTGCAAGGTGAACGAACGATCGAAGCCGCCGACCAGCGCGTTCGCGCCAAGCCCCGCGCCGACGGTGACCGAGGCGTCGGCCCCGATATAGTCGCCCGCCAGCGCTCCGCGCCGCGGGCCGGCGGTCGGCGCGAACACCGCCCAGGCCAGGACGCCCCGGCCGGTCTGTCCGATATCGAGGCCAAATTTCCGGATCGTTCCGTAATAACTCTCCGTGTAGCCATGCGACGAGGTGTAGACGCATCGCATGTCCTTGGCGGAGGTGATGATCAGGCCCAATCCGCCGGCGACGTCGCACCGCAGCGTGCCGACCTTGACGTTGGATTGGGCCAGCGCGGGTTGCGCGAGGGCGGACAGCGCCGTCAGGGCAATCGCCAAAATCGGGACGCGGACGTTCATCTCTGGTCTCCTCTCGCTCAGTTGATGCACGAACCCGCCCATGGCGAAACGCTCGCGCTCACGATTCGACATATACTCGTTCGCAAGGCCGGCGCCGAGAGTTGCGATCGGAACCTTGGGGCGAACGGGCTCGGCGGCGCGGCTTCGATCAGAATAGATGCGCGCGCCGACGCGGATCAGGGTTGATCGGCGGCAAATCCCGCATAGATGATGGGCTCGGCTTTGGCGCCAATTCAATGGATCGGTTGCGAATGGAGCGCCCTGTGTGTCGCCTCGCCGAGGCGTCGATGGGCGCCTCGCTTCTGAAATTTGCCGCGGTTTCGATTGTCGCGCTTGGTCTCGCCGCGCATGCCTTCGCGGCGCCCTCCAGCGGCGGTTATGCGCCGAGCCGATCCAATCCATCCGGAGGCGCCATTTGGATCCCCGGCCCCTCGTCGCACGTCGGCGCCCCACCCTCGCATGGCAATTCCTTTCCGCGTGAAGATTATTCTGCGCCGAACGGCGCAAAGCCTCAGGAGACCTTCGTCCCGCCAGCCGGCGCCTCTCCGCTCAGCGGCGTAAAGTCCAAAGGGAACTCCATCCTGCCCAGCGGCGTCTCGCAGTTTGCAGGCCCGCGACGCCATGAGGATCTCGCATGGCTTCGCCGCCATCACCGGGGCCGAGGCGTTACGATCACCCCCGGCGTTTTCGGCTACGACGATTATGACAATGGCGAATATGATTACGACGACAACGCCTGTTGGGTCTATCGCCGCGCTTTCAATCGGTATGGCAGGTCGATCGGCTGGCGGCGTATCGACGTTTGTCAGGGCGTTCAGTAGTTCGTGAGCGGATCGTCGGCCCGGACGCGGCATTACGCCGTTCAGCGCCCCTCCCCTCCCGGCGGGCGCGCGAGAGCGATCAGTTTTTCGACCACGGCGTAGTCCTGATAGCCGCAGCGCGCCAGCGGCTGGGCGCCGGCGGTGTCGAAGCGGCCTGCACGGATGAGCGCATCGTCGATATGGAACGCGACGACCTCGCCGAGCACAAGATAATTGTCGAGCGTCTCGCCGTGACGATCCTTCAGCCTCACCACGTCGACGACCTTGCATTCCATCGCCGCCCGGCATTCGGCGACGCGCGGCGCGCTCACCAGCCGGCAGGGGGCCATCGTCAGCCCAGCATGAACAAACTCGTTTTGCCCGCGCGGCAAAGGCGCCGAGGTGGCGCTGATCGCCTGCATGAGATCGTGGCTAGCGAGATTGGCGACGAACTCGCCGCTCTCGCGCGCGAACGAGGCGGAGTCCTTCAGCCCCTCGCTGGAGAAGCCGACGATCGGGGGGACCGAGGAAAATGCATTGAAGAAGCTGTAGGGCGCCAGATTGATCCGTCCGTCGGCGCTGCGCGTCGAGATCCAGCCGATCGGGCGCGGGGCGACGATTGCCTTGAAGGGATCGTGGGGCAACAGGTTGTTGTCGCGGTGGCGCGTTTCATAAAACATGGCGAAATCCCATCAAGCCGCAAAGACGGTCACGATGTCCCCAAGCGCGGGCCGTGGGCGATCCTCCATGACGAGCTTCGGCCGACCGATGTGGACGAAGCCAGCGATGCGCTCATGCTCGGCGAGGCCGATCGCCGCGCCGAAGCGCCGATCGTAGGCGCACCATCCGGTAACCCAGCCCGAGACGTAACCGAGCGCGTTGGCGGCGATCGTCAGATTCATGCACGCCGCTCCCGCCGAAAGCGCTTGCTCCCATTCGGGGATCTTTGCGTGCGGCGCGGCGCGGGAAACGACCGCGACGACCAACGGCGCGTGCGAAAAACGCAAGCGCTCGGCCGACCGCCCGACGTCGTCGAGAGCGGGATCGTCGGCGAGCTTGAGCTCGAGCGCGATGCGCCCGGCCCGGTCGCGCGCGCCGCCTTCGAAGAGGATGAACCGCCACGGCGCGAGCTTGCCGTGATCAGGCACGCGCGAGGCGATTCGCAGCAAAGTCTCGACCTCCGCGGCGCTCGGCCCGGGACCTGTGATATTCGGCGGCGCGAGCGAGCGGCGGCGCTCGAGCAGGGCGATCGTTTCGTTCATGGCTCCCATCCGTTGCGAAGCGGCTTGTCCGCGTGGAGGCGGCGCGATCCCTCCATGCCGAGATTCCCGCGCCGAGTAAATCGCCCTCGAACCGCCCCATTGTCACGGCACGAGCCAGCGCGGGCGCAATAAGGATTGACCGGCGCCTTCGATCGCGGCAAGGCATCTCGCGCATGGTTCGCCATTTTCTTTCCCTTGCGTTGGCGCTTGCGACCCTCGGCTGGTCTTGCGCCACCGGACAGGCGCAGGCCCCGGGGCTCGACGCGGGCCAGGGAACGCTGCAATTGTCGGCCGCCCTCGGCGGCTCCGCGGCGGCCTTGACCGGCGGCCTGCGCTGGCGGGTTTTCGCCGCCCGGCCTGACCTCGACGGCGCCCACGCGCTCGTGGTCGAATCGAACGAGGCGCAGCCGACCTTGACGGTGCCCGCCGGCGATTACGTCGTTCACGTCGCGCTGGGGCTCGCCAGCGCCGCCCAGCGCGTTTCCGTGGGACAGGAAGTCAAAAGCGTGCGCCTTTCGCTCAACGCCGGGGCCTTGCGCATCACCGGAACCCTCGGCGACGCGCCGATCGATCCCTCAAAGCTCTCGATCGCCATTTATGTGCCCGAGCGCAACAACCCCGAGGCCAAGCTGGTCGACGCCAAGGCGCGCGCCGGCGAAATCATCGGTCTGCCTGAAGGCGCCTACCACATCGTCTCGACCTTTCTCGATACGGTCGGCGTCGGCTCGATCGGCGTCGGCAAACCTGGCGGGGGCGCGCCCAGCGCCCCGACGCCGACCAATTCCATCGTCGCCGCCGACATCAAGGTCGCTTCCGGCAAGCTCGTCGACGTGACGTTGCGCCACCGCTGCGCCACCGTGACCATCAAGCTGGTGAATGCCCTCGGCGCGGAAGCGCTTGCCAACAGCAGCTTCACCGTGCTCACGCCCGGGGGCGACCTCATCCGCGAGTTGATCGGCGCGTTTCCCTCGCTCGTTCTCAGCGAGGGCGAATATGTCGTCATCGCCAGGCACGAGTCGAAGACCTACCAGCAGACCTTCCAGGTGCAATCCGGCCTGGACCGCGACGTGGAAGTTATTGCACAAGAGAGCGCCAAGCAGGAATGACGACATCATGCAGACGTTTTTCGTGGAAATCAAATGCGCGCTCGGACGCACCTATGAAGTGGCCAACGCCCTGGCTGAGGCGGAAATCGCCTCCGAAATCTACTCGATCGCCGGCGAATTCGACATTCTCGCCAAATTCTACGTCGAGCACGACGTCGATATCGGCCATTTCGTCGGCCATAAGGTGCAAATGATTCCCGGCATCGTCGACACGCGCACGATCATCACCTTCAAGGCGTTCTGAGCCCCGACCCGACCCTTCGCAAGAGCCCGCCATGCGCCTCGCCGCTTCCTTCGCCCTTACGCTTCTCGCCGGCGCCGCCCTCGCGGGCAACGATTCGTATTTGTTCGATGCGTTGCAATCCGGGCCCTATCGCCTCGCTTGGGACAAATTGATGAAGGACGTGCAGCCGACGCCCGATTGGCTGGCGCAATTCAACCGGAATTTCGACGGCGTCGCCGGCCAGTTCACGACGATCACGATCGAAGGCCAGTCCTACCTGCTGTCGTTTGTCTGCGAGCCGAAGAATTGCGCCAGCCGCAAGTTCGAGGTTCTCTTCGACGTCGACGGCGAGCACGCCTACGGCGCGCTTGGCGGCCGCGACGAGGAGCCCGCCTTCTACGGCGCGCCGCCGGCGGCGCTTCAGGACGCCCTCGCCAAAGCGGTCAAGGGCTAGAGAGCGAAATCGAGTGGGGGCGCCCGCGCGCGGCCCGCGAATCGGGGAATCGAAATCGTTAACGCTGTCCAAGGGTCAGCGAGCGCCGGCGGCGCGAATGCACCGTGCGTTAACGCGGGTCTCCGATAATGGCCTCAAAGCGCGCGGCCGAAGAACGCGCCATCGAAGGCCAAGAACGCCGCCTGTGGAATGATCGTCGATCGTCGGACCGGGATAGACGGCGAACTCCAGCCGCGCGCCAAGAAACGCAGCAAGACCGAAAGGCCGCCTCCGTCGAAGGGGCGCGAAACCGCTATGCTCTTCATCAAATCCGGCGATGTCTGGCGCGCCGCGACAGGCGAACAAACGCCGCATCATGTCTGCAGCGGGAGTGAAAAACTGGCGATCGCCTACGACTGCGGGTCCGGCGCGGCGCTCCACGTCGGCAGCGAAAGGGCGGTGCGAATATGGACCCACGACTATCACATCCGCGCCGAGGGCTATTACGCCAGGACGATGGCCGCCCATGACGCGAAAGGGGCGCAGTTCGCACAAGACATGATGCAAAACCTGGTCGTCGCCGTCATGGCGATCAAGCCGCGATCGATCGAGCTGATCAACCTCTGCCTCGGCGACCCTAAGGCCGTCCTTCGTCTCATCGAAGCCGGAAGGCTTCCGGGTCGGCCGGTCGCGAGCGATCTCGTCGCCGCCTGAACGGCGCGCCATCGCGCCCCTTCAGGCTTTCTTTTCGTCGCCCGCCAGGCGATCGTCATAGCGGCGCGCGACCCCCTGGGGATCGGCGACGTCCCAGCCGCCTCCGCAGCGCGCCGCGATATAGGCGGGCCCGATCGGGACCTTGCCGTGGGCGCCGGGAATGTCGAGCACATAGGTCGGCAGCGCCAGGCCCGACAGGCGCCGACGCAACTCCGCCATCAGCGCCTGGCCCTCGGCGATCGAGGTGCGCAGATGGGCGGCGCCCGGCGCGAGATCGCCGTGGTGGAGATAATAGGGCTTGACCCGCGTCTCGACGAAGGCGCGCATCAACGCCTCGAGCGTGTCGGCGTCGTCGTTGACCCCCTTGAGCAACACGCTCTGGCTCACCATCGCCGCGCCGCGATCGATCAGCCGTCGGCACGCCTCGCGCGCCTCTTGAGTCAATTCGCGGGGATGGTTGGCGTGCAGCGCGACGAAGACGGTCTTGTCGTGGCCGCCCGTCAGCGCCTCGGCCATCGCCTTCGTGACGCGCTCGGGCGCGGCGACCGGCAGGCGCGTATGCCAGCGCAGGACTTTGAGGTGGTCGATCGCGGCGAGCGCGCGGGTCATCTCGGCGAGGCGGCGCGCCGAGAGCGTCAGCGGATCGCCCCCAGTCAGCACCGCCTCCCAGATTTCCGGGCGGGCGCGGATATAGGCGAGCGCGGCGGCAAAGTCGCCTTCGCTCAGCGCGCCGGCGCCCGGCCCGATCATTTCGCGGCGGAAACAGAAGCGGCAATAGACCGCGCAGACCGATACGAGCTTGATCAGCACCCGGTCGCGGTAGCGATGCACGAGGCCCTCGAGCGGGCTCTTCAAATTGTCGCCGATCGGATCAGGGTCTTCGGCGGGATCGCGGATGAGTTCGCGCCCGTCGGGAACGTATTGGCGCGCGATCGGATCGGCGGGATTGCCGCGTTCGATCAGCCCCGCCGCCGCGGGCGTCAGCGCGATCGCGTAGCGGGCGGCGACCGCCGCAATCTCGTTGCGCCGCGACGACGCAACGAGGCCGGCGGCGATCAGGTCGTCGGGCGACTTCAGCGTGCGCGCGGGACGGCGGATGCTCATCGCCGCTGTTTAGGCGCGCGGCGAGCCGAAGGGAAGGCGGCGGGGTCGCCCGCGCGTCGACTGGCGATATTCGGCAACGCGCATCATGTCCCCGGCAAATCCGATTCCTGCCGCGTTTGCTTTTCTTTCAGGGGCTTGCGGGGCGGAAAATTTCCCTCTCGACCGCGGCGGGCGCGGACTTCGGCGGCCGAGGCTCGCGTGGGCCTGCCCCGATCCGCGGCGGCGATCGCGGCGCGGCCGAAGCCGGGATGGCGGTCGCGTTCGGCTGCGGGCTGGATCGGCCGGTCCATCGCCTGAAGATCGCCCTCCATCATCCTCGTATGGGCGACGAGCATCGCCTCGCCGAGTCGGGCGGTCTGCAACTGCACGAAGCCGGCGGGCGGATCGACCTCGCGCTTGGCGAGCGTCTCGGCGATGACCTGGCGCACGCGGCGGATCGTGATCGTTTCCGCATTGGCGATATTCGCCGCCGAGGCGTCCATCGTCAGCCGCTCGAGAACGCCCAGCTTGCGCTCGGCCGTTGCGCGCCGCGCCTCGCTGCGTCGCGCCGATGCGCGCGCCGGCGGCGGTTGGGCGCGGCGGGGTTTCTTGCGAGTCTTCGCCATGAATGAGGTCCGAGAGAAGGCGGGTCGACCCGGGAAGGATAGCATGAATTGTGTTTTTCAGAAAGTGATATCTCTATTCCTATGAAATACTTAATAAATCTGACCTCGTCGCAGCGGCTTGATTTTGCAAACAGGGCGCATGTCCTGGCGCGCGTCGTCTCCTTGCCTGAAAGCAGACCGGCGCGGTCATTGCGGCCCTCGCGACGCTGGGGTCCGCGTGCGCGGCTCGTGGACGGCGCGTCGTTCGCCTCGACGGAATTATGCCTATCCCAAGCCTGAGCGAGCCCGACCCCTTGGCGGCCGCCTCGGCGCTGGCGTGGCTTCGGCCGCCGGTATGGCAATCGCGAGGACGGGCTGGCGGAAGGGGGGGCGATCGTCCTGAGCGGCCATGGGCAATGGGGCGCCCGGGAGATCGGACTTGGTCAACCGAAAAGCCGGCGGAAAGGCCGGCGGAAAGGCCGGCGAAGGTCGCGCATGGCTTTCGAGAACCTATTGTCCTTTTTCATTTTCTTCAGCCGTTCCGCTTCGGCAAGCGGCCGGATCCGCGCGTCCGTCGAACGCCAAGCATGAAAAATGCCCCGGCTCGGGGGAACCGCCGAGGACGCCTCGACTTCGGCGAATCCGAGACCGAGCAGCAAGGCCGTCATGCAATGTTCGTTCGGGCCCCACCAATTGCTGGCGTCTTCGCCAAGTTCGCGCCCGGGATAAAACGCCATGGCGGGGCGATCAAGGTCGCGCAGGTCGAGTGCGGTCTCGACAACCAAGACTTGCCTTGCGAGGCGCGCCGCCCGGCCAAGCGCCTCGATGGCGTCGTAGCGATGATAGAAGACGCCGAGGTAGAGAACGACGTCAAATTCGCCGACCGTGTCGGACGAGAGCTGCGCCACGTCGATCTCGCGCGCCTCGATGTCCAGGCCAAGCGCCGAGCGCGCGAGATCGAAGGTCTCGCGGCCACGAAAATGGGGATGAGTCCAGCAGACCGAGTCGGTCGCCAGCACCTGAGCCGCGCCGCGCCGCTTGGCCTCGAAGCTGAAGAACCCGTTCCACGCGCCGACGTCGAGCACGGTGCGGCCGCCCAAATCAATTCGATCAAAAATGGCGTTCGCTTCGGCGGCGCATATGGCGCTCGATTTGACCCCCGGCGTCGTCACGCCGTCGCTCAGCGCGATGGAATGGTGCCAGTAATGGCTGGCGACCTGCGCCCTGAGATCATCGTCCATGGCCAATTCCATCTTTGATTGCAAAACAGCCGCTCGCCAAAACCGGATTGCGCAAGACGCCCTCCGGTTCAAGCCCACTCTGCGACCGTCTTGGGACTCCTGGCAATCACGGACCGCCAACGGGAGCCGCTGGCGCGTTGGCGGAGGGCGTCGGGACGTCAAGCCATCGCGGCGATGGCGCGGGCGCCGTCCATGCCGTCGCGCCAATCGGGCGCGGTTTGGCCGCAAGGCCGAATTCGGGGTGCAAGTCCGGCAAACCTCGAAAAGCTGGTAGGATATCCCCATGGATTCGTTCATCGTGCGCGGCGTCGTTTCGAACCTCGTCTCCGCGCTCATCCTCATCGCCTGCCTCTTTCCGGCGGCAGGCGGCTGGAATTATTGGCAGGGATGGGCGTTCCTCGTCGTGTTCGAACTCTGCGCGCAGGCGTTCGGGGTCTATTTTCTCATCACCGACCGCACGGTGATCGAACGGCGGGCGCGGATCGGGCCGACGGCTGAGCGGGAGCCGGCGCAGAAGATCATCTCGGCCTTGATCGTCGCCAACTTCATCGCGGCGCTGATCGTTCCCGCCCTCGACCATCGCTTCGGCTGGTCGCCGGTCGCGCCCGGCGTCTCGATCCTGGGGGACGGGCTCGTCGCGCTCTCATTCCTGATCTTCTTCTGGGTCATGAAGGCCAACGCTTACGCGGCCTCGACCATTCAGGTCGAGGACGGACAGCCCGTCATCTCGTCGGGTCCCTACGCGCGCGTCCGCCATCCCATGTACGCCGGCGCCCTCGTGCTGATCTTCGGAATGCTTCTCGCGCTGGGTTCGCTCTGGGGCCTTCTCCTGCTGATCCCCTTCCTGGCGCTGCTCGTGTGGCGCCTCCTCGATGAGGAGCGGTTCCTGCGCAAGAACCTTCCCGGCTATGCCGAATACATGCAGCGGGTGCGCTCTCGGCTGGTTCCGGGGATCTTTTAAGAGAGGCGCCCAAGAGGGGGCTATTCGGGCGGAGCGACCGTTTGGCCGAGTTGGTACAAAGGGAAAGACGGGTGTGTTCCAGCAACTGTCAGCGCAATTCCGTGGTTCAATATTATTTGGATCATGTTGCATTTAGATCGTACGGGCCGCTGGCGTCATTGCGAGCGATAGCGAAGCAATCCAGACTAAGCCAACGCCGCAATCCCCAAGTCTGGATGGCTTCGCTTTGCTCGCCATGACGGACAGTTGATTCATATTAAACGCAACATGTTCCGTCGACACGAACGCTGGTCTGCTTATTCACAAGACATTGCATCAACAAGTACATTGGTGATCGACACAAACGGAATTAGTCCAATCATTACAATCAGAATCACAAATGGAACAATAAAAATTATGTCACTTAGCAAGACAGATCCAATTATCGATATTCTATATATTTCATATGAACCAGCCTCCATTAATTCTTCCGATTGTTCGAATCCGGTCGGCATTCCGCTCCTGAATCCTCTAACGGACGTCAATACGACTACCATTATACTAAATATAGACGTTGCAGCTATTACGTCGTCGAAAGTTCTAAATAGACCGAAATTAAGAAATTTTGTGCAATCCCTAGCACGAATAGCCAATAATATGCTATCACTCGCCAATGTTAATACAAAACTTGCCACTGAGATAAATCATATAACTTTCGCTAATATTCGTAGGTTGCTTTTTCCTCCGAATCTCGCCTTCGTTTTAACCATTAGCCCACCTGGAGATCGCTAATATTTCTTAAGCCAACGCTTCAATTTAAATTGTTCCCACGAGAGAATCACGGTGATGGGGCGGAATCGACGCGCCAAGATGGGCTTTGTCCATCTGAATACGTCGACAGGCCCATCAATTTCCAATCTCGGCCCACCCCGGCGCGTCCCGTAGCAGCGGAGAATCGCCTCGCGAGCGATTGAACCCCTTCCCGGCGTCGAAAAAACGCCCCGAGCGCGCTCGCCCCGCCCCCTCCCCTCACCACATATCCAACGCCACCCGCGCCTCGTCGGACATGCGGCTTTGGTCCCAGGGCGGGTCGAAGACCATGTTGACCTTGACGCCGGAGACGCCGGGCACGGCGGCGACGGCGTTTTCGACCCATTGCGGCATTTCGCCCGCCACCGGGCAGGCCGGCGCCGTCAAGGTCATCTCGACGGTGACGAAGCGGTCGTCGTCGATGTCGACGTTGTAGATCAGCCCGAGCTCGTAAATGTCGGCCGGAATTTCCGGATCGTAGACGCTCTTCAGCGCCAGGACGATCTGCTCGGTCAGCGCGGCGAGCTCCGCCTTCGACATCGCCGAGGGCGGCCTTTCCATGGGAAGGCTCGGCGGCGTGGCGGCGATCTGGCTGTCGGTCATGGCCAAGGCCCTCCTCAATCGAAAAGCTTCTGCGCGTGGAGAAGCGCGTCGGCGAGCGCGTCGACCTCGGCGCGGGTGTTGTAGAGCGCGAACGAGGCGCGGCAGGTGGAGGTCTCGCCGAAGCGCTGCAGCAGCGGCATGGCGCAATGCGTGCCGGCGCGCACCGCGACGCCGGCGCGGTCGATGATCGTCGCCACGTCATGGGCGTGCGCGCCTTGCATGGTGAAGGCGACGATCGGTCCCTTGCCCGGCGCCCTGCCGATGATGCGCAGCGCGTTGATCGCGCCGAGCCGCTCATGGGCGTAGGCGTTGAGGGCCGCCTCGTGCGCGCCGATGCGGGCGCGCCCGACGCCTTCGATGTAGTCGAGCGCGGCGGCGAGCCCGACCGCCTGGGCGATCGGGGGCGTGCCCGCCTCGAAGCGGTAGGGCGGCTTGTTGTAGGTGACCGTGTCGAGCGTGACGTCCTCGATCATCTCGCCCCCGCCGTTGAAGGGCGCCAGCGCCTCCAGCATCGCCCGCTTGCCGTAGAGCGCGCCGATGCCGGTCGGGCCGCAGAGCTTGTGGCCGGTGACGACGTAGAAGTCGACGTCGAGATCGCGCACGTCGACCTCGAGATGCACCGCGCCCTGCGAGCCGTCGACCAGCACCGGCACGCCGTGGGCGTGGGCGATGCGGGCGATCGCCTTGATCGGCGGCGCGGTGCCGAGAACGTTCGACATCTGGGTGATGGCGACGATCTTGGTGCGCTTGGTCAGCGCCTGTTCGAAAGCCTCGAGCGAAAACGAGCCGTCGTCGGCGACGTCGACCCATTTGATCACCGCGCCCTTGCGCTCGCGATGAAAATGCCAGGGCACGATGTTGGAATGGTGCTCCATCACCGAGAGGACGATTTCGTCGCCTTCGCCGATATGGGCAAGCCCATAGCTCGCCGCGACCAGGTTGATCGCCTCGGTCGCCGATCGGGTGAAGACGATTTCCTCGGCCGAGGCGGCGTTGAGGAAGCGGCGCACGCTCTCGCGCGCCGCCTCATAGGCCTCCGTCGCCGCATTGGCGAGATAATGCAGGCCGCGATGGACGTTGGCGTATTCGTGCTCGTAGAAATGGGCGAGGCGATCGATGACGGCGCGCGGCTTCTGCGCCGAGGCGGCGTTGTCGAGATAGACCAGCGGCTTGCCGTAGGGCCGCTCGGCGAGGATGGGAAAATCGGCGCGGATCGCCTCGACGTCGTAGGGGGCGAGGCCCGCGGCGGATGGGGTCTGGCGGATCGTCATGAGGCGGCTCCGGCGCGCCGGGCGAGCCAAGCGCGGGTCATCGCCAAAAGGATCTCGGCAAGCCCGGCCTCGCCGACGCGGCCGATCGCCTCGGCGGCGAAGGCCTCCAACAGCATCGCTTCGGCCTCGCTCCTCGCCAGCCCCCGCGCCTGCAAATAGAAGAGCTGCTCGGGATCGAGCCCGCCGACGGTTGCGCCATGGCCGCAGACGACGTCGTCGGCGAGAATCTCGAGTTCCGGCTTGTTGTTCATCGCCGCATAGGGCGACAGCAGGATCGCCTGCGACTTCATCGCGCCGTCGGTCTTCTGCGCGCCGGGCTTGACGATGACTTTGCCCTGAAACACGCCGACCCCGTCGTCGGCGACGATGTGCCGGAAGAATTCCCGGCTCTCGCCCCTACGGGCGGCGTGGACGACTTCGAGCGTCGTGTCGGCCTGGCGGCGCCCCTCGATCAGCGCGAGGCCGCCGAGCCCGATTCGCGCCTGCTCGCCGGCCAGCGCGGCGAAGATCTGGCGCCGGGTCAGCGCGCCGCCGGCGACGAAGCCGAAGGCGTCGAGCTCGGCGCGCGCCGCCAGATCGGCGACGAGACTTTCCACATGCAAGCCGGCGTCGTCCTCGATCGAGGCGACATGGGCGGCCTTGGCCCCCGCCGCCAGGGCGATCCAGGTGGAAACGTTGCGCTGCGCGCTGGAGGCCGCGCCGACGAAGCGCTCGATGAGGCTGGCGCTTGCCCCGGGGCCGAGCGTGAGGGCAAGACGCGAATAGACCGACTTCGCGCCGGGGGAAAGACAATGGACGATCTCGATGAGCGGCGCCTGCGCGCCCGCCTCGATCGTCAGCGCGCAGCCCCCCAGCGTGAGGGCGAAGTTGAGCGCCAGCATCGCGTCGGCGCCGTCGGGCGCCGGCGTCTCCGGCGCGGCGGGAGCCAGCGCGACGCCGGCCGGCGGCGCATCCGACAGCGCCGCGGCGAAGCGCCCGTCGAGCATGACGAGCCGCGCGCCGCCGGCGCGCGCGAGCGAGGCAAGCGCTTGTCGCGCCGCCGCGATCGCCGACGCGTCGGGAGTCTCGGCGAGCGGGGCGGCGCTCGTCAGCGCGGCGCGAACGTCGGTATAGTGCCAGGCTTCGACCCGGCGCGTCGGCAGTCCGGCCTCCTCGAAGCGGCCGAACGCCGCCGCGAGCCACGGCGACGGCGCCGCGCCGCGCAGGGCGGCGAATTGCTCGGCGAGCCTCGTTTCGGCGGCGGTCTTGGCGATGGCGCGATGCAAGGTCATGCCGCTCTCACGCCGCCTCGCCGGTGAAGTCGCGGTAGCCGTTGCGCTCCAGCTCGAGCGCCAGCTCGGGGCCGCCTGACTTGACGATGCGGCCTCTCGCCATGACGTGCACCACGTCCGGCTTGATGTACTCCAAGAGCCGCTGGTAGTGCGTGATGATGAGAAAGGACCGCTTGGGGTCGCGCAGCGCGTTGACGCCCTCGGCGACGACGCGCAGCGCGTCGATGTCGAGCCCGGAGTCGGTCTCGTCGAGCACGCCGAGGCGCGGCGCGAGCAGCGTCATCTGCAGAATCTCCATGCGCTTCTTCTCGCCGCCGGAAAAGCCGACGTTGAGCGGGCGCTTGAGCATGTCCGGATCGATGCTCAAATTCTTCGCCGCGCCGCGCACCGCGCGCAAGAAATCGGGCGTCGTCAGGTCGGCCTCGCCCCGCCGGCGCCGCTGCGCGTTGAGCGCGGCCTTCAGGAACGTCATCGTCGCGACGCCGGGAATCTCGATCGGATACTGAAAGGCGAGGAACACGCCCTTGGCGGCGCGCGCGTCGGGCTCGAGCCCCAGAACGCTTTCGCCCTCGAGGAGAACCTCGCCCGACGTCACCTCATAGTCCGGCTTGCCCGCGATGACGTAGGACAGCGTCGACTTGCCCGAGCCGTTCGGCCCCATGATCGCCGCGACTTCGCCGGTCGCCACGCTGAGGCTCAGGCCGTCGAGGATCGACTTGCCGTGGATGGAGACGCTGAGGTTTTTGACTTCAAGCATGAAAAGTTCTTTCGGTTTCACTCTTCACTGTCGAGACAACCGAGTGCAACTTTGCGGCGAATTGATCGTCGCCGCCATCGCGGGGGGCCACGTGGGCAAAATTGTCGAGGAAAGACCAAGCCTCAGTCATTTAATCGACCCCTCGTTTTTCGGTTGCGGAAGAACCCTCGCGTAGTCGCACATGTTGACGGCGTAGGCCCCGTCCACGCCATCTATTCTGGTGACCGCCACATCGGCTTGGCGATCCCAACCGATCGAGGCGAGAAACAAACCCGGTATCCCGCAATCGCCGAGTCCGAATCCCGTGTAGACATCGATTGCGCCGGAAAGATTCCCCTTCAAGGTCTCGTCGATTTGCATCCGCGCGTACACGCCGGGGGGTTGCGCGACCGCCTGCGACCGCATCGCGACAATCTTGCCCCGAACGATGTCCGCCGCTTTCGCAAATTGTCGCGACGCTCGCTGTTCATCGGTAATCGGCTTCCCGCCGTCGATCGCCATCATGTCCAAGCACGAGCACGCGACCGCGGGCGCCGCATTGGTCACCGCTGCGACAATCGTCGAAACGCCAATCAGGAGCGCAAGAGCGGGCGACGCCGTCATTCCTTCCCCGCTTTCTCGCCCCGTGCGGCGACAAAACTCTCAACGGCGGTCCGCAGCGCCACAAGCCGTTCTTGTCGAGCTTGCAAAACGGCGGACGACACGTTCGGGGCGTCGCCCGAACCGCTCGGATAGCGAAACCGCGTCGCTGCGGAACTCCATTCTTCCACCGCAAGAAACTCAGACCGCACCGCGTTGTCCGCATCCAACAAGTCGATCAACGTTCTCAGATTGTGCGTCGGTCCCGCCGGAATTCCCTCAACTTCAAGCACGGCGCGAAGCAGTTTCTCAGCGGCCTGTTGCTGAAAAAACGCGCTCTGCCTGGGCAAGGGTTGCAACAACATCTCGGCGGCTTTCATTTCCTCACTGGCCAGCGTCAAGAAAGTGGCGATACGCCGGCGTCGAAGGCCCGAAGCGGTCATGGCGCGGCCGCTTCGTACACCTTGCGCCCCTCGCTCACCACGTGCGTGATAAATGACGTGTCAAGCGAAAGCGCCTCTTCGAAATCCTCCGCGGCGCAGGGTACGACGTCGCACCCGATCCCCATTCCATTCAAAGGCCGATCGACTTTCTCGTAGTCGTTCGAACCAAGATTGGCTCCCGGCTTGCCGACGACCAGTAGATCGAAATCGCTGTCTGGCCGCGCTTCGCCCCGCGCGCGCGAACCGAAAAGCCAGATCGCGCCTGGATCGATCGCGCCCACGATCCGAGCGACGATCGCCTGAAGCGCCTCCCGCTCCGTCGCGAACCGCCCGAAATTTGCGCGAACCGCGCTCATCCGACGCTCCCCTCCAAGGAAATCGCGATCAGCTTCTGCGCCTCGACCGCGAACTCCATCGGCAATTGCTGCAGCACGTCGCGCACGAAGCCGTTGACGATCACCGGCGTCATCACTTCGGCCGAGAGGCCGCGCTGCAAGCAGCAGAGGTTTTTGACTTCAAGCATGGCGCGCGTCTCTCATGTCTCGCCGTCGAAGTAGTCGACGCCGCTGTCCATTCGGCCGACAAAGCGAATTCCGCCTTCGTGCGGCTTGCCCCAGTGGAACCGGGACGTGACGGCGAATTTGCCCGAGTCGGGATATTCGCAGACATCGCTTACCGGCTTGTCGGATATGCCCAGATATTTCAGCTCGGCCTCGCCGGTGTTGAGGATCTGATGCGCGAGCGCCGCGCCCTTGCCCGCCGGCGCGGCGAGCACGTCGCCGGCGCGGATCGGATAGCGCTCGGCGCCGAAGCGATATTCGCCCGTTCCCTCGAGGATGACGAACAACTCATTGGCGTTGTGATGCACGTGGAACGGAAAGGCCTTCTTCCCCGGCGGCACGATGGTGACCATGCAGCCGAGGCCGCCTGCGCCGATCAGCTCGCCGATCGCGGCGATCCTGGCGGAAAAGGCGCCGTTCGCGCCCCCGACCTCGCGCAGCGGCGCGTCGGCGACGTTGATGACGGGCTTCGTCATCCGACGCTCCCCTCCAGCGAAATCGCGATCAGCTTCTGCGCCTCGACCGCGAACTCCATCGGCAATTGCTGCAGCACGTCGCGCACGAAGCCGTTGACGATCAGCGCCGTCGCCTCCTCGGCCGAGAGGCCGCGCTGCAAGCAATAGAAGAGCTGGTCGTCGGAAATTTTCGAGGTCGTCGCCTCGTGCTCGAACACGGCGGAGGAATTCTTCGCCTCGATGTAGGGCACGGTGTGGGCGCCGCACTGATCGCCGATCAGCAGCGAGTCGCAATTGGTGAAATTGCGCGCGCCGGTGGCGAGCCGGTGCGCCGAGACCTGGCCGCGATAGGTGTTTTGCGATTTGCCGGCGGAGATGCCTTTGGAGATGATGCGGCTGGTGGTGTTCTTGCCGAGATGAATCATCTTGGTGCCGCTGTCGACCTGCTGGCGCCCGTTGGAAATCGCGATCGAATAGAATTCGCCGCGCGAGGACTCGCCGCGCAGGATGCAGGAGGGATATTTCCAGGTGATCGCCGATCCCGTCTCGACCTGCGTCCAGGAAATCTTCGCCCGCGCGCCGCGGCAATCGCCCCTCTTGGTGACGAAATTATAGATGCCGCCCTTGCCTTCGGCGTCGCCCGGATACCAATTCTGCACCGTCGAATATTTGATCTCGGCGTCCTCGTGGGCGATGAGTTCGACCACCGCGGCGTGCAGCTGGTTCTCGTCGCGCTTGGGCGCGGTGCAGCCCTCGAGGTAGCTGACGTAAGCGCCTTTGTCGGCGATGATCAGGGTGCGCTCGAATTGGCCGGTGTTCTGCTCGTTGATGCGAAAATAGGTCGAAAGCTCCATCGGACAGCGCACGCCCGGCGGCACGTAGACGAACGAGCCGTCGGAAAAGACCGCCGAATTGAGCGTGGCGTAGAAGTTGTCGGTCGGCGGCACGACGGAGCCGAGATAGGCTTTCACGATCTCGGGGTGATTGAGCGCCGCCTCCGAGAACGAGCAGAAGATCACGCCGGCCTTGGCGAGCTCGGCCTTGAACGTCGTCGCCACGGACACCGAATCGAACACCGCGTCGACCGCGACCCTCGACCCTTCGACGCCGGCCAAGATTTCGCTGTTCGACCAGCGGGATGCCGAGCTTGGCGTAGGTTCGCAGGAGCTCGGGGTCGACGTCGTCGAGCGATTTCGGCCCGGGCGTGGATTTCGGCGCCGAGAAATAATAGAGGTCCTGGAAGTCGATCTCGGGATAATCGACGCGCGCCCAATGCGGCGTCTCCATCGTCAGCCAGCGCCGGTAGGCCTCCAGGCGCCAGTCCAGCAGCCATTGCGGCTCGCGCTTCTTCTCGGAAATGAACCGGACGATGTCTTCGCTGAGACCTTTGGGCGCCTTGTCGGACTGAATGTCCGTTACGAAGCCGTATTTATAAGCGTCGACGTCAATCGAACGAACGCGGTCGACCGTCTCTCGGACTGCCGCCATGGGACTTCTCCTCGCCTGGACGGTTTCAAGGACCGTCGGTGGGGGTCAAAAACGATGCGCCAACGACCTCTCGCCCGCCTCAGGGCTCCGGCCTGTGGCAGACGGCTTCTATATTGTGTCCGTCGGGGTCGATTGCAAACGCCCCGTAATAGTTCGGATGATAGTGCGGGCGCAAGCCCGGCGCGCCATTATCCCTTGCTCCGGCGCCGAGCGCCGCGGCGTGGAACCCGTCGACCTCGGCGTGATTTCTCGCGCCGAAGGCCAGATGCAGGGGCGAGGCCGGCGGATCGCCCTGGCTGAACCAGAATTGCGGCTTACCGTCGCGGCCCATGCCGACGTGGCCGGCGAACTCCATCGCCACGCCGACGCCGAGCGGCGCCAAGGCGGCGATATAGAACTTTCGGCTCGCCTCCACGTCCTTCACCTTAAAGCCGATATGATCGAGCATCGTCGCCGACCTCCGCCCATCCCGCCGTCGCCGGAGTCATTATGAACCGCCGAGACCATCGCGCAAGCGCGCTGCCGCCTTGCCGCATCGGCGCTCCGAGGGCGGTGTTTTCGCGCCGTCGGCAGCGCGAGGGCGGGATCGGCGGCCCCGGTCTTGTCCGGCTCAGCGCGGCTCGAAGGCGTCGCCGGTGTACTCGCCGCGCAGCCGGCAGACGATCTTGCGCAGGTCGAGGTGCGCCATGCGCGGCTCCGGTTCGGCGAGCGCCCCCAGCGCTGCGGCGCGCGCCGCCTCCAGCCGGTAATCGCCGAATTTCATCCGCATCGGCGTGGCGATCGCCTCGCCGAAGGCGATCGCTTCGCGGTCGGCGATCGACGACAGGAATGCGATCGTGCTCGCCGAGGAGACGCCGACCGCCGAGCGGATGATCGCCTTGTCGCGCTCGTTGGCGAGGCGCATGGCGAACATCGTCGAACATTGCGAAAGCACGGTCGCGTCGAGTTCCGAGGGGCGCTGCGTGACCACCCCGAGCGAGACGCCGTACTTGCGTCCCTCCTTGGCGATGCGGCCGATGGCCTGGCGGGTCGGCCCGAACGCCTGCGATTGATCGGTGGGGATGTAGCGATGGGCCTCTTCGCACACCAGCGCGATCTCGTAGCTCCCCTCGCTCCACAGCGCGATTTCGAACGCCATGCGCGCGAGCACCGAGACCAGCGAATTGACGACCTCGTTGGGAAGGCCCGCGAATTGCATGATCGTCACCGGCGCGCCGGCCTTCGGCAGGCGGAAGATGCGCGCAAGGACCTTGGCCATGTTGTCTTCGACGACGACTCTGCCGAACATGAAACGGTAACGCGGGTCGCGGCTCAGCGTTTCCAGCCGGTATTTCAGCGCGCGAAGATCCGAGCGCGGATAGCGCTGGTCGAGCTTGCCGAGCCATTCGTCGATGATGCTGCACCATGTCGGCGACGCGATAAGGCACCGGCGTATCGGCGCTGATCCAGGCGACGTCGGCGCCGGGGTTGCGGCGCAACGGACTCGAGGCGATCAGCGAGGCGGAGCTGGCGGTGAACTGCGCCTTGGCGGTCTTGATGACGTCGTAGAGCGCGTCGATTTCGTCGGAATTCGGCTTCCGGCCGGTGTAGATGATGTCGGCGATTTCCTCGAACTTGAACATCCAGTAGGGAAGCTCGAGGTTGTCGGAATGGAGCACGACGGAATCGGTGGGAAAATTGCGGGCGTATTCGTTGTGCGGATCGATGATCAGCACCCGCAGTTTCGGCCGCGAGGCCAGGCACTTCTTCAGCAGCATCGACACCGCGGTGGTCTTGCCGACGCCGGTCGATCCGATCACCGCGAAGTGCCGACTGACGAGTTCGTCGACGCTGACCGAGGCGGGAACCGATTCGTTTTGGGTCAGGCGGCCGATTTCGACGCCTTGAACGCCGCGAAACGTATAGATCGCCTTGAGATCGTCGGCGCGCATGCGATGAGCGACCGCGCCGAGGACGGGATAGGAACGAATGCCGCGATAAAACAGCGGCGCTCCGGACTCGTCGTCGACGATCTCGCCGTTCAGTTCGATCTTGACGTAGACGACGTTGACCTCGCTTGCGTGCCAAAGGCTATTGGCCGTCGACAGTTCGCAGACCACGCCGACAAGTCGCGAACTTTGATGCACGATCGAGATGAGATGGCCGACCGACCAATGTTCGCCGCCTTCGTCTTGCGTCATTTGGCAGGCGATGACGCCTTCGGTGCCGTTCAGCGACACCAGGCGGCCGATTTCGCGATCGAGGCCCGGCGCCCGCCTCTCATGCATGGGAAGGACGGCGGCTCGGCTGGGCGACAATTCCAGTTTCATTGCGGGTCCCTGTCCGCTTGCGGCTTCGAACGAGCCGGGCTGCGCCCGGCGGCGTCGCGGCGCGATTCGAAGCCCGGCGGCCTGCGGCGCGGTCCAATGGTCGGCGGCGCATTAAACGGCCGAATTCGTAAACAAACGCTTTTCGCCGGCGTCAGGCGCGATCGGGCAATCTCGAAGTTTCAACATCTTGCGCCCGCGGACGGGGCCCTGCGCGCCGGCGCGGTCTAAGCGATCGCGCGGACTTCCGGGTCGCCGCCGACCAGGCGGGCGAATTGCTTGAGCCGAGTCTGCAGCCGGTCGCTGTTGAGCGCGGCCAGATCGCTCGGCAGCATCAGGGCGATGCGGCCCTTCTCGACGACCATGGGCGCGCGCGGCAAGACGCCGGGCATGGCGGCCGAAACGATATAGGCGACGCGCATCGCCGCGCCGAGAATTCGCGCCCGATCGAGTTGCCGGGCCGACACCAGCGAACGCGCGAGCGGGCTGACTTCCTGGTCGCTCGACACGTGACGGTAGGACGCCGCGAGCGCCAAGTAGGCGCGGGAGGGATGGTCGAGGCCGACGAACGACGCGTTGGCGACAAGGTCGTAGGATTGTTCGCCGCGATAGTCCGGATGCGCGCGCCAGGCGATGTCGGACAATAGGCAGGCGGCATGGCGCAGTCGCGTCTCCTCGGGGCTCTCTTCGAGGTGCGTCGTGCCGAGGAATTGGCTGGTCCAGTCGAACAATTCTTCGGCGTGCCCCGGCGCCCGCGAACGCAGGAGGTTGAATTGCCGCGCCGCCACGATGAGCGGATCCTGCGCCTGCTCGGCGGGCTCGAGGCCTTCGAACAACAGTCCCTCGCGCACCCCCAATGCGGAAATGATGACTTCCCGCGGATTGGTCCGGCGGATGACTTCCTCCAGCACCGCGGCGCCGTAGGCGAGCAGCGGCCGGCGGGCCGACGACACCCACTCGATCGACGTGAGGGCCTCGAATTCGATGCGTTCGACGAGCTTGGCGAATTCCAGCGCGTCGCGCGTCGGGATGACATAGTTATGCATGATGCGCATCGGGTACTGGCGTTGACCCATGTGGAGACGGGCCAGCGAGCGCCATGTGCCGCCGACGGCGTAAAAGGTTCGCCCGGCCAAGCTGTCGAGCAGCTTGACCTTGGCGAGCGTGTCGCGCGCGATTTTCGCCGCCTTCTTCGGCGAGCGTTCCGAGAGCTCCATCAGCGACAAGCCGCCAAGCGGCAGCGTGACGCCGCGCCCGATCTTGCCGTCCTTCACGTCGGTGAGTTCCAGCGAACCGCCGCCCAGGTCGCCCACCACGCCATCGGGCTCGTAGATCGAGGACAGGACGCCGAGCGCCGCCAGTTCCGCCTCGCGCGGGCCGGTCAGCAGGATGATGGGGAGGCCGATCGCCCGCTCCGCCAATTCGATGAACTGCGGACCATTGGCGGCGTCGCGCACCGCCGCGGTCGCCATCGGGCGGATGTCCGATATTTCCATCGTTCGGCAGAGAACCTTGAACCGCTGCAAGGCCGCCAACGCTTTGGCGACGGCCTCCTCGCCCAGAAAGCCGGTGGTGGCGACGCCGCGGCCGAGGCCGCACAGAACCTTCTCGTTGAACGTCGGCGTGAGCGCCCTTGTCAGCGACTCGTAGGCGACCAACCGCACCGAGTTCGACCCGATGTCGACGATCGCGACCGGCTTGCCCGGCAACCGCCCCCTTGCTTCCAGCGCCGACATCGATTCCTTCCCTTGGGGTCGATCCCCCGGGATCACACGTTCCATCATCAAGCCCAGGCGTCGGCGCCATCGCTCGGCGAGTCCATCGCCGCCTTTCCCTCCCATCCGGTCGCCTCAGGCGTGCAGCTTGCGATGAGGCAGCGAACCGGGGCTCGATTCGTTCAGCGCCTGGCCGCGGCCCGAAAGGCTCGGATGGGTCAGGAAATACTTGTGCGCGTTGAACGGCTCTTCGCCCTCGGCCGGTGTCATCCTGACGCTCGAGCCGTCCGCCAATACCCGAAAGCTTTGTTCGTTGTCCATCAGATTGGCGACCATGATCTGATTGAGCACGTGTTCGTGCACGGTCGGATTGCGCAGCGGCACAAGCGCCTCGACGCGCCGATCGAGATTGCGCTGCATCAAATCCGCCGAAGAAATGTAAACATGGGCCTTGCGGTTCGGCAGCCCGTGCCCGCCGCCGAAGGCATAGATGCGCGCGTGCTCGAGAAAGCGCCCGACGATCGATTTCACCCGGATATTCTCGGAGAGGCCGGGCACGCCCGGCCTGAGGCAGCAAATGCCGCGCACCACGAGATCGATTTCGACGCCGGCCCGGCTCGCCGCGTAGAGCGCGTCGATGATTTCCGAATCGACCAGCGCGTTGCACTTGGCCCAAATCGCCGCCGGCTTGCCGGTTTCGGCGAAGGCCATCTCCTCGGCGATGTGCCGCAGCAATCGCTTCTTCAAGGTGAACGGCGAAATCGCCATGAGCTCCAGCCCGTCGGGCTCGGCGTAGCCGGTGATGAAATTGAAGACGCGCGCCACGTCGCGCGCGATCGCCGGATCGGCGGTGAAGAGGGAGATGTCGGTGTAGATGCGCGCGGTGACCGGATGATAATTGCCGGTGCCGAGATGGCAGTAAGTGACGAGAGAGCCGCCTTCGCGCCGCACCACCATCGACAGCTTGGCGTGGGTCTTCAACTCGATGAACCCGAACACGACTTGCGCGCCGGCGCGTTCGAGATCGCGCGCCCAGCGGATGTTCGCCTCCTCGTCGAAGCGCGCTTTGAGCTCGACGAGCGCGGTCACCGACTTGCCGGCCTCGGCCGCCTCGACCAGGGCGCGTATGATCGGGCTGTCGGCCGAGGTGCGATAGAGCGTCTGCTTGATCGCCACGACGTTCGGGTCGCGCGCCGCCTGGGCGAGAAACTGCACGACCACGTCGAACGACTCATAGGGGTGATGAACGACGAGATCCTTCAGTCGGATCGCGGCGAAGCAATCCCCGGCGTTTTCGCGCACGCGTTCGGGAAAACGCGGATTGTACGGGGGGAACTTCAGGTCGGGACGATCGAGGCCGACGAGCTGCGACAATTCGTTGAGCGCCAGCAAGCCCTCGACGAGCACGACGCCGGAGGCGACGACGTCGACGTCGCCGGTGACGAAAGCGCGCAAGGCTTCGGGCATGCTCGCCTCGATCTCCAGCCGGATGACCGATCCGCGCCGCCGGCGCTTCAGCGCGCTCTCGTAGAGGCGCACCAAATCCTCGGCTTCTTCCTCGACTTCGATGTCGCTGTCGCGGATGACCCGGAAGCTGCCTTGCCCGGTCACCTTGTAGCCGGGAAAGAGCTGGCCGATGAACGCCAGGATGATCTGCTCGATCGAGACGAAGCGTTGCGCGCCGGTGGCGCTCGCCTCGGGCAACTTGACGAAACGATCGATCTTGCTCGGCACGCGCACCAGCGCGCTCATTGGGCGATGGTCGCCCAGGCTCTTCAGCTCGAGCGCGAGGGTGAAGCCGAGATTGGGGATGAAGGGAAAGGGATGGGCCGGGTCGACCGCCAACGGGGTCAAGACGGGAAAGACGTGGAGGAGGAAGTAATCCTCCAGCCATTGCCGATCGTGGCCCGAGAGTTCGCTCACTTCGCAGATGACGATCCCGGCGCTCTCGAGCTCGCCGCGCAACTCGCGCCAGCGTTGCTGCTGCGAGGCGACGAGTTCGGCGACGCGCAGACCGATGCGCTCGAGCTGCTCGGCCGGGGCGAAGCCGTCGTCGGAGGTTTCCGTCATGCCCGCCAACACTTGGCCGACCAGACCGGCGACGCGCACCATGAAAAACTCGTCGAGATTGTCGGCGGAAATCGAGAGAAAGCGCAGGCGCTCGAGCAGCGGGTGGTTGAGGTTGGTCGATTCCTCGAGCACGCGGCGATTGAACTCCAACCAAGACAATTCGCGATTGATGAACCGCTCGGGCGAAGACGACAGGTCGGACGCGGCGCCCTCCAACGTAGCCGGCGCGGTTTTCATGCCCATCGATCTCCTTCTCACCGCTCTTGCCGCGCGACGCGCCACTTCCGCCTCCTCCTGGGAACGGCGGAACGAAGTTTCATCGGCCTCGGCATTCCGCGCTCTCTATTCGAGCAACAGTGTGACAAAAACGCGTCGCGGCCAAATGCGCAAGGGCCCATTGTTGGCGCGGCGGCGGCACGCGACTGGCGATCGCATCGACAAAACCGCCTCGCCAGCCGTCACTGGGCGCTGGGAAGCGCTCCCGCGCCGATGAGTTCCGCGGCGACCTGGGCCAGCGCTCGGGGATAGAGCTTGTGCTCTTCGACGAGCACGCGCGCCGCCAAGCTCTCCGCGTCGTCCCCCGCCAGCACGGCGACGCGCGCCTGGGCGATGATCGGGCCGGCGTCGAGTTCGGGCTCGACGAAATGCACCGTGCAGCCGTGTTCGCTGAGCCCCCCCGCCAGCGCGCGCTCGTGGGTGTGCAGCCCGCGCAACGCCGGCAGCAGCGAGGGATGGATGTTGATCATGCGGCCGCGCCAGCGCTCGACGAAGGGCGCGCTCAAGATGCGCATGAATCCGGCAAGGCACACCATATCGATGCGATGGGCGGCGAGTCGCTCCTGCATCGCCGCCTCGAACGCCTCGCGGCCGAGATAGTCCTCGGACTCGACGACCGTCGTCGCGACGCCCGCCCGACGCGCCACGGCGAGGCCGCCGGCGTCGCGCTTGTTGGCGAGGACCAGCGCGATCTCGGCGGGAAAAGAGGGCGCGCGCGCCGCCTCGATCAGCGCCGCCATGTTGGAGCCGCGCCCGGAAATGAGAATCGCCGCGCGCGCCCGCGCGCTCACAGGCTCAGCCGTCCGCGCATGACGACGCGCTCGGCCTCCCGCGCGATGAGCCGGCCGATCGGCCTCGGCGCCAAACCGTTGGCGGCGAGCGCGCCGATCGCCTCGTCCGCCGCCTCCGCCGCGACGAAGGCGACCATGCCGAAGCCGCAATTGAAGGTGCGCAGCATTTCGGCTTCGCCGACCCGGCCCGCCGCGGCGAGCCAGGCGAAGACCGGCGCGGGGGAGAAGGCGGCAAGATCGAGCGCCACCGCGAGATCGTCGGGCAGCACGCGCGGCAGATTGTCGGGAAAGCCGCCGCCGGTGACGTGGGCGAGCGCCATGACGCCGCGCGTCGCCTTCAGCGTCGCCAGAAGCGGCAGGACATAGAGGCGCGTCGGCTCGAGCAGCGCGGCGGCGAGCGAGCGCTCGGGCGCGAAGGGCGCCGGCGCGTCCCAGGCAAGGCCGCTGAGCGCCACGATGCGGCGCACCAGCGAGAAGCCGTTGGAATGGACGCCCGACGACGGCAGTCCGATCGCGAGGTCGCCGGCCTTGAGCCCGGCGCGCGGCAGCAAGGTCCCGCGTTCCGCCGCGCCGACGGCGAAGCCGGCGAGATCGAAATCGCCCTTGGCGTAGAGCCCCGGCATCTCCGCCGTTTCGCCGCCGATCAGCGCGCAGCCCGACTCGAGGCAGGCGCGCGCCACGCCGCCGACGATCGCCGCCCCGATGGCCGGATCGAGCTTGCCGGTGGCGAAGTAATCGAGAAAGAACAGCGGCTCGGCGCCCTGGACGACGATGTCGTTGACGCACATCGCGACGAGATCGACGCCGATGGTGTCGAGGAGGCCGCTCTCGATGGCGATCTTGACCTTGGTGCCGACCCCGTCGTTGGCGGCGACCAGCACGGGATCATGGAACCCCGCCGCCTTCAGATCGAACAATCCGCCGAACCCGCCGATCTCGGCGTCCGCGCCCGGCCGGCGGGTCGCGCGCACCAGGGGCTTGATCCGCTCGACCATGGCGGCGCCGGCGTCGATATCGACGCCGGCGTCGGCGTAAGTGAGGGGCTTGGGGGCGGACGGGGTCATTGGGGGGACGCGACGGGTGGCCTTGCAGCGGGTTAGCGGCTTGGCGGCTGACGCGCAAGGGCGTCGGCGGGGCGCGGGAGAGTGCGCGCGGCGGCGAGCGGGCGCGCGCCGGGCGGCCTCCGTGACGTCAACCCATGCAATCGCGATCGCGCGCCGAGTAGGCGGCCGGGCTCAGGCGCATGGGTCCGCCTCCGGCCCAAAATTGTCCCATCCGCCGCTCGCCCCAATCAGCGCGTCGGCCTCTTTCGGCCCCCAGCTTTGGCGCTCGTAGGGGCGGACGGGGGGATAAGTCTTGAGGACGGGGTCGACCACCGCCCAGGCGGCCTCGATCGCGTCCTCGCGGGTGAAGAGCGCCCCGTCGCCCGCCATGGCGTTTCCGAGGAGCCGCGTGTAGGCCGTCTCTTCGCCGGGATGCTCGTCGGCCAGGAAGAGCTCCCTGAGGTCGCCGACGAACTCCTTGCCGGTGCGCTTGATGCGGGCGGCGAGCGCGATGACCGAACGGGGCGAGAGCCGAAACCTGAGATAGTTTGGCCGTCCCGAGGCGGGCGCGGAATCTTCGAACAGCGGCTGCGGCGGCGCCTTCAGCTCGACCAGAATCTCGGTCCCCGTCTGGGCGAGGCATTTGCCCGAGCGCAGATACCACGGCACCCCCGCCCAGCGCCAGGAGTCGATATAGAGCCGCAGCGCGCAGTAGGTTTCGACGTCGGAGTCCTTAGCCACGTTCGGCTCGTCGCGGTAGCCGACGTATTGGCCGCGCACCAAGTCCTCGGGCCGCAGCGGCCGCATCGCCTGAAAGACCTTGGCCTTCTCGTCGTGGACGAAACCGTAGCTCCGGCCGGCGGGCGGCTCCATGGCGAGCAGCGCGACGATCTGGAAGAGATGGTTCTCGATCACGTCGCGCAGGCACCCCGCGGTTTCGTAGAAGGCGCCGCGGCCCTTGACGCCAAAATTCTCCGCGAGCGTCACCTGGACGCTCGCCACGTAGTTGCGGTTCCAGATCGGCTCCAAAAAGGCATTGGCGAAGCGGAAATAGAGGATGTTCATGATCGCTTCTTTGCCGAGATAGTGATCGATGCGGAAAATCGAGTCTTCCGGGAACGCCGCGCGCGCGACGCCGTTGAGTTCGCGCGCCGACGCGAGGTCGCGTCCGAACGGCTTCTCGACGATCACCCGCGCATTCTGCGTCAGGTTCGCCGCTTTGAGCCCGTTGATCACCGTCTCGAACAGCGCGGGCGGGATCGCGAGATAGTGGGCGGGGCGCTCGGCGCCGCCGAGCGCCGTCTTGATCGCGCCGAACGTCGCCAGGTCATTGTAGTCGCCGCTCACGTAGACGATGAGGTCGTCGAGACGGCGCATGGCTTCCGGATCGTCGATCCCGCCGGATTGCCGGATGCTGTCCTCCACCCGGGCGCGCAGCTGCTCCGGGCGCCATTTCGGCGAGGCGACGCCGACCACCGGCGCCTGCAGCGCGCCGCTCTTCACCAGCGCATAGAGCGCCGGGAAGATCGCCTTATGGGCGAGATCGCCCGTCACGCCGAAAATCACCAGGGCGTCCGAATGCGGTTGGCTCATCGGGCAATCTCCGTCTTGCCGACGAGCCGGCCCGCATGGCCGCCAATCGGAGGGCTGAAGTTGGAGGACGCCGCGGCGGCGTCCGTCCCGCTGACTTTTGCAAAATTCGCATTGCAATCGCGATCGGCCGAGCTGGGCCGCGCCGGCCGCGACAAAACGCCGGCCGCGCGCTTATCCTTGGGCGCGTCCCATCCGAGGCAATGCGGATCCCGTCCTTCCATCTCCCACCTCCTGACCCGTCGCCGGTTGGCGACCCCGCCCAACGCATTTTGGCGATCCGCGCGAAGGCGGAGGCCGGGCCGCCAAGATGACGTTGGGCCGGCGCCCAATGCAACAAGTCCCGGGCGCATCTCGGTCGAATTTGCCGGCCAAGCGGATCAATTTTGCGTTGGGCGTCACGTTCCGGCAACAGAACGCGCCTACGCCGGGAAAGGCGGCCCGATGTCTTTCTCATGGCCGTCGCAGCGCGCCTTGCCAACCCAAGACGTCGGGGGTCACGGCGCGCAAAGAGCGACACATGTCGAGACGCTTCCAACCGGAAATTCTTATTTGTCGAGGCGAGGATTCGCCCCCGAGCGGCCTCATTGTCGCCGCGGCGGCCTGCTCGATCGGCGAGCGTGCAAATGAAACGCGGAGGGAGAAAACATGCGCAACATCGACGACATCATCGTGGCCGCTCACAAGGCGATGGCGAGCTCGCTGCACGAGGCGTTCGAGGCGGGACGGGCGCACACCGCAAGCGAGTTGAAGTCCCGCATGGCGGCTTTTTTCGAGGGTCTCGTGGCCGAAGCGGAAACGCACGCCGCCCCGCCGCCCGAAGCGCCGCCAAGCGAGGAACAGCACCACCACGAATAGCGGCGCGAATCGCGCGGTTACGGCGGCGGCGCCCCTGACGATCGAACCGGAGGCTTTTTCCAGAGCGATCGCCGAGCCGAGGCGACATAAGTGCGTCGTCGCCGCAACGCCGCCCTCCCCGGCCCTAACGCCCCGCGGCGATCAGTGCTTCGATCGGCCCCGCCTCGCATTCTTCTTGCGCCCAGCGGGCGCCGAGGTCTGCTCGAAGTCGGAAATCGACACGCCGAGCACCTGCTTGGCCTCCTCGATCAAACTCGGATCGATCGGCCGCGGCTCGAGCGACACGCCCTTGCCCAGCCGGTCCTTGAGGATGCGGAAGGCGGCGATGCGCCCATAGGGCTTGTTGTCGGCGGGAATGAGGTGCCACGGCGCATATTTCGTCGAGGTTTCCTCCATCATGTCCTCGATCGCCGTCACGTACTCCGGACCGCGGGCGCGATTGCGGAAATCCTCGTATGACAGCTTCCAACGCTTCACCGGGTCGGTCAGCCGACTGCGGAAACGCCGCAGCTGTTCGTCGGGCGTAATGTGCAGGAACAGTTTGACCAGTCGGATCCCCGAGTCGACCAGGACGCGCTCGAACTCGTTGATCTCGCGGTAGGCGCGTCGCCATTCCTTTTCCGTGGCGAAGCCCTCGATGCGCTCCACCAGCACCCGCCCATACCAGGATCGATCGAAGGCGACGATTTGCCCCTTTTCCGGCAGGCGTCGCCAGAATCGCTGGAGATAGTGCTGGGCGCGCTCGTGCTCGTCGGGCGAGGCGATCGGATTCACTTTGAAGCTGCGCGGATCGAGGGCCCAGCCGAGGCGGCGAACGATGCCGCCTTTGCCGGCGGTGTCCGAGCCCTCGAGGACGATGATCGCGCGCTCCGAGGTGCCGAGATAGGCTTGCTGGATGAGTTGCAACACCCCCTGAAGCGAGGTCAGGCGCCGCTCGTAATCGGCGAAGTCCATTTTCGGATGTTCGGCGATCTTATCGAGCCGCGGACGACGCGCGATTTGGAAATTCTGCGACTTCAATGTGCTATCGAGTGACAACTGACGTCCCTCCGCAAACAGGTCCGAACGCCTCGGCTCGCCGCTTGGCGTCGCCAAAAGGGCGAACCCGCCGCCGGAAGCGCCCAGCGCGCTTGGCGTGCTGGGCGGTGTCGCGGGACGGCCTCGGCCTGCCGTCTTCTTGAGATCAGCGCGTCGATTTTGGAACGATCTTCAGGTAACTGACGATCAACGTCGTGTCCTCGGTCAGGACGCCGATCACCGTGCTTTCGATCGCGTCCAAAGTGGACTGATTGAACGCGCTCGAATTCGGGTCCGTGTCGAAGCCGACTTCAATGACCAATGTCTTGACCCACATGGCGTCTTCCCAGCTCCACTCGAACCAGGTCCGAGACACGTCGGGAAGTTTCGACAAAGCCTCTCTGACGATCGCAATATTGCCCTTCATAACAAGGCTGCTCCATTGTTCCTGCTCAGCATACAGGAGATGCTGGGCGGGCGCGAGCGGCGTCGATTCCTCGAACGCCGGATTCGGCCGCGGGCAGAATTCGCGCAAAGGCGACGAAATCGTCGTCAGGCGCGCCGGCGCGACCTTCTTTAGAATTCCTGCCAGCCCTCGGCTTCCGGAGCAATTTTGCGCGCCGCCGCCGACGTCTGGCGCCCTGGTGCGGATCTGGCGGCCGTCCTGGCTTCGCGGACCGGCGAGGCGTCCCGCTCCGGTCTCTTCTCGGCGTCCTTTCTGAGCGCCGGCGATTTGGGCTCGAGCGCCGCGACGCGGGCGTTGGCGCCGGGCCGCCCGACTTTGAACTGGCCGATCAGGCCCGCCAGCTGCTCGGTCTCCTGCGACAGCGATCGGCACGCCGCCGAGGATTGCTCAGCCATCGCCGCGTTCTGTTGCGTCACCTTATCCATCTGGTTGATCGCACTGTTGACGTCGTCGAGGCCCGTCGCCTGCTCCTTGGCGCCGGCCGCGATCTCGGTGACCACGGCGTCGATTTCCCCGACCTGAGCCATGATCCGCTCGAGCGCCTTGCCGGATTCGGCGACCAGTTCGACTCCGTGGTTCACTTGCGCGCCCGAACTCGAGATCAAATTCTTGATTTCCTTGGCCGCGCCGGCCGAACGTTGCGCAAGCGCGCGCACTTCCGTCGCGACCACCGCAAAACCCCGACCGGCGTCGCCCGCGCGCGCCGCCTCGACGCCGGCGTTCAGCGCCAGCAAGTTGGTCTGGAACGCGATTTCGTCGATGACGCCAATGATCTTGCTGATTTCCTGCGACGACTTCTCGATGCCGCCCATCGCCTGAACCGCCTTGTCGACGACGACGCCGCTCTTGGTCGCTTCGTCCTTGGCGGCGGCGACGACATGGCGCGCGCGCGCCGCCCCGTCCGCGGCGTTCCTGACCGTGCTGGTGATCTCGTCGAGCGCCGAGGCGGTCTTCTCGAGGCTCGCCGCCTGCTGTTCGGTGCGCCGCGACAAGTCGTCGGAGGCGCTCAGGATTTCCTGCGTGCCCGACTGAATGCTTCCAGTGATCGCAGAGACGGCCTGGAGAGCCTTCTGCAGCTTGTCGAGCGAAGAATTCAGATCTTGCCGCAACGGTTCGTAGTCCGACGACAGGGTTTCGGTCAGGCGAAAATCGAATTCGCCGTTCGCCAGGCGGCTGAGCGCGGTGGAAAAGGTTTCCAGGAAGGCGGCGAGCAACGCGGCGTGGCTCTTGACCCGCGCTTCTTCCTTCTGCCGGGCCTCGATCGTTTCCGATTCGACCGTCGCCCGATATTCGTTGGCCTTTGCCAGCGAAACGGCGTTGTTCTTGAAGACCTGGACAGCGCGCGCGATCGCCCCGATTTCGTCGCGGCGAGCCTGGTGCCCGATCTCGACGCCGAGGTCGCCGGCGGCGATTCTGTTCATGGCGGCGACGGACGTCGACAAGAGACTGGCGACGCTGCGCGAGGAAAAATAGATCACCACGAGCAATTGTGCGAACGCCGGAACGAGGATTTTCGCCAAAGCCGTCACGATGTCCCAGAACGCGGCGTTGACGTCGTCGATATAGAGGCCGCCGCCGATCGACCAGCCCCACTCGGGAATGCCGAGGACATAGCTGATCTTATGGCTCGACTCCGTCGCCCCCGGCTTGACCCATTCGTACTCGACGAAGCCGCTGCCCGCCTTGCCGGCGGCGGCGATGTCCCGGAAGAGATATTTGCCGTCGGCGTCTTTCATCTCGAGGACATTCTTGCCGACGAGATTCGCAGTGGGATGGGCGATCATGACGCCGTCGAGGGTCATGACGAAGACGTAGTTGGTCCCATCGAACCGGATGGCGCTGATCGCATCGAGCGCCATCTTCTTCGCCTCCTCTTCGGAGACCACTCCCGACTTGGCCTTGGCGACGAAACTGCGCGCGATCGCGCCGCCGGCGTCCACGACATTTTGAATCTGGTCGCGCTTTTCCGCCAGCATTTTGGCGCGGACCTCATAGAGCGTGTAGCCGACGCACGCGAGGACCATCGCGAGCGACAGGACGGAAAGGATCCCGAATTGCCGCGAGATCGAAATCTTGCCGAGCCACGCGAACGCCCCGCCGCGAACCGTCGCGAGGGCGCCGGACGTTGCAGACGCGGACCCAATAGACGTCCCGACGTTCGATCGCTGTGCGGCCATCGCAGAGTCTCCGGCGCACTAAGGTGGGAGAGAAGATGCCGGGCCGAAACCGGAACAACGGGGCGGCGTCATGCCTTCTGGCCAACAACGCGCGGAGTTGCCAGACTCGATGTGATCTCTACATCGCACCATTGAGTTAATACAATCTGACGGGGCCGCCGGCGGCGGGCGCGGGCTCACGGGAAGACAATCCTCCGCCCCGGCGCTCACGCGCCTCTTCGACGGCCAATGTCGCCGGCGCCGATGCGCGCGCCGTTCGCCGAAGGTCTATGTCGTCGGACAAAACGCGATTTTCGCCATTGAGGTTAGCAAACGCTCGGCGATTTCGGCGCAATGCGGCGCATTGGACGTCACGCGGCTCGTCGCGGAGCGTTATTGCGGCAAATCGACCTCTCGAGGGGCGGCGCGCCGAGGCGACCGCCGATCCGCGACGCCCGCCGCGCCCTCGCGCCGGGACCGCCGCGACGGCGTCCGCTCTCGCCGCGACTCGCCGTTAAGCGATTGTTAACAGTTTCACCTAACAGTTGTTTCGCCGTGATGATTCGGATTCGGCTCGACGCGCCGACACACGGACCGATCTCATTTGGTCCGCGCCGCCATTAAGGCCGCAGTGCGTTAATGCGAAGGCTAACGCTATGCAGTATTCGATCGTATCGCGTGTCGCATACAATGCCGATGCCGTGCGGACGAAGGGCGTCCTCAAACGCCCGTCGGCCAATGCGCAGCATCGATCCGCCGATCCGCCTCCAGACGCGAGCCAAGACGCAGAAAGAGACGCGAGCGACGGCGAGGAAGCCTATTCGACGGTAGGTCTGTCGATTCTGGCTCAAGCGCTAGCGGCGTATAGCCAGTACTAGCGGCGCGCCAACCCCTCGGGTTCGCGCGGTCAACAGGCGCCGCCCGGCCGGCGTCGAAGCGGTCGGCTGCGCGCGGACGATTGCCGTTCTTGCCGCGCGCGGATTCGCTTCGGCAATTGCGGCGGCGGCGCGGACGCCGCCGCCGCAATCTCGTCGCCAATCCTTGAGGCGCCGCCGATCAGGGCGACCCCGGCCTAACGGCCGAGCCCGCCCTCAAAGCGTCTCACTCAGTTGCAATGCGGGCCCATGCAGCCGTGCGGATGGATGAAGGGGTGCGGCCCGCCAAAGCCAGGACGCGGCCCGCCAAATCCGGGACGACCGAAGCCCGGGCCGCCGCGCCGCCAGCCATGCCAACCGAACGGGCCGCCCCAGCCAAAACCCCAATTCCAAGCGTAGCCGCACCAGTACCAGCCGGGGCCCTGCCAGCCTTCGTCGTACCAGCAGTAATTGTTGCCGCCCCAGAAGAATTGCGTCTTCTCGACCGGCGCAACTTGATGCTGCAGGACATCCGCGCCGACCCCGCTGTAGGCCATCGCGGCCTCGGCGGCGCTGGCGAGCGGGAGGGCGGCCGAAGCCATAAGCGCCGTCGAAACGCCGAGCGCGGCAAGAAGCTTGCGCATAGGGAACCTCCACTATATCCACCACCACTATTGGCGGCTAACAGGTTATTCCATATCGGGAACGGGGTGAACCGCATGTGAACGGCGCAGGCGCGACGCCTCCCGGCGCCGACTTGACCATTGGCGTCACCGCGCCGGGTCGTTCGCGTCGGACGTCTCGGCCGCCTCCGTGGCGCGTCGAAACGAGCCGGACAAGGCAGATCGACCTTTAAGACCCGTGTTTTACCTGATATAGCATCGACGTCGCCTCGATTTCATTAGGGGCAGGCGATATTGTCGGTCGTCCGTCGGACGATCACGCGTGGTGAGGCATATTGGAAATGGCCCGTCGTCCTAACGAAACGATTTCGTCGGCGAAGACCAAGCCAGCGCCGGTGGTTGCGCGCGCGCCGGTCGAGCCACAGAGGGGAGCAGTCAGCAACATGAAACCCACGGTCATTCTCGTCGGCGCGGACAAGGGCGGGGTCGGCAAGACGACCGTGGCTCGCGCGGTCGCCGATTACTTGGTCGGCAAGAACGTTGCAATGCGCGCCTTCGACACCGAGGTTCCGCGCGGGACTCTGACGCGGTTCCACAGCGACATCACCGAGATGGTCGATATCGGCTCGACGGCCGATCAAATGCGCATTCTCGACACGCTGAACACCGCGCAGGTCGCGGTGTCGCTGATCGATACCCGCGCCGGCGCGCTCGCCCAGACGTTGCGCGTTCTGCGCGACATCGGCTTTCTCGAGGCCGTGCGGGAGGGGCAATTCAATTTCATCATGATGCACGTGCTCGGCGCTTCGATTTCGTCGCTGGAGGAAATCGCCGAAACCGCGCCCTTCGTCGCCAACGCTCATTATTTCCTGGTGAAGAACTACGTGAACGAAACGACGTTCTTCGAATGGGACCCCGAGACCTACATGAGCTACTTCGCCAAGACGCGCAGCGGGGACGAAATTACGATCCCCAAACTGAGCGAAATGGCTTACGAGCAGGTGGAAATTGCCGGGTCGCCGTTTTCCGCCTTCATCGCCAACAAGACCGCCGACGGTCGGCCCGCCGCGCACTCCTTCGTCTTGCGCGGATACGTGCGCACCTGGCAGCGCAAGGTTGCCGACGAGTTCGATCGCATCGGCCTTCTCGATCTGATTATGGACGCGCCGCACAAGAGCTGAGAGCGTCGATAGGTGGGCGGTCGCGGCCATGGCGCAAACGACCAGGGTCTATTTCTCTTGCTCGCCCAACAAACGTAGCGGTTCAACGACGACGGCGCGCCTGCTCCTCGACTATTTTCTCGCCAGAAATCCTGGCGCGCTCGGGTTCGACACGGATCCTCACGATCCGGACTTCGCCATACGGTTCCCTGACGTCGTGAGGGTCGTCGACCCGGCGAAGATCCAGGGCCAGATCGCCATGTTCGACCGGCTGCTCGTTCATGACGAGACGCCGAAGGTCGTCGACGTCCAGCACCGTTGCTATGACAGTTTCTTCGAAACGATCGGGCAGATCGGATTCATGGAGGAGGCGCGACGATCGATGGTGCAGCCGGTGGCGCTGTTCCATCTCGACGCGAGCCCCGACTCGCTCGATGCCGCCGGCGCGCTCGCCGCACGTTGGCCGAATCTGCGTTTCGCCGTGGTTCGAAACAAGGGGGCGGCGCCGTTCGGCCCCGACGTGCGCGACATTCTCGATCGGTTCCCCCACGCCGAGCGCATCGTGATCGGCGCGGCCGACGCGCAGACCTGGCAGGCTTTCGAGGCTCGGGACTTCTCGCTGCCGGGCGCCCTCAAAGCGCCGCCGGCGAGCTTGCCGATGGCGACGCTCATAAGCTTGCGGGCTTGGCTGACGCCGATTTTCCGCCAATTCCAGCTCTTCGAACTGGGGGCCTCGCTGGAAGATTCGCAGTTTCTTTGATCGCGGCGGGAGGCCGCCCCATCACGACGAAGGTCGCCACGGTCCATGGCGGAGCGCGCGTCGGCGCAAATCGGGTTGGCGCTGCGGCGGATTTTGCGCGAGACTGTCGCGTCGCTGGAAACGAGTCGCGGCGCGGACGAGGCGCGGTCGCGGCCTCCGCCTCGGCGGGGCGGGTTCGGGCGAGCGTGGCGGGAGGGCGCTGGCGTTCCATGAACAGTTCGCGACTTCTCGCCAATCTGCCCAATCTGATCACCCTCTCGCGCCTGTTGATGACGCCGCTGGCGGTGTCGATGATCATCGCGCAGCGCTTTGTCGCAGCGTTCATAATCTTCGTCGTGGCCGGGATGTCCGACGCGGTCGACGGCTTCATCGCCAAGCGCTTCGACTTGCGCTCGGAGCTCGGCTCCTATCTCGATCCGCTGGCCGACAAGGCGCTGCTGATCTCGATGTACGTCGCGCTGGCGGCGATCGGCGCGCTGTCGCCGGCGCTCGCCGTTCTCGTCGTCTCGCGCGATCTGATGATCTTGTTCGCGGTGCTCGTCTCCTGGCTGCTGCTCAATCCCGTGGCGATCCGCCCGGTCTGGATCTCGAAGTTCAACACCGCCGCGCAGATCGCCTTCGCCGCTTTCGTGCTCGGCTCCAAAGCCTTTGGATATGATGAGCCGGCCGTGCAGTCGGGACTCGGGCTCATCGTCGCCGCCTCGACGTTGGGCTCGGGAGGCGTTTATATCATGCAATGGCTCGATCACATGAGCCGCTGAGGCCGCCCCGTGACCCAAAGCCTGGCCGCCGTCGCCATCGTCGTTCCCGACTACGATCCGGCGATCGCGTGGTTTCGCGACGCGCTCGGCTTCGAGCTTCTGGTCGACGCGCCGATGGGCCCCGACAAGCGCTGGGTCGTCGTCGCGCCGCGCGGCGGGGCGGGCGCGCGAATCGTCGTGGCCAAGGCGAGCGACGAACGCCAGCGCGCGGCGATCGGGGCGGGCGCCGGCGGCCGCGTCGCCTATTTCCTCGAAACCGACGATTTCGGACGCGATCACGCCGAGATGCGCCGGCGCGGCGTGCGCTTTCTCGAGGCGCCGCGCCGCGAGGCCTATGGAATCGTCGCCGTGTTCGCCGACCCCTGGGGCGGCAGGTGGGACCTGCTGCAACCGGCGCGGGCGGGCGAGGGAACGGCGCCATGAGCCTCGAACGCCAAATCCTCATATGGGCGGTCGCGCTCGCGGCGTTCCTGTACGTGTTGCATATCCTCGGGTCGTTGGTGACGCCGTTCGCCACCGGCATCGCGCTCGGCTATCTCCTCGACCCCATCGTGCGCCGCCTCGAACGGATCGGCCTCAACCGGCTGGCCGCTTCGCTGCTGATCCTGGGCGCGTTCGTCTTCGTCGTTGTCGCCCTTCTCGTCCTCGTCGCGCCGATTCTGGGCAATCAATTGGTCGGATTCACCCAAAACTTGCCGGGTTACGTCGTGCGGCTGCAAGCCCTCGCCGTCGACGAAGGCAATTCGCTGGTGGCGCGGTATGGCGGGGCGTGGCGCGATTCCCTCGGGCTCGGCAATTCCCTTTCGACGGAACAGATTCAAAAGTCGATCGGCGATTTCGTCACCCAAGGGGCGCAATGGCTGCTCAACGCGGTGCAATCGATCGCATCCGGCGGCGCAGCGGTTGTCAGTTTCTTCTCGTTCCTCGTCGTCATGCCGGTCGTCGCCTTTTATATTCTCGTCGACTGGAACAAGATGACGGCGACGCTCGACAGCTGGCTGCCGCTCGACCATCGCGACGCTTTGCGCGCCATCGCTTCCGAAATCAACGACGCGCTCGCCGGCTTTATCCGCGGCCAGTCGCTGGTCTGTCTGTTCGACGGCCTGTGGTACGGAATTGGGCTGACGCTGATCGGCCTCGACTTCGGCTTTCTCATCGGCGTGATCGCGGGCCTCCTGAGCTTCATTCCCTATGTGGGATCGCTGACCGCGCTGATCCTGTCGCTCGGCGTCGCCCTCGTCCAGGGTTGGCCGAGCGTCAAGCTCCTCGTCCTCGCCCTCGCCGTCGTCAGCGCCGGGCTTTTTCTCGAAGCCAACGTCCTCGCGCCCAAACTCGTGGGCCGGTCCATCGGCCTGCATCCGGTCTGGCTGATGTTCGCATTGTTCGTGTTTGGCGGCCTCTACGGCTTCACCGGCCTCCTTATCGCGGTTCCGACGGCGGCCGCGCTCGGGGTGCTCGCGCGTCACCTGATCAGCCTTTATCTCAAGAGCCCGCTCTATCGGGGCGCCGCCAGCGCAAGGTTCGAGCCGTGAGCGGGCCGGCGCGGCAACTGACGCTTGATTGGCCCCACGACCCCAGCTACGCGCGTGAGGACTTTCTCGAGGCGCCGGGGAACGCCGAGGCGTTGCGCGCGATTGTGTCCTGGCCGAATTGGGCGAGCCGAATGTTGATGCTGGTCGGGCCGAGCGGCTCTGGAAAGAGCCATCTCGGCGCGATCTGGGCGCAAGCGGCGGCGGCGCGCATCGTCCCCGGCGAGGCCCTGTCCCGTGCGCCGCTGATCGAGCTCGCCGAAGCCAAGGCCCTGCTGATCGACGACGCCGATCGCATCGGCGCTGGAGAGGCCGCGCTGTTCCACCTGATGAACCTGGCCCGCGAGAGCGGCGCATACGTCCTCATCGCCGCGCGCGCCCCGCCGGACGGCTGGGGTTTGAAAACGGCCGATCTCGTCTCCCGACTTCGCCTGGCGCCAATCGTTTCGCTCGGCGCGCCCGATCTCGACCTGACCAAGGCCGTCCTGGTCAAGCTGTTCAGCGATCGCCAGCTCGCCGTTGATCCGGCGGTTGTCGGCTACGTCGCGCTCCGCATCGAGCGTTCGCTCGGCGCGGCGCGCGCCATCGTCGCCGCGCTCGACCGCGAGGCCTTGGCGCGCGGCAAGCCGGTGACCCGCGCAATGGCGGCGGAATATTTGCGCGACGAGCCGCCCACCGGCTAAAAACGCCTTAACTCCGTCACAATATTAGTGTTCGTCAATATTGCGTTGCATTGTTATTCGCCAATATTGCGTTGTCGGGGCGTTCGCGCTCGACGACTGACAGCCGCGAGGGCCCCGGCCGAACCCAATAAAGACAAAAATACGGGAGAGGAGGCAGGCGTGCTCAGGCCATTCCTATTATCCCTCGTTCTGGTGGGGCTCGGCGCGAGCGGTCTCGGCGCCGATCAACCGGCCTCCGACGTGTCGACTTGGCGGTGGAGCGTCAGCACGATCCTCGACGCACAGCGCGTGTCGGCCTCGGCGGAAGGCGTCGTGCCCGCCAAATCGTTCGGTCAGCGTTACGAACGCTATTCCCCGTCGGGATTGCCCGAGGTTTCCACGGAGGCGAACCCGCGCTGAACGCCGGGCGACGGGGGTCGCGGCGGCGTTCGACGTCGACGCGCCGCGCCCCTGCCGTCCACCGGCGGCTTTCGCGGGCTTCGGTCCGCAGGGAGGGGCGCCGCCTGACGGCAAGGCTTGGAAATGCTCGAGAGCCGGGCGTCCGCTTGAAATCGGCGCGCCGACGGCGCCGGTGAGCGCATCGTGTTGTCGATCGTCGTTTGTGCAATTTATGCGCGCTCTTGCGGGCGCCGCGCCGTTTCTGCACAGTGGGCGTAAAGGATTTCTCGCCCATGAATGCGCCCCTCGACGTCGTCAGGCGTCCTTCGGTCTGCCCGCACGACTGCCCCTCGGTCTGCGCTCTCGACGTCGAAGTGATCGGCGGCGAACGGATCGGGCGCATCCACGGCGCGCCGGATCAGAGCTACACCGCCGGGATCGTCTGCGCCAAGGTCGCCCGATACGCCGAGCGCATCCATCACAAGGATCGGCTGACCCAGCCGCTGCGCCGGGTCGGGCCGAAGGGTTCGCGTCAGTTCGAGCCGATCGCCTGGGACGACGCGCTCGACATCGTCGCCGAAAACTTTCTCGGCGCCGAGCGCCGGTTCGGCGCGGAAAGCGTCTGGCCCTATTTTTACGCCGGCACGATGGGGCTTGTCATGCGCGACGGGCTCGAGCGCCTGACCCACGCCAAACGCTACTCGCGCTTCTTCGGTTCGATCTGCGTCGCCATCGCCTGGCCCGGCTTCCTCGCCGGGACGGGGCGCATGGCCGGCGTCGATCCGCGCGAAATGGCCAAGTCCGACTGTATCGTCATCTGGGGGACAAACGCCGTCGCCACGCAGGTCAACGTGATGACTCACGCGATGCGGGCGCGAAAGGAGCGCGGCGCGAAGATCGTCGCCATCGACGTCTACGACACCGAGACGATGCGGCAGGCCGATCTGGCGCTTCGCCTTCGGCCCGGCACGGACGGCGCCCTGGCCTGCGCGGTCATGCACGTCCTCTTCCGCGACGGCGCCGCCGATCGCGACTATCTTGAACGCTATGCCGACGCGCCGCGGGAGTTGGAGGCCCATCTGCAAAGGCGCGATCCGGGCTGGGCGAGCGCGATCACCGGCCTCAGCGTCGAATCCATCGAAGGCTTCGCGGCGCTGGTCGGGCGCACGAAACGCGCCTTTTTTCGTCTCGGCTATGGCTTCTCGCGCCAGCGCAACGGCGCAGCGAACATGCACGCCGCCTTGTGCGTGCCCGTCGTCACCGGCGCCTGGGCCCACGAGGGCGGGGGCGCCTTTCACTCCAACAGCGGCATCTTCAAACTCGACAAGACCTTGATCGAAGGGCTCGACGCGCGCGATGAGACCGTGCGGCGCCTCGACCAATCGCGCGTCGGCGCGGCGCTGACCGGCGAAGCGCAGGCGCTCAAGGACGGCGGCCCGGTCAAGGCGATGCTGATCCAGAACACCAATCCGATCGCCGTCGCGCCCGATCAGGAGAAAGTGCGCAAGGGCTTCGCGCGCGACGATTTGTTCGTCTGCGTGCACGAACAGTTCCTGACCGACACGGCGCGCTACGCCGACATCGTGCTGCCGGCGACGATGTTTCTCGAGCACGACGACCTCTACACCGGCGGCGGACACCAATATCTGCAGTTCGGACCGAAGACGATCGAGCCGCCGGAGGGCTGCCGCTCCAACCACGAAGTGGTCGTCGCGCTCGCCCATCGGCTCGGCGCGCGTCACCCGGGGTTCGCCATGACGCCGCGCGAGATCATCGACTGGACCTTGCGCGCCTCGGGCCGCGGCTCGCTCGCCGAACTCGAGGAAAAGAAATGGCTCGACTGCCAGCCGCCGTTCGAAGAGGCGCACTATCTCAAGGGGTTCGCCTATCCCGACGGCAAGTTTCGTCTGCGCGCCGACTGGGCCTCCACGCCCTTCTCCGGCGACGGCCTCAAGGGGCCGTGGCGCGAGATGCCGACCCTGCCCGACCATTGGCCGGTCAACGAGGCCGCCGATGAGGCGCATCCGTTCAAGCTCGCAACCTCGCCGGCGCGCAATTTTCTCAATTCGAGCTTCACCGAGACGCCCTCCTCGCTCGCTCGCGAGCGGCGGCCGACCGCGCTGATGAACCCGGACGACGCGGCCGCGCTGGGCTTGAGCGAGGGCGACATCGTGCGCCTGGGCAATGCGCGGGGCGAGACGCGCGTGCACGTGCGTCTATCCGCCGGCGTCTCGCGCGGCCTCATCGTCAGCGAGGGCGTCTGGCCCCCGTCGGCCTTTCTCGACGGGCGCGGCGTCAACGCGCTGACCGGCGACGACAGCGTCGCGCCGTTCGGCGGCGCGGCGTTTCACGACGCGCGCGTCTGGGCGCGCGAGGGATAGGGCGCCGCGCTCTTTATTTGCCTCGCCGACCGGGCTATAGGACGCGCCGACGAAAGATTCGACATCTCCGGTCCGGGGCGTCAGCAAGTGCCAATGAAGAAGCCGTCAGACAAGTCGCTCGGCGAGTCCGAGACCGGAGCCTTTGATCTCTCCATCGTCGCCGAACTCGCCAAGATCGCCGGGCGCCACGATCTGAGCGAAGTCGAGGTCGAACACGGCGGGCTGCGCGTGCGCGTCGCGCGCGAGCGCCGCGCCTCGGTCGCGCTCTCCCACGTCGTCGCCGCGCCGGCCCCCGCCCCGGCCGCCCCGGCGCCTGCGCCGCCGGTCGAAGCCGCGGTCGTCGAGCCGGCCGAACTCGCCGGCGCGGTGAAGTCGCCGATGGTCGGCACCGCCTATCTCAGGCCAAACCCCGAGGCCAAGCCCTTCGTCGAGGTCGGCTCGACGGTGAAGAGCGGCGACAAAATCCTGCTTGTCGAGGCGATGAAGACGTTCAACGAGATCGTCGCCCCGCGCGCGGGAAAAGTGACGCATGTTCTCGTTGAGGACGGCGCGCCGGTCGAATACGGCCAGGCGCTGATGGTCATCGAATGAGTTTGGCGTCGCGCGCACGCGTGCGTCGCTCGCCGCGAGGAGCCGCCCGGCATGTTCGATAAGATCCTCATCGCCAACCGTGGCGAAATCGCGCTGAGGGTCCTGCGGGCGGCCAAGGAGCTCGGCATCGCCACTGTCGCGGTCTATTCGACCGCCGACAAGGAGGCGATGCACGTCAAGCTCGCCGACGAGAGCGTTTGCATCGGCCCGCCGCCGGCCCGCGACAGCTATCTCAACGTGCCGGCCCTGCTTGCGGCTTGCGAGATCACCGGCGCCGACGCGGTGCATCCGGGCTACGGCTTCCTCGCCGAAAACGCCCGTTTCGCCGAAATCCTCGCCGAGCATCACATCGCCTTCATCGGTCCCAAGGCCGAACACATCCGTCTGATGGGCGACAAGATCGAGGCCAAGCGCACCGCGACGCGGCTCGGCATCCCCTGCGTGCCGGGGTCGAAGGGCGCGGTGAGCGACGAGGCGGAGGCGCTCAAGATCGCCGCCGAGATCGGCTATCCCGTCATCGTCAAGGCGGCGGCGGGCGGCGGCGGGCGCGGCATGAAAGTCGCCCGCGCCGCCGACGAACTCGTCAACGCCATCGCCAACGCCAAAATCGAGGCGAAGGCCGCCTTCGGCGACGACGCGGTCTATCTGGAGAAGTATCTGGCGAAGCCGCGCCACATCGAGGTCCAGGTGCTCGGCGACGGCAATGGCCGCGCGATTCATCTCGGCGAACGCGACTGCTCGCTGCAGCGCCGCCATCAGAAGGTGTGGGAGGAAGGCCCCTCGCCCGCGCTCAATGCGACGCAGCGCGAAGACATCGGCGGCGTCGTCGCGCGGGCGATGGCCGAACTCGGCTACGTCGGCGTCGGGACGATCGAATTTCTTTACGAGGACGGCAAGTTCTGCTTCATCGAAATGAACACCCGCATCCAGGTCGAACATCCCGTCACCGAGATGATCACCGGCATCGACCTGATTAACGAGCAAATCAAGATCGCCGCCGGCTCGCCCCTGACGATCATGCAGGAGGACGTGCGCATTCAGGGCGCCGCGATCGAATGCCGCGTCAACGCCGAGCACGCCCGCACCTTCACGCCTTCGCCGGGCCGCATCAGCTATTTCCACCCGCCGGGCGGCCTCGGGGTGCGCGTCGATTCGGCGGCTTATCAAGGCTACGTCATTCCGCCCTACTACGATTCTCTCATTGGCAAGCTCATCGTCCACGGCCGCACCCGAACCGAGGCGCTGATGCGCCTGCGCCGCGCGCTCGACGAATTCATCATCGACGGCGTCGAGACCACCCTGCCGCTGTACCGCGCCCTGGTGCGCAACACCGACGTGCAAAACGGCCAATACGACGTTCACTGGCTGGAAGAGTTCTTGAAGGACGAGGTGATCGCCGAGGGCTAGGCGGCGTCCCGTCAGACCGACTGGGTCTGCGAACTCCAGCCCGCGCGCGTGACCCCCTCTTCCCGGCTCAGGCGGGCGACGACGTATTCCAGAGCGATCTCCCGCCGATTGTGCGAGGCGATTTTCGCCGTCAGCTCGACGCGATCGGCGTCTTCGATGTTGGCGCTATCGAGTTCGCCGAAACGGACGTCGGGCATGATCGCGAGTTCCTGCGCCAGTAGCGATCGTACCTGGCGAGGCGCGGCGCACGATGGAAACGACGTAAGCAAATTCGCCTTCGGTGGAGTCGACGGGTTGCCGGTTTATCGCGCGAACCAGCGGCCGCAGGATCAGGTTGGAGGCGACGATGAAGGCCGCGCAATGCGCGCCGAAGTCGGGGGCGGCGCGGGCGACGGCCAATGCCGCGCCGCGCCGACCCCTTGCCCGAAAACGAACTACCCCTGTTGTCCGATCGCCAGCATGACGATGCGGAACAGCACCATTCCGCCGGCGACGATGAGATAGAGCCGCAGCACGCCCATCCAGGTCTTGGCGGCGAGCGACAGCTTGGCGGGGGGCAGTTGAGCCAGCGGCGGCATGCGCCAGGTGTCGCGCGACGCCGCCGCGGCGGCCAGTTCCTCGGCCGGCGCTCCATGCCCGCCGTTTTGGCTCAAGGCCATGATCGCCAGCGCGACGACCAGCGCGACGACCCCGCCCCCGCCGAGGATGCCGAGGATCGCCTGTTCGTTGGCGGCGTCGGGGAACAGCACCGAGACGGTGAGGATCACCGACAGGATCACCAGCACGGCGATGACCGCGCCGGTGAAATAGTTGAGCCAGCGGGTGTTCGCCCAGGGACCGAGAACCGGCTTATCGTTGCAGAGCAGCAGCAGGAACACCGTCGCGCTCGGCAGCAGTACGCCGGCAAGCACCTGCACGGCCAAGGTCAGCAGGCCAAGAGGCGAGCCAGGGGTCAGGACGACCGCGGCGGCGATCGCGATCAACCCGCAATAGACCGCATAGAAGCCCTTCGCGTCGGCGACATTGCGATGCAGCGAATGGCGCGCCGAAAACGTGTCGCCGATCGCGTAGGCGGTCGACAGCGACACCGCCGAGGCGCCGATCAGGGCGGCGTCGATCAGCGCGATGGCGAACATCACGCCGGCGACCTTGCCGACATATTTGTCGAGGCCGGCGGCGATGCCGCCCGCGTCGGTGAAATTGCCGAACTCGGTCTGGCCGCCGAAAGCCGCCGCGGTGAAGGCCATGATGGCGGCGGCGCCGACGATGACGAAGCCGATGCCGATCCACAGGTCGAGGCGCTCGTACTTGATGAAGCGCGGCGTGATGCGCTTGTCGATGACGTAGCTCTGCTGGAAGAACAGCTGCCAGGGCGCGACGGTGGTGCCGACGATGCCGATGATGAGCAGCATCACCTCGCTCAGCTTGCCTCCCTGCGGCATTTGCGGAACGACGAAGTCGCGCACGACCTGAGCGAGCGGCGGATGGACCATGAAATAGAGCGGCACGAGCAACAGGCTCGCGCCGACGAGAACCATGGCGAACCGCTCGAAGCGCCGGAAGTCGCCGGTGCTGACGGCGACCATAACCAGAGCCGCCGCGACGATGACGCCCATGGTCTTGTCGAGGCCGAGGTAACCGAGCGCGAGCGCGATGCCGATGAACTCGGTGACGATGGTCAGGGAGTTCAACAGGAACAGATCGATGACGCTGAACGCGCCCCAGAACTTGCCGAAGCGCTCGAAGATGAGACGCGCATGGCCGACGCCGGTCACCGCGCCGAGGCGCAGCACCATCTCCTGATTGACGTAGAGGACGGGGATCAGCAGCGCCAGCGTCCACAGCAGCGTGGTGCCGTAGTTCTGGCCGGCCTGGCCGTAGGTCGCGAAAGCGCCGGCGTCATTGTCGCCGACCATGACGATGAGGCCCGGTCCGAGGATGGCGAGAAGCGTCGTCAGCCGGTGCTTCCAGGTCGTGCGCGGGGCGATGTCGCCGTAAAGGATGGTGCCGAAGGCGCCCATGATGTGGCCGATGTGCGCGTCGTCGAGGACGGCGGTCACCGGCTCCGTGAAATTGGCTTTGGCGGTCATGGCTCGTCTCCTTTGCCGCTTGGCGCGGGAGCGAGCCGGGCGGCTTCAAAAGCCTGCGTCTCGCTTCGCCCTTGAGGCGGTAGACTGGGTCTGCTGTCTGGATTTGCCGCCCGCCGACGCGTTGAAGATCGCGCCAACGGGCCTAGTCGGGCCGTTGTCCACTGGGGATCTCCGTCAACCGGCGCGTCGCAAGGGAACCGTGGAAGCGGGCTCGCGCCCGCCTTGGCAAACCGCCCACACGCAGAGCAGCGCCCCGGTCGCCGCATCGCGCCGCCAATGGCAGGCGAGCGGGCGTAAGGAACCGACGCGCAGGTTCGCGCGCGCCGTGGCGAGACGACGCACGCCCGACGACGCCTGGCGGCGCGCGCTGAGATCGATCGCATGGCGATCGCTCGGGATTAGGGAGAGCTGGTTCATGGCTCGCCTCCGATCTTTGGTTTCGTCCAAAGCCGGAAGACGAGGGGGCCGGGGGCCTCAGCCCCGCAAGACGCCTCGCGCACGGGATTCCGGCCCGCGGACGCTAGCGATGTCTAAGGGCGACGAACCGACGAAACCGTCCGCGATCGCGCCGCCCGAGATGGTACTGCCCATATCTCTACAGTTGAGTTAAGGAACGCCGCCCGAAACGAATTTCGGTTCGACGATTGCCTCATGAGCCGCCAAATTCCTTCTGTCAACCCAAAATGTCGCGGCGCCGCAATCTTTTGGCCGCCGGCGTAAACGCGTCGCGCCTGGCGGGCGGCGACGCTTTCCAGTTCAGACGCTTAGCTCGATTTCGGCGTCGACGGCTTCGTCGGTTTGGCGCGCGCGGCGCCGGCCGGCCGAGAGCCGAATCCGACCGCCCCGGTTCTATGGCAACTTGGGCTTGGCGAGCCTCACGCCGACGGCGCTGCCCTTGCGCCACACCACGCGCGCCTCGCCGAGCCGATTGGTCGCGTCGACTTGCAGGTGAAACGCGTCCGGCAGTTCGGCCCCATTCAACGCCGCCACGCTGGCGCCCCCCTCGGAGACGTCGACGATCACGCAATCGACAACTGCGGCGACCCCGCCCGGATCGGCCCAGGCGCGCAGGCGCGTCGGCCGGCGGCTCTTGTCGCGTCGGTCCGCGCGGCCCTTCAGGAACGGATTGTCGTCGAAGCGGTTCACCTGCGTTTCCGCGCGCGGCCGGTTGAGAGATGGGGCGGCATTGTTAGCCCCGAGCCGTTAACGATCCGTCAAGACATCGCCTCGCAAACGCTTAGACCTTGCCTGCCTCGGCGCATGGCGCGGGATCACGCGACGAAGCGCGGCCGGGCGCGATCGGCGGACTGCGGGCGGCGGGAGACCTCGATCGTCAGATGCGAAAAACGCGCCACGCCCTGCACGGCCTGTCGATAATCGTCGGTCTCGCGTTCGCTTGTCGTCTCGATCGATAGAATGGCGCCGAGGTGGCCCGGGCCGAGCCGCCAGAGATGGAGGTCGACGAGCAAATCGCCCTCGCGCTCGATCGCGCCGCGCAGCGCCTCGGCAAGTCGGCGATCGGGGTTCATGTCGAGCAGCACCGCGCCGGTGTCGCGGATCAGTCCGGCCGACCAGCTCGCGATGACGCCCGCCCCGACGAGGCCGGCCAGCGGGTCCATCCACAGCCAGCCGAAGCCACGCGCCAACGCGAGCCCGACGATGACGAGAAGCGAGACCGCGGCGTCGGCCATCACGTGGACCACCGCGGCGCGCATGTTGTTGTCGCGATGCAGAGGATCGCCGGCGGCGCGGCCATGCTCGGCGAACGCGCAGCTCGCCGTCCGCTCGCCGACCCGCAGCGTCGCGGCGAATTCGTGCGGTTCGGGAATCGGGTCTGCGAACTCGAGAAACGCGCCCCGCTCGACCATCGCGAATGTCTCGCGCGCGCCGTCGGGGCGCGCGATCTCCACCGAGGTCGCGGCCGCGGCGAGCCGCTGCGCTCCGAACGCGGCGAGGCGGAACCGTGGGGGAACCCCATCCTCGAAGATGCTGAGTTCATAGCGCGCCCCGCCGATGTCGAGGCGGCGGCTCTCCTCGTGGCCGGCGCCGTCGGCGTGACCATGTCCATGCCCGTGGTGGCGCTCATGCCCGCCGCGGCTGAGCAGCCATGCGCTCGCGGCGTTGACGACGAGGCCGAGGACGGCGATCGGGATCGCCTCGGCGAACGCGATCGGCGTCGGCGCGATCAGCCGCCCGATCGCTTCATAAGCGATGAGCGCGGCGATCATCGCCAGGACGATGGCGCTGGCGAAGCCGGCGAGATCGCCGAACTTGCCCGTGCCGAAGGTGAAGCGCGGATCGTCGGCGCGGCGGCGCGCATAGCGTGTAGGCGAGCGCGGCGAGCAGCAGCGCGCCGGCGTGCGTGCTCATGTGGAAGCCGTCGGCGATGAGCGCGATCGAGCCGAACATCGCGCCGCCGGCGATCTCGGCCGCCATCATCGCCGTGCACAGCGCGATCACCGCCCAGACGTCGCGCTCGCTGCGTTCGTGGCCGGCACCGAGAAAATCGTGCCGGTGGCCGAAGCCGCGGTCAAAGGATTGGTGGTTGGTCATCGTCGCATCCGCTTCGTTGTCGCACCGGCCGCTCACGGCGGGCTCGACGCGTTCGATCGCCCTGTCGTCACAGGTATTTCGTCAATTGCTTCAGTTCCTGCAGCGGCGCGGCGCCGTCGCCCCCCGGCGCCTCCAGGCAGTGCTCGACGTGATCGTGGATCAACTCGCGCTTGGCGTTGGCCACCGCGTTTTCCACGGCATGGAGTTGCTGGGCGAGATCGAGGCACGGCCTGCCCTCCTCGAACATGGAAAGCACCTTGCCGAGATGCCCATAGGCGCGCTTGAGGCGCTTGACGATTTCCGTATGGCTTGCGTGTTTCAATTCGTCCTCGCAGCGATCGCGCGCCGCGCGTCTCAAGAAGCGCGAACCGGGCCGTTCGCTGCGACTATCCTGTCTAGGGGGATAGGATATGTCAAGGGATTCGCGCTCGCCTCCGCGCGGGCGGAATTGGCCGAAAGCAGAATTTTGACCGCCCTGGGGGCAATGCTATAGGGGCCCAACGCCACCGCGCAACGCCGCAACGCTGGGATGCAGCCGATGTCCAAGATCAAAGTGAGCCATCCGGTCGTCGAACTCGACGGCGACGAAATGACGCGAATCATCTGGCGGCTGATCCGCGACAAGCTCATCCATCCCTATCTCGACATCGAATTGCAGTATTTCGACCTCGGCCTCGAGCATCGCGACGCCACCAACGATCGGGTCACCATCGACGCGGCCGAGGCGATCAAGGCGTGCGGCGTCGGCGTCAAATGCGCGACGATCACGCCCGACGAAGCGCGCGTGGAGGAGTTCCATCTCAAGGAGATGTGGAAGAGCCCGAACGGCACGATCCGCAACATTTTAGGGGGCGTCATTTTCCGCGAGCCGATCATCTGCAAGAACGTGCCGCGGTTGGTGCCCGGCTGGACCCGGCCGATCGTCGTCGGCCGCCACGCCTTCGGCGACCAGTACAAGGCCACCGACTTCCGCGTCCCGGGCAAGGGCCGCCTGACGATGCGCTTTGAAGGCGAGGACGGCGCGGTCATCGAGAAGGAGGTGTTCAAGTTCCCCGACGCTGGCGTCGCCATGGGCATGTACAATCTCGACGCCTCGATCCGCGACTTCGCGCGCGCCTCGCTCAACTACGGCCTCAACCGCAAATATCCGGTCTATCTCTCGACCAAGAACACCATCCTCAAGGCCTATGACGGGCGCTTCAAGGACCTGTTCCAGGACATCTACGAAGCGGAGTTCAAGACCGAATTCGCCGCCGCCGGCATCACTTACGAACACCGCCTGATCGACGACATGGTCGCCTCGGCGCTCAAGTGGTCGGGCGGATACGTTTGGGCGTGCAAGAACTACGACGGCGACGTGCAGTCCGACACCGTCGCGCAAGGCTACGGCTCGCTCGGCCTGATGACCAGCGTGCTGATGTCTCCCGACGGGCGCACGGTCGAGGCGGAAGCCGCGCACGGCACGGTGACGCGCCACTATCGCGAACATCAGAAGGGCCGGCAAACCTCGACCAACTCGATCGCCTCGATCTTCGCCTGGACGCGCGGCCTTTCCCATCGCGCCAAGCTCGACGACAACGCCGCGCTGGGGCGTTTCGCCGAGACGTTGGAGCGCGTCTGCGTCGACACTGTCGAGGCGGGCTTCATGACCAAGGACCTGGCGCTGCTCATCGGCCCCGAGCAGAAATGGCTGTCGACGGAAGGCTTCCTCGACAAGATCGACGAGAATCTGAAGGCGGCGATGGCGAAATAGCGCCCCTTCCCCCGCAAGGGCGAAGGGGCGCGATCCCCCTGTCAAATTCGCTTCCGCCGCCTTACGTTGGGTCCTCCTCAGCCCACCCCGGTCCCCCCTTTGTCCCTCATCGCCGATCTGGCCTTCGAAGCGAGCGTCGTGGCGCGGTCGCTCGCCGACTATCTCTCCGGCGGAGGCCTGAGGCTCGGCGTCACCGGGTTGTCGAAAGCGGGCAAGACCGTTTTCATCACCGCGCTTGTCGACAACCTGATCGCCGGCGCCCGGCTGCCGGTGCTGCGCGCCTCCGCCGAAGGGCGCATTGCGCGCGCCCATCTCGAGCCGCAGCCGGACGACGCAGTGCCGCGCTTTCCCTACGAGGAACACCTGGCGGCGCTGAGCGGGACGGATCGGCGTTGGCCGCAATCGACCCGGCGCATTTCGCAGTTGCGGCTGACCATCGAGTTCGAGCGCGCCGCCGCCTGGGGCGCGAAAGGCTCGCATCTGACGCTCGACATCGTCGATTATCCCGGCGAATGGCTGCTCGACCTGCCGCTCTTGGACAAATCCTACGCCCAATGGTCGCGCGAGACGATCGAAGCGAGCGAGGCGCGCGGGCGGGCGCCGCTGGCGGCGCCCTGGCGCGCCTTTCTTGCCGGTCTCGACCCCGCCGCCGGGGGTGAAGAGGACGCCGCGCGCACCGCGGCGGAACTCTTCACCGCGTATTTGCGCAAGGCGCGCGACGACGTCTACGCGCTCTCGACCTTGCCGCCTGGGCGCTTCCTCATGCCCGGCGACCTCGAAGGATCGCCCGCCCTGACCTTTGCGCCGTTGCCGCTGGACGAGGATTCGGAGATCGCGCCGCGCTCGTTGGCGGCGATGATGGAGCGTCGCTACGAGGCCTACAAAGCCTACGTGGCGCGGCCGTTCTTCCGCGACCATTTTGCCCGCCTCGACCGGCAGATCGTGCTCGTCGACGCGCTGAGGGCGCTCAATTCCGGCCCGGCGGCGCTGAGCGATCTGGAAAACGCGCTGACCGGCGTGATGCAGGCGTTTCGCGCCGGACGCTCATCGCGCCTGGCGGCGATTTTCCGCCCGCACATCGACCGCATTCTTTTCGCCGCCACCAAGGCCGATCATCTGCATCACACGAGCCACGACCGCCTCGAGGCGATCCTGCGCGCGCTGACCGCCAAGGCGATCGCCCGCGCCGAAGGGGTCGGGGCGGAGATCGACGTGATCGCGCTCAGCGCAGTGCGCGCCACCCGGGAAGCCGAGATGCGCCACGCCGGCGAAACCCTTCAGGCGATCATCGGCGTGCCCGAGGCGGGCGAGCGGCTCGGGGGACAGATGTTCGACGGCGCCGCCGAAGCGGCGATCTATCCCGGCGACCTGCCCGAAGACCCCAAGGCGGCGTTCGCCGGCGACGGGCTCGCCTTGTCGGAAGCCGACAACGACTGGCGGTTCGTGCGCTTTCGCCCGCCGGCGACGGCGCGCGGCGCGACGCCGCCGCACATTCGCCTCGACCGCGCGCTGCAATTCCTCATCGGGGACAAACTGGCATGAACGACCATCGCGCCCGCCCGCGCGCCTTCCGCCTCGACGACGAGCGCATCGCCGTCGACGACGCGCCCGCGCCTTTGGCGCCGACCGCCGCCATACGCTCGCAAGGCGGGCCCATTCCCGAGCCAAGCGCGGCTGAGCCGATCGACGAGGCCGAGCGCGCGACCGAAGCGGCGCAGCGCGGGGGCATGCTGGCCCGCTGGCGCCCGAGGCTGTCGAGCCTCGTCTGGGCGGGCCTTGGCGGGCTTGTCTCGCTCGGCCTCGGCCTGTGGATGAGCGAGCTGATCGAGAGCCTGTTCGCCAGGGCGGCCTCGCTCGGGGCGGTCGGCGCCGTCTTCGCTGCGCTGTTCCTCGTCGGCATCGTCGGTCTCGCCATTCGCGAAATCGCCGCGCTCGCCCGCCAGAGCCGCATCGCCGAGCTGCACGCGGCGCTGGCGCGCGCCCGAGCGGGCGACGATCGCGGCGCGGCGCGCGCGCTGGTGATGCGGCTCGCCGCGCTCTATGAAGGGCGCGCCGAGACCGCGCGCGCAAGAGCCGAGGTGGCGGAGGCCCGCGCCGCCATCGTCGACGGGCGCGACCTCATCGACATCGCCGAGCGCACGCTGCTGCGCCCGCTCGACATGAAGGCGCAAGCCGAAATCGCCGCGGCGGCGCGACGCGTCTCGGTCGTCACGGCGATCAGCCCGCGCGCCCTTCTCGACGTCGTCTTCGTCGTCGCGCAGATCATCCGGCTGGTGCGCCGCATCGCCGAAATCTATGGCGGCCGGCCGGGCTTCCTCGGCTTCGTCAAGCTCGCGCGCTCGATCGGCGCGCACATCGCCATCACCGGCGGCATGGCGGTCGGCGACAGTCTGGTGCAGCAGCTCGTCGGTCACGGCATCGCTTCGCGCATCTCGGCCCGCATGGGCGAGGGCGTGCTCAATGGCCTGCTCACCGCGCGGGTTGGAATTTCCGCGCTGGCGGTCTGCCGCCCGGCCCCCTTCGCCATCGACAAGCCGCCGGGCGTGGCCGACGTCGCGCCCTTCCTATTTGGCGCCGGCAAGGATCGCTGACGTCTTCGCCATGCGCCAATTGCGCGCGACATAGACGACGATGAAAGCAAGGCCGGCGAGCGCGACCCACTGGCTCGGCCGGGGCGACATGTCGGGATCGATATTGGCGCTGAGCACCTCCCAGAAGTCGATATGGCGCACGAGCGCATACCAGGTCGCCTCGACAAGGGCGGTCGCCGGCGGCGCGAGGAGCGCCGAGCCGACGACGACGCCCCAGGCGGGCCAGCCGCGCTTCTGCAACAGACGCGTCAGCATGAGGATGAAATACAATCCCATCATCAGCACGGGCTCGGAAACATCGGCCTTCGACTGCAGATAGAAATGGAAGATCGCCAGCCCCGCGATGGCGTAGACGAGCTTGTGCAGGCGGTTCCAGCGCGCCGCGCCCACGCGCTTGATCATCGCGTCGGTGGAGGTGGCGCTCAGCGCGGCGAGCCCCAACCAGGCGGCGAAGCCGACGGTGAGATAGAAGCGCAAGACGATTTCCGCCGCGACGTGGGCAAGATTGAACTTCTGATCGACGACATAGAGGCTGAGATGCGCGAAGGCGTAGGCGAAGGCGGCGACGCCGACCATGCGGCGGACCGCGATCAGCTTCGGCCATTGCGCGAAGCGGCGCAGCGGCGTCACCGCAAGCGAAAGGAGGATGAACCGCACCGCCCAATCGCCGGTGCGATGGATCATCTCGGTGACCGGCTTGGGATCGAGCATGCCTGTCACGGCCTGGAAGACGATCCAGCCCGCGGGCGCGAACAAGAGGACGAACACGGCGAGCTTCAGCGCGGAGAAGCGCCCGTTGCGCTCGTTCCAGGGAGCTTTCAACCGGAGCATGGCGACGACCCTATCCTTCGACGGCGGCTTTGCAAGCCGTCGCCGACCGATACGCGCCGGCGAAGCCGTTTGTTTCAAGCCGCGAACGGAAAATCGACCGCCCGGTGGCGATCGCCCGCTCAGCTCACTCCCAGCTTGCGCTGCAAATTCGTCGACGAGGTCGTGTACTGGAACAAGAGCTTCTTGTCGGGATAGACGTAGCGGTGCGCCTTCTGCGCGGCGAGCGCGACCTCGTGGAAGCCCGAGAGGATCAGCTTCAGTTTGCCGGGGTAGGTGATGATGTCGCCGACCGCGAAGATTCCGGGGACGCTGGTTTCGAATTTCTCGGTGTCGGTCGGGATGAGGTTCTCGTGCAGGTTGAGGCCCCAGTCGGCGATCGGTCCGAGCTTCATCGTCAGGCCGTAGAACGCCAGCAGATCGTCGCATTCGACGTCGAAGGTCGCCGAATCGGCGCCGCGCAGCGTCACCGCGCTCAATTGGCCGTCGGCGCCCTTGAGGCCGGCGAGCTGGGCGATCACCAAGTCCATTTTGTTTTCCGCCACCAGAGCGCGCATCGCGTTGACCGAATGCGGCGCGGCGCGGAATTCGTCGCGGCGATGGACCAGCGTGACCCGGCTGGCGACCGGATGGAGGTTGAGGAGCCAGTCGAGCGCCGAATCGCCGCCGCCCGCGATCATCACGCGCCGGCCGCGGAAATGGTCCATCTTTCGCACGGAATAGAAGACGCTCTTGCCCTCGTAGGCCTCGACGCCCGGCGTCGGCGGACGCTTGGGCTGGAACGACCCGCCGCCGGCCGCGATCACCACCACCTTGGCTTCGAGAATCGTGCCGGCGTCCGTTGCGATGCGGAACAAAGGATGCTGCGGCGAGCCCAGCACCTCGAGCCGCTCGACCATTTCGCCCAAGTGGAACGTCGGCTGGAACGGATGGATCTGCTTGCTGAGGGCCTCGACCAGCCCCTGGCCGGTGATCACGGGATAGCCGGGAATGTCGTAGATCGGCTTTTCCGGATAGAGTTCGGCGCATTGGCCGCCGATCTTGGGCAGAATGTCGACGAGATGGGCCTTGATGTCGAGCAGGCCCAATTCGAACACGGCGAACAGGCCGACCGGCCCGGCGCCGACAATGATCGCGTCGGTTTGGATGACGTCGCTCATCGCGCTCACCCTTGCCGGGCCGGGGTGGTCACGACGAGGCCGTCGAGCGCCTGGGCGACCTTGATCTGGCATGAAAGGCGAGAATTCGGCCGCACGTCGGCGGCGAAATCGAGCATGTCCTCTTCCATCTGCGACGGCTTGCCGACGACTTCGGTCCACTCCGGCGCGACGTAGACATGGCAGGTCGCGCAGGCGCAGGCGCCGCCGCATTCGGCTTCGATGCCGGGAACGCCATTGCGCAGCGCCGTCTCCATCACCGTCGAGCCCACCTGGGCCTCGACCGTGCGCGACGCGCCGGATACGTCAATGAATGTCACTTTTGTCATCGGGACAGCGTCTTCCTTGTCTCTGTCGAACTCTGGGAGGCCGGGGGCCAACGCGGGCGCGGCCGCCGCAACGCGGTCTCCGCGCGGGCCTACATAAAGCGCGACGCCGGACAACGGAAGCGCGTTTTCACGTTTGAGCCGATCGAGAATCGGCCAATCGGCGGCGATCGGCGCTCAGCCGCGGAACCCCGCGATCGCGGCGCGGGCGCCGGCGATCGCCCCGGCGAGCGCCGCAAGAGCCCCGTCGATCTCGGGTTTTTCCGCATTTCCGCCTTCGAAAGAGGCTTCCACCGCCTCGGCGGCGCGCGCGACCCCCCAGGCGCCGACGGCGAGCGCCGATCCGCGCAGCATGTGGGCGGCCTCGGCGCCTCGGCGCCCCGGCGCGCCTTCGGCCGACAATTGCGCCAGCAGGCTCGCCGATTGGCGGTCGAAGAGGCGGAGCAGCTCCTCCTCCAGGGCGGAATCGTTGTCGGTCTGGCGGGCCAAATGGACGAGATCGATGGCCGGTTCGCCGGCGGCGGGGGCGTTGAAGTCGGGAAAAACCAGTCGGGCCGAAGGTTCGCTCTGTGGCGCGTCGGGTGCAGACATGGCCGCCTCCAAATAGAGGGAAGTCCCTGAGTTTTCCACCGAATTCGACAGGGATCGTTCTTCCCGCCCATTATCGCCAGCAAGCTTGCTCGAATATGGTGACCCAAGCGTTAACGACGTTTGGAAGATGCGATTCCCCAGATGTTTCAATCTCGCGTCGCGACCTGTAGACTGACGTTGGTTAACGTACCTTAACGCCGCGACGCGAGGCCAGATGCGGGCGGCGTGCGAAAGGGCGCTTCGCGACGAGCGGCAGCTTGTCGCGACGGATCGAATGAGGCGGATGAAATGGCGCAGAAGCAATCGGCCCAGGACGCGGTTTCCGCGGCGATGTCGGCCATCGAGGACGCGTTGAACTTGTCCTCCGACGAAAGTCGCGTCGAGGGAGCCGCGCCAGCGGTTTCCGCCGCCGACCCCGCCCTCGCCCTGGCCAAGGCCCTGCCCGCCGTCCCCCCGCCGCTCAAGACGCCTGCGGCGAAAGAACCGAGCGAAGCCCCGCCGATTCCGCGTCGTCCGCCGCCGCTGCCCGAAGACGCCAAACCAACCCTGAGCGCCGGCGCCCCTCCGGCCAACGACGACCGACCCGCGATCGGTCCGATCGTCCAGTCCCTCCAGTTGCCCCCTCGAAGCCGGTGGCCGTACGTCGTCGCCGGCCTCGTCGCTGCGATTTGGTTGGCGCTTTGCGTGTGGTACGCCGCATTGCACTTTCCCCCGACGGAGTTCGATTTCGCCTCGCTTCGCGCTTATGCTCTCCAGCCGGAAACGCTCCTGATCGCGCTGGCGGCGCTCGGACCGACGATCGTCTTTTTCGGTTTTGCCGCGCTCTTTGGCGCGCTGGCGCGCCGCTCACAAGAATTGCGCGCCGCAACCGGCGCGATCGCTCAGGCCACGCTGCGATTGGCGGAGCCGGAGACGATGGCGGGCGAGCAGGTCGCCACGCTGTCGCAGGCGATCCGCCGCGAAATCGCCTTGATGGGCGACGGCGTCGAGCGGGCGCTGTCGCGCGCCGCCGAGTTGGAGACGCTCGTGCGCTCGGAGGTCTCGACGCTCGAGCGCGCCTATGCCGACAATGAGCGCCGCATGCGCTCGCTGATCGCCGAGATGGCCGACCAGCGCGAGGCGATCGTCGCCAACGGCGGCCAGGTGCGCGCCGCCGTGGACGACGCGCACCGGGGCATCGCCGCCGATCTCGAAAGCATCGCCGAGAGCTTCGGCGAACGCATATCCAATGTCGGCGCGCGCGTCGCGACATCGCTCGGCGCCTCCTCGGAGGAGATCGCCATCGCCATGGACCGCGCCGGCTCTGCGACCGTCGACCGGATCGCGGCGCAGGGCGCGCAACTCCGGGAATCCCTCACCGCCCTCAGCGTCGACGTCGTGACGCAGCTCGCCGACGCGAGCAGCCGAAGCGCGGACGAGATTGTCGCGCGCATGGCCGACGCGGATCAAAGAATCCAGGCGGCCGGCGAGACCCTCGTCGCCGATTTCAGCGCGCGCAACGAGGACTTCATCAACCGCATCGGCGCCACCAGCGCCACCGCCGTCGAAGCCTTGATTTCGAACGGCGAGGCGGTCTCCTCGCAACTGGCGGCGTCGACCGAGGCCGCCGCGAACGCATTGGCGGCGCAGAACGGCGGGATCATCGACCGCATCGAGGCGAGCAGCGCTCAGGCGGTCGAGGCGATCCAGCTCCATGGCGACGCGGTGGCGACGCGTCTGACCGCGGCGAGCGACGTCTTGGCGAGAGAGTTCGGCGAACGAAGCGATGACCTCGTCGAGCGTTTCGAGGCCAGCCGTCGCCAGCTTTCCGAGACCGTATTCGGCCACGGCGACGAACTCGCCGCGCGGCTCAGCGTGGCGTCCGAGCGGCTGCACGAAACGGTCGTTGTGCGCGGGCAGGCGCTCGAGGAGACGCTCGCCGGCGCAAGCGAGCGGCTGGCCGGCGCCCTCAGCGCGACGACGGAGGACGCGCGCGCCCTCCTGGACGCGGCAGGCGCCACATGGTCGGAGCATTTCGAGGCGCGCCACGCGCAATTGCGCAGTTACATCGACGAGTCCGCGGGCGCTTTGAGCGGCCAAATCGAGGAGTCCGTGCAGCGCGCGGTCGAGGCGATCGCCAACCAGGGCGCAACAATTCAGGAACGCTTTCAAGAAGCCTCGCAATCGTCTCTGGCGCAATGGAGCGAGCAGGTCGCGCAGACCGGCGACAAATTCACCGCGGCCGCGGGCGAGGCGGTCGCCGCGATCGCCGTCAGCGGCGACAGCGTGCACGAGACGCTCGCCTCGACAATTGCAACCTTCGAGGAAACGCTTGGCGGGCGCGGCGCCGCGCTGGTCGCCGCGTTGAGCGCCGAAACTCGTCAGTTGGACGAGCAGTTGAATTCGCTCGCGGGATTGGTGGGGCAAGGCGGCGACAGCGTCGTCGAGCGGATCGGCGCGCACGCGACGCGCCTCGGCGAGAATTTCGGCGCTCACGTCGAGGCCGTCGACGCCATCATGTCCAATCGTCAGGCCGAACTCGACGACCGTCTGACGGACCACCGCGCGCGCTTCGAGGAAGCCTCGAACGCGCGTCTGACGGAATTCGAAAACGCGGCGGTCGCGCATCAGACCCTCGTCGAGCTGGCGCTGACGACGAGCGGCAACGCCGTCGGCGATGCAGTGCGGGACGGATTGGCGACATTCGAAACGAATTTCACCGAGCGCGGCCGCGAGATCACCGCGTCGCTGGAGGACATGCTGGAGCGGATCGAACAGCGGATTGGCGGCGCGCGGCAAGGCGTTGAACGAGACCCTCGCCAAGAGCACGCTCGAAGCGGCCAAGACGTTGAGCGAAGGCGAGCGCGAAATCACGCGAGGGATTGGCGCCAAGTCCGCCGAAGTCGAAGAGACGCTGCGGGTTCGCGCGGAAGCCTTGACGCAGACGCTGTCGAAACTTTCGACGCAGATCACGGCGACGCTCGCCGGCAAGCTCGACGAGATGACCGCCGCGCTCGGCGGCAGCGTCGACCGCTTCCGCAACCAGGTCGTCACGCCGCTGCAGACCCTTTCGAACCAGTTCGACGCCGCCGTCGACATCCAGGGCGCCGCCATTCATCAGTCGATCGTCAACGGCGCCGACGAGTTCGCCGCCAAAGTGACCGCTCAACGGGACGCGGTCGCCTCGAAGCTGGAAGGCGCAATCGAGTCCGTGGACGCAGTCATGGCGGGGCGCGGCCAAGAGATCGCCGGCAGTCTCGCGGCGCGGATCGAGGCCCTTCACAAGCTCATGGAGGGTCCGGGCGCCGATTTCATCACGCAACTGGGCGCGCACGGCGATCAAATATCCAACCAGATTTCTGGCGTTAGCGAGCGCGTGGGACAGACGTTCGAGCAACGGACGTCGAATCTCGTCGCCTTGTTGACGCGACGCGGCGACGATCTGCTCGCCGCGATCAACGCCGCCGCCTCCGGCTCCGTTCGCTCGCTGGGGGCGTTGACCAGCCAGATCAGCGGCGAGGTCGAAACCTCGACGACGGCGTTGCGCGCCGCCGCCGAGGCCGCCCAATCGCAATCCGCCGAAACGATCCATGAACTCCTGGCGCGGCTCACCAGCGAAGTCGAACGGTCCGGCGCGTCGCTTCGCGAAGCGGTCGAGCAGAACGCCGGCGCCTCGGTGACGGCGCTGCACGCGGCCGGCGACCGCATGCGCAACGAGTTGAGCCAAGTCCTCGATCGCCTCGGCCAGGCCAGCCTCGCTCTGGACCGAATCGTCGAAGGCGCGGGCGACAAGCTCGGCGCGATCGAGGGAGACCTCGGCGAGAAGATTGACGCGATGCAGCGCGCCCTCGGCGCGATGGCGGCGCAGGTCACCGAACTCGATCGACTGTCGGCGACGACGCAACAAGAGTCCGGCGCCTTGGTCGAGCGGATGGCGACCCATACGAGCGCGCTTGCCGACGTCGCGCGCGACTTGGCCGCCAAGCAGCAGACGATCGATCTGGCGCTGCAGCATCGGCACGCCAGCCTGCAGACTCTATTCGTCGATATCGACGCCAAGAGCCGAGAGTTCGACGCCGCGGCGAGCCATTTCGCCGCGTCCTTCGAGGAGAGCTTCAACAAGGCGCAAACGCGCGCTCAGGAGATCAGCGCCGCGCTGGCGACGGTGACGAAGGGGACGGCCTTGACGGTCGTCGGCCAGTTCGAATCGATCCGCGAAAACGCCGGCAGGGAACGGGAGCGGACCGCGCAGGCGTTGCAGGCGGCCTACGAACAAGCCAACGCCCAGCTGTCCGAGGTCATGAACGGCAACGCCGAACGGTTTCGCCAGTCGGTGGCGGAAGTCAGACAGATGGCGAGCGAAGTCCAACGCCAGCTCGAGGCGACGCGTCTGGAATTGCGGCGCGGCGTCTTCGAATTGCCGGAGGAGACCAACGAGGCGGCGAACGCAATGCGTCGGGTCGTGTCGGACCAGATCAAAGCGCTCAAGGAATTGACCGCGGTCGTCACGGCGTCCGGCGCGGATTTCGACGTCGCCGAGCCCGCCGCGGCGGGCGCGCCGGCGCGCTTTGCAGCGACGCGCAACGGCGAGGCGGTCCGGATCGCCGAACCGCAGCGCGACGACGACGGACGTTTCCTCATCGCGCCGCCGACGGCGGTCGAACCCCCGCGACCGGTCGCCGAACCTCCGCGCGCGCGCGCCCCCCAGGCGCCCCCCCCAAGCACGACGCCGATGCCCCCCCTCGCCGCCGAACGCGGCCAGTCCGGCTGGTTGTCGAACCTTCTCGCCGCCGCCTCGCGCGACGAGGGCGCGCAGGCGCCGGGTCGCCCCGGCAAGGACGCGCTTGGCGGAATTTCCCTGGACATTGCGAAATTCGTCGATGGCGAGGCCGCCGCCGAAATGTGGGATCGTTGGCGAAGCGGCGACACGACGGCGGTGTCCCGCCGGCTCTATACGGCGCAGGGTCAGCAGACCTTCGACGACATCCGTCGCCGATATCGCAACGACCCGCAGTTCCAGGCGTCGGTCACCCGCTACACCCAGGAATTCGAGCGTCTTCTGGCTAAGATCGGCCAGACCGACCGCGACGGCGCGCAATCGCGCGCGACGCTGCTGTCGGACGCCGGCAAGGTCTACACGATGCTGGCGCACGCGTCGGGCCGACTGGGATGAGTTTCGAGCGGGAGAGCATCGGCCGCGCGAGAAAGCGGTCGTCCCCTCTTCCGGTCCGCGCTCTATAGGCGGGAAGCGACAAACGCGACAATCCGCGTCATGACCGACGAAAGAGCGCCGTCCAACGCCGCGGAAACGTTCGCGGCGCTGGTCGAGGCGACCGGCGCCTCGGCGGTGAAAATCTGCGCCGCGACCACACGCCCGCCGCCGACCGAAACGATCTTGACCGCGAGGTCGACCTTGACCCGCGACTGCGCGACGTCGAGCTCGAACGTTCGAATTTCGACGTCGAGATTGTACTCGGCGCTCGTCGTCGCGCGGCTCCCGACTTGGCGCAAAAGGCGGGCGTTCTCGAACGTCTGGCTCAATCGCGACTGGATGAGGAGCGGTAGACGCTCGGGCCATCTCGCGCCCGCCAGCGTGGCGACTTGCTCGGGGCCGGTGCGCACGAGAATTCGGTCGCTGTCGAGGTCGATCGAGGCGACGGGTTCGGCGATCCGCACTTGCGCCTGCGTTGGCGGCGCCGGCGTGGGTTTGGCGGCGCTGAGCTCGAAAGTGTCGACCGGACCGCCGGCGCAAGACGCAAGCAGAAGCGCCAAAGCAAGCGCGGACGCGCCCCCTTGCCGATGCGCCCAACGCGGCGGCGAAAGCGGGTTGGCCGACATCAGGGGCCGCCGTGATATTCTGGCAGGGCCGGCTTGGCGCCGAAGATAATCTCGTTGGGATTGCGCTCGAAGCCGCGCAAGACGCGATCGAAGTCATTGAGCGTCCGCCGTCCGTCGACCGCCAGCGCTTCATACTCGCGCAGTCCCGAGGACGTGAAGCGCGTGAGGCCGACGGCGATCTCTTTGGTGCGGACGTTGAGATCGTCGGCCAACTGCCGCACCGAGTGCGCGGCGTCGCCCACTTCGCCCAGCGGACCCTTGAGTTCGGGGGAACCGACGAAGCTCTGGAGGCTGGCCATCAGGGTATCGATCTTATCCGCCGACTCGTTGAGCTTGGCGGCGAGTTCGGAGGCGTTCTTCAGCATCCGATCGATGTTGCCCTTATTCTCGGTCAAGGTCTGACCGAGCGCGTCGGCGCCGTCGAGGAAGCTCGCGACCTTGCGGGAGTCGACCGATTTGACCAGCGCATCGAAATCCGCCAAGGCGGAATCGAGCTGCGCCGAGGTTCCGTTGAGCCGCTTGGCCAGCGTCGCCGAATCCGACAGCAAGGAATCGATCGTCGCCTTGTCGTCCGCCAAGGCGCCGGTGAAAGTGTCGACATTGCTGACGACGCGACGCACCTTGTCGGCGTCGACCGCCTGCATCAGCTTGTCGGCGCCGGCGAGGACGCTCGCGACCTTGCCCGTGTCGACCGATTTGACCAGGGCGTCGAAATCCGCCAAAGCGGAATCGAGCTGCGCCGAGGTTCCGTTGAGCCGCTTGGCCAGCGCCGCCGAATCCGACAGCAACGAATCGATCTTCGCCTTATTGTCGGCCAAGGCGCCGGCGAAGGCGTCGACATTGCTCACGACGCGACGCACTGTGTCGGCGTCGACCGCCTGCACCAATTTGTCCACGTCGTCCGACAGCGCCTGCAAATGATCGGCGAGCGGACCCACCTTGCGGCCGAGATCGGACACGCTCGCCAGAGCGGAACTGAAGCCCGGCGAATTCTCGCTGAGCGCCTTCGAGAACGTGTCGAGGTTCTTGATCGCGTCCTCGATTGCGGGACGATTGCCGCTCACGAAGTTATCCACGTTCGCCAGGACCAACTCCGCCTTGGCGGAAAGGCTTTGCACGCTCTGCATGATATTCTGCAACTCGAAAGGTTCGGCCACGATGATCGGCGGCCGGCCGTTCTCGCCGAGCAACGGCGGCGCGTCGGGCGCCCCGCCGCTCAAGGCGATCGCCGCGCCGCCGGTCAATCCCTGGATCTCCAAGCGCGCTTTGGTGTCCTTCTTGATCGGCGCGCTGCCGGCGATGTCGACCGCCACCTGGACGCGACTGGGATCGACCGGGTCGAAGCCGATGTCGGTGACCTCGCCGACCCGCAAGCCGTCGAACAGCACCGCGCTGCCCCGCGAAAGCCCGGAAACGGAACCCGTGACAAGCACCTCGTAGCTCTTGTGCTCGGTAATCCTGGTCAGGCCCGAAAACCACAGAACGAACAGGAACGCTCCGGCGATCACAGCCAGAGTGAAAGCGCCGATCAATACGAAATTGGCTCGCGTCTCCATCGCCGCTCATCGCCCTCGCGAACGTCCCGGGTTCGCGGCCCTAACGCCAACCGAACCCTGCCCCCGTCCCCCAACGCCGACCCGCATAGCAGATTTCTCGCCCCAACGCTGCATAATGAACATATTCGCGCGCGCCAAGAGCTGCGCCTCGCCGCCGCGTGTCGCCGCGCGCCGCATGGCCAGGACTCGCGCGCCGGCGGTCATGTCTCGGGCTCCCCGGCGCTGGCGTGGCGGAAAACGGCCTCGCGGCCCGAACCCCGCTTGCCGTGAAAATAGGCCTTGATCCATGGATCCTGCGAACCCAAGAGCTCGGAAATCGTGCCGGCCGCGATCACCCGCCCCTGCTCCAGCACGGCGACGCGATCGCAAATTGCATAGAGACTGTCGAGGTCATGGGTCACCATGAAGACCGTCAGGCCGAGCGTGCGCTGCAACGTGGCGATGAGTTCGTCGAATTCGGCGGCTCCGATCGGATCGAGCCCCGAGGTGGGTTCGTCGAGAAACAGCAGGTCGGGATCGAGCGCCAGAGCGCGGGCCAGCGCCGCCCGCTTGACCATGCCGCCGGAGAGTTCGGCCGGAAATTTGTCGGCGGCGTCAGGGGGCAGGCCGACGAGGTCGATCTTCAGCATCGCCAATTCGTCGCGCAGGCGCGGCGACAGGTCGAGATGCTCGCGCATCGGCGCTTGAATGTTTTGCATCACCGTCAGGCCCGAGAACAGCGCGCCCTGTTGGAACAGGACGCCCCAGCGCTGTTCGACCCGTTCGCGTTCGGCGATCGAGAGCTTGTCGACGTTCTCGCCGTAAACTTCGATCAGGCCCGCCCGCTTGGGCAACAGACCGAGAATGGCGCGAGTCAAAACCGACTTGCCCGCGCCGGAGCCGCCAACGAAGCCGAGCACCTCGCCGCGGTAGACGTCGAGATCGAGCCCGTTCATGACCAGCTGGTCGCCGAAGCCGACCTTGAGGCCGCGCACCCGGATCACCGCCTCGCGGGGCTCCGGGTCGTCGGGACGGGGCGGCGACGGCGCGCCGCCGGGATCGCCGGCAATCTCGGTCAAAACCGCACCGCCGCGAAGAACATCGCGAAAAGGCCGTCGAGGACGATCACCATGAAGATGGATTTGACGACCGAGGCCGTCACCTTTTGACCCAGGGATTCGGCGGAACCGGCCACCGCGAAGCCTTCGATCGAGGCGATCAAGCCGATCACCAGCGCCATGAACGGCGCCTTGATCAGGCCGACCTCGAACGTGTTGAGGCCGATGGCGTCCTGCAGCCGTTCGAGGAACACCTCCGGGCTGATTCCCCCGTAGACCCAGGACACGCACAATCCGCCGAAAAGCGCCGCAATGTCAGCCAGAAAGGTCAGCAGCGGCAGCGCGGCGATCAACGCCAGGATTCTTGGCAGGATCAACACTTCCATCGGATCCAGCGCCATCACTGTCAGGGCGTCGACCTCCTCGCGCATCTTCATGGCGCCGATTTCGGCGGTGATCGCCGAGCCGGTGCGGCCAGCGATCATGATCGAGGTCAAAAGCACGCCGAGTTCGCGCAGCACGAGAATGCCGATCAGGTCGACGGTGAAAGGCGTCGCGTTGAAGCGCGCCAATTGAAAGATGCCCTGCTGGGCGACGATGGCGCCGACGAGAAAATTGATCAGCAGGATAATCGGCGCGCTGCGCAGCGAGAACGACTCGAGGTGGTAGACCGTCGACGTCAAACGCCAACGCCGGGGTCGAACGGCGACGATCGCCCCGACGCTGACCATACGGCCGAGAAACCCCAGGCCGCTGACGACATCGGCGCCGGCGATATAGACGCTTTCGCCGATGTCGGCGACGAGGGACGACAAGGTGGGCGCCGCGCGGCTCGGCGGGGCCTCGACCGGCCGAAAATGCGCTTCGCGCAGGAGAATGGCGTGCTCCGGCCGCGCGCCGACGATTCGCGCATCGACGCCGCGCGCCACGAGCGACTGGCGCGAACGATCGATGATCCACGCGCCGGCCGTGTCCATATGATCGATTTGAGAGAGATCGATCGTCGCCTCGCGCGCGCCGCTCGCCAGAACCAACAGGGCGTCGGCGCGTCTTTCCAGTTGCGAGCCGGCGTTGACGGTCCACCCCCCAGCCAGCGCCGCCCGAACGCCGCCCGCGGTCTTCTGGCTGGTGATGACGGGGGCGGTCGGCATCGGGCGCTTAAAAATCCGTCGCTGGAGCGCAAATGCGAAAACGGCGTCCACAATTCGTCGCGCGCATGACAAGGCCGCAAACGACTCGGCGACTTCCTCCGCTTCGCTCGCGCCCAAAGCTCATAGCCGGACGCGCCCGCCCTGTCGAGGCAAGGCGAGCCCCGCGCCTCCGGGCGGCCGGCGAAACCGGCTTCGCCCGCAAACTACATCTCTACGATGTGTTTCGTGGCGAGACCCAGGCGCCGGGAGCGGAAACAAAACGGGCACGAATCGGCGACACCCGAATCGAATCCCTTTTTTCGGCAAAAAGCGAGTCGAATCTCGCCCCGCCGTCGAGACGAACGCTCTTGGTTAGCAAATTGCGCGGCTCGCCCTCGGCGAGCCGCCCCGGAATGGCGCGCATCGAACGAAAGCAGGGACAAAGCGCGCACAAATCGCGACGATTGCGATTCGGGGCGCCGTCGCCAGCGCCGGCAAGCGTTTTCGTGCGCCGGGCCGGATGATTTGGCGTTTATGGTTGTCGTTTCGCCAATCCCCCCTCGCCAGACCCGTCCCGGCGAGGGACGGCGCGCTCAAAGGGCGGACAAATGGGGCGCGAATCGGCGACGGCGCGGTTCGCGGCGCCGGCCCGGCGACGTCGCCGCAGGCTCAATCCATCACCGCCGCCTTGAGGATGCACACCATCGTCGCATGGGCCGGAATGGCGCCGAGATTGCGAATGCGGTGCGGCCGATCGCCGTGGTAGCGCAACGTCTCGCCGCCGCGGGCGATTTGCGCGACGTCGCCGACTTCGACCTCGAGTTCGCCTTCGAGGACCGAAAGGCACTCGATCGAACCGCGCGGATGGGCTTGCGAACCGAGCGCCCCGCCGGGCTCGGCGTGAAAATCGTACCATTGCAGCCAATCGACGGTGTTCAGCCAGCCGATCACCGCCAGCCGGCACAACCCGTCGTCGGACAGGAGAACGGGCGTGCCGCCGCGACTGACGTGTTCGATAAACGGCCCTTCCTCGCCGCCGTGAAGGATCGATTCGATGGAAACGTCGAGCGCATGCGCGAGGCGCCAGATGGTGGTCAGGGTCGGATTGGTCTCGTTGCGTTCGATCTGCGAGATGATCGACTTGGCGACGCCGGACTGGATGGAGAGATCGGCCAGCGAAAGGCCGTAACCTTTGCGCAGCTTGAGCACGGTGCGGCCGAGTTGGTCGGAGAGCGCCGCCGCGCCCGCTTCCAGAACCTTGGCCTTGTCTTTGCCCTCAACGCCCATGTCGGCGATCCCTTCGCGAAGCTCCGCCGTCCTATAGAGCGGATCGTCCGGATTATCGAACGACTTCGTCCGGAATCAAGCGGCTCACGGCGTCTCGACCGCCATTGTCGCGGCGGCGGCGAGGCCTATGCGCCGCGCCGCGCGCTCGCGCCAGAGCACAAAGACGCCGGCCGCGGCGACGATCGCCGCGCCGAACAGGATCGGCGGCGACGGGGTCTCGGCAAACAGCGCGTAGCCCAGCGCCGCCGCCCAGATCATCGCGACGTAGTCGAACGCCGCGATGATCGAGGCGTCGGCAAAACGGTAGCTGTGCGTCATCAAGATTCTGTCCGCTCCCCCCGAGAACGCCGATCGAGCCGAGCAGCATGAATTCGCCGAGGGACGGCGCAACAAGGCGCTGCCCCGCCATGAAAGCCGCGCCGGGCGCCTCGGTCGGCCACAGCGCGGCGACAATCAGCAGGACCGCGCTGATCGCCGCCGTCAGCGAAGAGAAATAGAAGACGATCGCGCCGGTCGGCTCCGATCGCGTCAGTCGGCGCGTTTGGATCATCGCCACTGCGGAGCTCGCGGCCCCGGCCAAGGCGATCATGGCGCCCATCGACGCCCGCGCCGCCGCCGCCGAATCGTCCAACCCCTCGCCGAGGCGATCGGACAGCATGACGATGACGCCGATGAAGCCGAGCGCCACCGCCGCCCAGCGATAGACGCGCACGGTCTCGCCCAGCGTCAGCGCGGCGAGCGGCACGACCATCAGCGGCGTGGCGAAGGTGAGCGCCGTGGCGTCGGCGAGCGGCAGCAGCGACAGCGCGATGAAGTTGGCGAACATGCCTCCCGAACCGGCGATCGAGCGGCCGATATGGCCGAGCTTTCTTTCCGTGCGCAGCGCGTTAGGGAACTCGCCGCGCCAGGCGAGCCAAGCGACCAGCACCGCCAAGGCGAACAGCGAGCGAAACAACACCACCTCGCCGACCGGAAAAATCGGCGAGGCGATCTTGATCAGGGCGGACATCGCGGCGAAGGCGAGCGTCGCCGCGATTTTGAGCGCAATCCCGGTGAACATCGGATCGTTTCAAAACGCGCCGGGAAAGGCGCCGCCGTCGATGAGAATGTTCTGGCCGGTGATGTAGCCCGCCTTGGCGCTGCAAAGAAAGGCGCAGAGCGCGCCGAATTCCTCCGGCGCGCCGTAGCGGCCGGCGGGATCGCGGCCTCGCGTTCGGCGCGCAGGGCCGC
>CAVWKL010000116.1:0-15544 GCA_963755075.1 uncultured Alphaproteobacteria bacterium
TCAGCCGCGCCGTCGCGAGCATGCCGCCGGCCGCGCCGCTCCGCCCCATCGGCGCCGACGAAAGCATCGTGCGATTGTTCGGCGACTGAAAGAAGCCAAACCCCAAGCCACAAATCGCCATGCGCCAGGCAACCGCGAGGGAGGTCGCGTCGCCGGGCAGCAACGCGAGCGACAGCAACCCAAGCGCAAGCAGCGCAAGCCCCACGCTGCTGAGGATGGGCGCGGCGAACCGGTCGGCCAATCGTCCGGCGAACGCCGCCGCGACGCCGGCCGCAAGCGGCCACGGCGTCATCAAGAAACCGGTGTCGACCTGAGTGCGGTGCAGCAATCCCTGCAGATAAAAAGGCAACGAGACGAAGGCGAGCATTTGTGCGCTGAATGAGCCGATCGAGGTCACGACCGACAGCGTGAAGATTGTGTTTCGCAGCAAGTCGATGGGGACGAGCGGCCTCGGCTGCGCGCGTGCGCGCCGGATCAGGGTCGCGCCGGCTATGGCGGCCAAAGCGAGCTCCGCGCCGCCGAACCAGGCGTTCCCGCCGCGGGTCATCACATCGATGCCGATAAAGCCGAATCCGAAGGTCGCGATGTTCAGGAGCGTGCTGGGGAGATCGAGCCGTCCCGAAGTGGCGCTCGTCGGCAGCGAGGCGCGGCCAACGAAAAACGTGAGAACGCCGATGGGAACATTGACGGCGAACAGCCATTCCCATGGTCCGAACGCCAGGATCGTGGAAGCGACGGTCGGACCAAACGCGGCTGCGGCGGACACGACGAGGGCGTTGAGCCCAACGCCGCGGCCAAGCAGCTTCGCCGGGTAGGTGAAGCGCACCAGCGCGCCATTGACGCTCATGACGCCGGCGGCGCCCAATCCCTGGACGGCCCGAGTGACAATCAGGATGGGCAGGCTCGGCGCGAGGGCGCAGGCGAGCGAGGCGGCGGTGAACAGGGCGACGCCGGCGAGGAAAACGCGCCGATAGCCGATCATTTCGCCCACCGCGGCGAGCGGCAGAAGCGAAACGACGACGGCCAGCTGAAATCCGTTGACAACCCAGACGGATTGGTCAGGCGCAGCGGAAAGCTCGCGCGCCATGGTCGGCAGCGCCACGTTGGCGATGGCCCCGTCTAGAACCGCCATCGTCAAGGCGAGCCAGATTGCGCCGGCCGACCAATACCGTTGCGGAACCGGCAGGCCGTCAAGGTCGGCCATCTATCCTCCAACGCGCGCGGCCGACGCGCGCCGGCGTCGGGCAATGTCCGCCTAGCGCGGATTGCGCGGTTTTGAAACCGCTTCGCCGCGCCAGCGTCCACACAAAACTTTGACTCGCCTTGAAACCGCGAGGCTCGGCCAGCGAAGACGAGAGGCCCGAGCTTGCCATATCGTGGCCTCGCGCCTAAGTCTGGCCGGCGCGGCGGTCGTCGCCCCTTCGCGAGGACATCATGCTCAAGTCTCTGCTCGCCGAGGGCCGCCCGCTGCTCGCCGACGGCGCGACGGGGACGAATTTGTTCGAGGCGGGCCTGAGCTCGGGCGACAATCCCGAGCTCTGGAATGCGTCCCGCCCCGACGCCATTCGCGCCCTGCACCAACAATTCGTCGACGCGGGCGCCGACATCATCCTGACCAATAGCTTTGGCGGCAACCGCCGTCGCTTGGCGCTGCACGGGCTCGAGGGGCGAACGCGCGAACTCAATCGGTTGGCGGCGCAGAACGCCCGCGCCGTGGCGAAAAGCGCTGGACGTCCCCTCGTCGTCGCCGGTTCGCTCGGGCCGACCGGCGACCTTCTCGCGCCGCTCGGCCCGTTGAGCGAGGACGAGGCCGTCGCAATCTTCGTCGAGCAGATCGAGGGCCTTCGGGAGGGCGGCGTTGACGTCGTCTGGATCGAGACGATGTCGGCGGCGGAGGAAATCCGCGCCGCGGCGCGCGCGGCGGCATGCGTCGGAATGCCCTATACGGCGACCGCGAGCTTCGACACCGCGGGCAGGACGATGATGGGACTCGCGCCCGTTGCGTTCGCCGATCTGGTCGGCCGAATTGATCCCGCGCCGCTCGCATTCGGCGCCAATTGTGGAGTGGGCGCCGCCGACCTTCTCGTTTCGCTCCTGGCGATGAGCGCGGCGCGGCCCGAGGCGGCTTTGATCGCCAAAGCCAACGCCGGCGTGCCGCAATGGCATGGCGCGCATATCCACTATTCCGGCTCGCCGGAATTGATGGGCGCGTATGCCGGTCTCGCGCTCGACGCCGGGGCGCGCATCATCGGGGGATGCTGCGGGACCAAGCCCGCCCACTTGGCGGCGATGCGGCGCGCCCTCGACGCCCATCGACCCGGCGCGCGGCCGGATCTGGCCGCCATCGTCGCGGCGCTCGGCCCGCTCGTCGCCCCGGCCGCCGCGGAGCCCGGCGCCCGAACGCGGCGGCGCGGCCAGGAGCCCAAGTGAACGCCAAAGCGAAGAGCCGCGCCGCGAGAAACGCGGCGTCCGGCGGCGCGGGCTTCGAGCCGGCGATTCTTCAATTGTCTCCCTCCGAGCGGCCCGCGTTGGCCGTAGCTGAGGGGGTGATCGACTTTGCGGTCGGCGGGGCGCAGGCCGGCGAGCGGCTCGATCGCTTCCTGGCCCATGCGGCGGGCGAACGGCGTCTCGCGCTCTCGCGCACGCGTCTCAAGGCGCTCATCGAAGCGGGTCGAGTCGCGGTCGATGGCCTCGAGGCGCGCGATCCCGCCGCGAAATTGGCGCAGGGGGCGAACGTCGTCGTCGTCGCCCCGCCGGCCGAGGCGTCAGGTCTCGCCGGCGAGGACGTCGCGCTCGACATCGAGTTCGAAGACGATCATCTCATCGTCCTGAACAAGCCCGCCGGCGTCGTCGTGCATCCCGCGCCCGGACATTCCTCGGGAACCCTGGTGAACGCGCTGATCCGGCATTGCGGCGCGAGTCTATCGGGGATTGGCGGGGTGAGGCGGCCGGGGATCGTGCATCGCCTCGACAAGGACACGTCCGGCCTGATCGTGGTCGCCAAGACCGACGCGGCGCATCAAGGGCTCGCCGCGCTATTCGCCGATCACGGCCGAACCGGCTCGTTGGTGCGCGAATATCGCGCATTGGTCTGGGGGGCGCTCACGGCCAAAGCTGGCATGGTCGATGCGCCGCTCGGCCGCCACCCGCGCCACCGCGAGAAGATGGCGGTCGTCGCCCCAGGTCGCGGACGCGAAGCGGTGACCCATTGGCGGCTCGAAGAGCCGCTCGGGCCGGCGAGCCTTGTCGCGTGTCGCCTGGAGACGGGCCGCACCCACCAAATCCGCGTGCACCTCGCCTATCTCGGGCATCCCTTGCTCGGTGATTCGGTCTATGGCGCCGGGTTCAAGACCAAGGCGAGCCAATTGTCGGCGGGGGCTCGCCTCGCTCTGGAGGCTCTGGGGCGCCAGGCCCTTCACGCGGCAAGCCTCGGGTTCGAGCATCCGATCACGGGCCGACCATTGTTCTTCGAGCGCCCTCCCCCCATTGAGTTCCTTCGTCTTGTCAATGCGCTACGGGACGGAGGAGGCCGCCGGGACGGCTGAGCGCGGCGGCGGCGGATGAACGAATTGTCATCGCGTGGTCGAGCGAATCGCCGTGTTTCGCCCTCTTTCGGCCATGGTCGCTCGAACTATATTGTGCAACGCGGCGCTTGGAGCGGCCGCCGGAGCGCGACGCGGTCGTTTGCGCCCCCGTGAGGAGAACCCGATGGCCGCCGCCCTGCCGATCATCGCCGGAGAGTCCGGCCTTTCGCGTTATCTCTCGGAAATCAAGCGGTTCCCGATGCTGGAGCCGCAGGAAGAATACATGCTCGCCAAACGCTGGCGCGAGTATGGGGACCGGGAGGCGGCGCACAAGCTCGTCACCTCGCATTTGCGCTTGGTGGCCAAGATCGCCATGGGTTATCGCGGCTATGGCCTGCCGATCGGCGAAGTGATTTCCGAGGGCAACGTCGGCCTGATGCAGGCGGTCAGGCGCTTCGAGCCGGACAAGGGCTTTAAGCTCGCGACTTACGCGATGTGGTGGATTCGCGCCTCGATCCAAGAATACATCTTGCGTTCCTGGTCGCTGGTTAAGATGGGCACGACGGCGAGCCAGAAGAAACTGTTCTTCAACCTACGCAAGGCCAAAAGCCGCATTTCCGCGTTTGACGAGGGCGATCTGCGCGCCGATCAGGTCGCCACGATCGCCAAGCGTTTGGGCGTCGCCCAGCAGGATGTCGTCGACATGAACCGACGCCTTGGCGGCGACGCCTCGCTCAACGCGCCGCTGCGCGAGGACGGCGACGGCGAGTGGCAGGACTGGCTCGTCGACGAGAGCGCAAGCCAAGAGACCGTCCTGGCCGATCGCGAGGAAAGCGACGCGCGGCTCGATGCGCTGAAGAAAGCTCTGCGGGTGCTCAACCCGCGCGAGCGCCGCATCTTCGAGGCGCGACGACTGGCCGAGGAGCCGGTGACTCTCGAAGAGCTTTCGGCGGAATTCGGCGTCTCGCGCGAACGGGTGCGCCAGATCGAGGTGCGCGCGTTCGAGAAAGTGCAGGCGGCGGTGAAGGCCGGGGTCGCGTTGGCGCAGATTCCCGGCAACCGCGCGACGCCCGCGCTGCCCGCGCCATAGGCGTCGAGAAGGTCTGTCTCCAGCCGCGCTTTGCGCGCGCGTTCACCGGACCGTAACGTCAACAGGCGAACCCGAGCGCGGCGCGGCGATGATGTCGCGACGGCGTTAGGGAGTTCGTCTAATATGGTCGCGCGCCCGGCTCCGAACGCGCGCTCCGAGTCTCCAAGCCAAAGGGAATGGTCATGCCGCTTCGCCAATTTCGCTCTTCCTGGCGCGCCTCGTTGCTGGCGACCGCCGCGCTCGGCGCGCTGAGCGTAAGCGCCGCCGCCAGCGACTTGCCCGCCACGCCCGAAGGCGTGGAAAAGCTCAGCGCCTTTTTCACCACCTATCTCGGCCAACCGGCCGCCGGCGCCGCGCCGGCGATCGTCATCACGCCGGAGAGCGACGACTATCTCATCGCGGTCGACATCGGCGCCATCTTTGCTCCGCTCAAGAACGCGGGCATCAGCTACGACGCCGCGGTCGTGAAGTTTAAGGCGATTGAGCAGGACGACGGCGCCTGGCGCATCGAACAGAGCGATTTCCCGACGCTCACCGCGCATACGACCGCGCATACTCCGCAAAAGAATGTATCCTTCGACTCGACCACGACCTTAAGCGGCCTGAAGAACGTCATGGTGATCGATCCCGCGACGTCCTGGATTCGCAGCGGCGAAGGCTCCGCCGACAAGATCTCTATCCACATGCAAGCTCCCGGCATTGAGGAAGCGATGGACGTCGGCCCGCTTCAGGCGTCGACCACCAGCACGCCCTCTGCCGATGGGGCGCTTGCGACCGCCGTGCAAGAGACGATCGGCGCTTTCGCCCTGACGATGGCGGTCGATCCCAAGGCCGTCGATCCGGGCTCCAGCGCCAGCGCCAACGCCAAACCCGTCAATATCTCGGGCAAGATTGATAACGCGACGGTTGCGGTTACGCTGGCTGGCGTTAGGCCAAGGCCGTTGCTCGATCTCTGGGCCTTCCTGGTCGCCCATCCGACCCGACCGGAACTTGCGGCCAACGAGGCCTCGCTCAAGACGCTGCTGACAGCCGCGCTCAGCAGCGCGCTCTCGGTCGACGAAAGCATCGACACGCAAAGGCTCACCGTGCAAGTCCCGCAGGGCCCCATCGCCTTCGACGGCGCCAAGGTGGCGGTGGGCGGGGCGGCCGCCGGACCTGCCAGCCGATTCGAGGAACATTTTTCTGCGAGCGGCATTACGCTGCCGCCCGGCCTCGTTCCCGCGACGTTCCATGATCTCGTTCCGACGTCGTTCGAATTCGGCTTCAAGGTCAGTGGCTTCGATTTGACGGCCGCGGGCGTCGAAGCCGTCGCCGACATGCACCTGGCGGGCGACGCGCCGCCGATCTCCGCGGACGACAACACAAAGGTCTGGGCCAAGCTGATTGGCGCGGGCCCGGTGCTCATCGACGTCCCGCCTTCGCATGTCGTCGCGCCGCAACTCGACATCGCGTTCCAGGGCCAAGTCAGCTATGAAGCCGGCAAGCCGACGGGAACGTTCACCATCCATATGCGCAATTTCGACAAAACGCAGGCGGCGCTGAAGGGCCTCGGTCCGGACGCCGAGAAGAATATGCTCCCCGTCCTGGCGATGGCGAAGGGGTTGGCCAAGACCGAGAACGACGGCACGCTGACCTGGGTCGGGGAACTCGGCGCGGACGGCATGATGAAGGTCAACGGGCTTCCGCTGGGCAAGGCCCCGATTTGAAACGGCGACCCGTTTCTCGGCGGGGTCGCAGTCGTCAGCCGCGCGCCAGCGCGGCGCGCGCGGCGAGCGCCGCGAGGGCGGCCGAGAGGAGAACGTTCCAGTTGGCGAGCGAAAGGCCAAAAATCCTGAGCTGCACGACGTCGCATTTCACGACCTTGACCGTCGCGAGTTGATCGAGAAGGCTGCCGGCGCTCTCGGAGCCGTCGATGGCGCCGGTGCAGGCGGTCGGACCCTGCCAGAGGCGCATTTCGACGCCCGAATGGTACGCCGCCAGGACAACGTTGGCGGCAAAGATCAGCGCGAGCAGCCAAAAGAGCGCGCCGATCAGGATGCGGCTCGATCCGGATGCGGCAAGGGCGAAAACAATCGCCGCGAGCGGGACGCCGGCGTAATAGGCGTAGCGTTGCTCCAGGCACAGATCGCAAGGGACGAAGCCGAGCCCCTGAAAGACCCAGGCCCCGGCGATCGTCGCGAAGGCGAGCCCGCCAATCGCCAGCGCGTTGGTCGTCGGCTGTCGGGGGAGACGAACCGCCAGATGTGACATCAGAACACCCGCGCTGCGATAACGAAACCGACCACGACCAGGGCCGCGATGAGCCCAAGGAAGGCGGCGAAATGACGTTCGAGCGCGAGGCGCAAGGGATCGCCGAAATGGTTGAGCGCCCCCGCGAGCAGAAAGAACCTCGCCCCCCGCGTCACCACCGACAACGCCACAAAGGCGGCGAAGTTATAGCCGAGCAGGCCGCTGACGATGGTGACGAGCTTATAGGGGATCGGCGTCAGGCCCTTGATGAGAATCAACAGCGCGCCCCAGCGGGCATAGGTGTCCTTCAGCGCCGCCATCTTGTCGGCGTAGCCATAGATATGGATCAGCCACTGACCGAGCGTATCGAACAAGAGCGCGCCGATGCCATAGCCGACGACGCCGCCCACGACCGAGGCGACGGTGGCGATCAGCGCGTAACGCCAGGCGAGCCGCGGCTTGGCGAGCGACATCGGCGCCAGGATGATGTCGGGGGGGAGCGGAAAAAACGAACTCTCGGCGAAGGCGATCGCGGCAAGCGCGTAGGGCGCGTTGGCGCTCTGGGAAAGCCCGATGATTCTGGCGTAGAGGTTCTTGAGCATGCCGACCTGACGAAACCGTCCGTGCGGCTGGACGCTTAGCCTCCCGCGACCGCAGAGTCCACGTCGGTATAGCGCGCGGTGATGAGGATTGTCTGAATTCATGCCGCCGAGGGAGACGGCGTTGACCGCGCGCCTGCCGGCGTTCTATATCGCGCAGCGACCGCTTGAGGCGGGCCCCTGTGGCGGAACTGGTAGACGCGCTCGACTCAAAATCGAGTTCCGCAAGGAGTGCTGGTTCGATTCCGGCCAGGGGCACCACAACATCGTTTCGTAGTATCTCATAGCTGCTCATTTTCTGCTGAAAATCAGATAGTTATCGCGATTCTCCATCGCATAGTGGTGCATGGCGGAGCGTTGCGTCGCGTCGATTTTGGGGTAGATTCCTGGGAAATGCCCCGGTTCCCCACCGCGGCGATACCCAGGTTTACCCCACCATGGCGCTCACGAATCTCGCCATCGACAACGCCAAGCCCGCGGCGAAAGCGTTCAAGCTCGCGGACGGCGGCGGCCTTTTCCTTGTCGTCCAGCCGAACGGCTCCAAATTTTGGCGGCTGCGCTACTTCTTCCTCGGCAAAGAGCGAACCCTGTCGATCGGCCCCTACCCAATCGTCTCATTGGCCGACGCCAGGCAGAAGCGCGAACAAGCCAAGCGGCAGATCATCGCGGGCACCGATCCTTCGGTGCAGAAGAAACTCGACCGGATCGCCGCCGAGGCCACGTCGCGCAACACCTTCGGCGTCCTCGCCGGCGAATATATCGAGCGGCTTGAGGCCAACGGCGCGGCGCAATCCACGCTGAAGAAGAACAGATGGTTCCTGGAGGAGCTGTGCCGTCCGATCTCTACCCGCACCATCACCGAGATCACCCCCGCCGAGATTCTCGATCTCTTGAAGCGGGTCGAAAAGAGCGGACGCCGAGAGACGGCTCGCCGGATGCGCGGCGTTATCGGCTCTGTCTTCCGGCTGGCGATCGTTACCCTACGAGCGACGAGCGATCCCAGCTACGCGCTACAAGGCGCGTTGCTTAAGCCGAACACCAAGCCGCGGGCGGCGATCACAGACGAGCGCCAGTTCGGGAGCCTCCTGCGCGCGATCGACGCCTTCGACGGCTGGCCAACGCTTAAGGCGGCCTTGCAATTTTCCGCCCTGACATTCGCGCGGCCGGGCGAGGTTCGCGGCGCGACCCGGTCAGAGATCAATTTCGAGAAAGCCGTTTGGCGCATTCCCGCCGAGCGAACGAAGATGCGCCGGCTGCACGACGTTCCCCTTTCGCGACAAGCCATCGCACTCTTGCGCGACATTTGGCCGGTTTCAGAAATGAGCGCGTTCATATTTCCGTCGACGCGCTCATTCCGAAAATCCCTGTCAGAAAACGCGTTCAATTCCGCCTTGCGCCGCATGGGCTTCAGCCAGGACGAAATGACCGCCCACGGCTTCCGTTCGACCGCGAGCACGATCCTTAACGAGAACGGCTTCAATCCCGACGTCATCGAAGCGGCGCTCGGTCATCAGCAAGACGATTCGATACGGCGGGCCTACAACCGCGCGAGCTATTGGCGCGAGCGCATCGCGCTCATGCAGAAGTGGGCCGACATGCTCGACGAATTCCGCGCGCTGGAGCCCCGGCCTTCCGCCTAGCGGCCGATCGATTCCCCCGCAGCTTCCCACCGAAGTGGCATATGCGCAGGGGGAAAGGGTGGGGGAAACTGTTTCCCCCCACCCGACGGCCACAGCACACTGATTCCGCGCCAGTTCGCGTGCGCTACCGCGCCCGACCCAATAGCTTTTCTTCTGCCTATCGGACATCAGCGAGCCACTTGCTCCGCCTAACGGACATCGCTGCGGGAAAACCTATTGGGTCGGGCGCGCGTAAGCGCGCCACGACGAACTGGCGCGGACGGTTCCAACCGTTCCTCACGCTTCCCGACGATTCCCCCCAGCCCTGCGCTACAATATCCACAGGCAGCTCTTCGCCCGCGCTCAACACGCGTGCAATGGCGGGCCTCCCCGACCGACCGAAGCTTGCACCAACGGCGCGAACACTCGGCGCGGCGCGGCGGCCCTCCCATGCTCACGAACCACGAAACGATTCTCGGCACGCTCTCGGCAGGCGAGAGCGTGCCCTTGTTGCAAGCCGACCGCCGCCGGCATGTCTACGTCGTCGGCATGACCGGCACCGGCAAGACCGGACTGTTACTCAACCTCATGCACGCCGACCTCTTGGGTGGCGCAGGCTTCTGCTTTCTCGATCCCCACGGCGATGCGAGCCAGCACATCGCGAGCCTGGCCCCGGCCGAGCGCCGGTCGGACGTGATCTATCTCGACCCGTCCGACCCCACCCACACCTTCGCTTACAATCCCCTTTCAAACGTCCCCGAGGCCGAGCGCGCGACCACCGCCGCGAACATCGTCTCGGCATTCAAAAACATTTGGGCGAACACGTGGGGCGCACGCCTCGAATATATCCTCGGTCATTCGATTCGCTTGTTGCTCGACACGCGCGATCAAACGTTGCTCGGACTTCCCCGCTTGCTGGTCGACGACGACTATCGCCATCAGCTGATCGTCCGCTGCCAAGACCCGGTCGTGCGCGCGTTTTGGCTGACCGAATACGCCGCCTACGATTTACGATTCCGCAACGAGGCGATTGCGCCGATCCAAAACAAGGTCGGCGCATTCCTCGCCAACCCATTCATCCGATCGATCCTCTGCCAGAATTCATCGACGCTCAAAATCCCGGACGTGATGAACAAGGGCAAGGTGCTGATCGTCAATCTGTCGAAAGGCAATCTCGGCACCGAGCCGGCGCATCTCTTGGGCGCGCTTCTCATCACCGCCTGCTCGCAGGCGGCCGAAGCGCGCCGGCACATGCCGGAACACGAGCGCCGCGACTTCACGCTGTATGTCGACGAGTTCCAAAACTTCGCGACCGAGAGTTTCGCATCGATCCTCTCGGAAGCGCGCAAGTGGCGTCTCTCGCTAGTCGCGGCGAATCAAGCAAATCGCGCAGTTGCCGGAAGCCTTGCAACATGCCGTCTTCGGCAACGCCGGAACGCTCGTCGTCTTTCGCGTCGGCGCGCACGACGCCAAGCGGCTTGCCGGCGAACTCGGCATGAGCAGTGCGGCGACGTTGGCGCAGACGAACAATCACCGAGCCTGGATCAAACTCATGCGCGATGGCGCGCCGTTGGAGCCGCGCCTGATTGCGACCCTTGCTCCTCCGCCGCCGGGCGCGCGCTTGGCGAAGGTCATCGCTTTCGCGCATGCCTGCCACATGATGCCGCGCAAGCCCGTCGAGGAACGCATCGCGGCGTCCTTCCCAAAAACTCCGGCGAGGCGGCCGAGACATCGGGGCAAGCGTGATCCGGATAGGGGTTGAGGATGGTTTAGCCCTACGTTTCCTGAAAACAGGGGGCTAAACATCCCCTGTGACGTATGAAAAGTGGAGCAACAACAGCGGCTTCGCACGTGTGTGGAACAGCCGTCAGAAGACAATTTGCGTTACGACCTCCTCCCATTTGGCCGGATTCGCCGGAGCGCCCAAGCAAAATCGGTCATCGTGAATACGGACGGCTTGCATAACAATCGCCATTTATATAATACGGTCGTATGACGACAAACGCGGGAGTGATTTGAATGGCGACCGTCAGCTTTAGGATTGAGGACGAACTTAAGGAACGCCTGGATAGGCTTGCCGATGATCGCGGCCTCAACGTGAGTCACTTTTTTCGGCAAGCCCTTGTTGAGAAATTGGCTACGATTGAACCTCATGGAGACGGGGAAACTCAGCTTCCCCTGACGATCAAGGAACGGCTTTTTCTGGTGCTTCAGCTGAACACGCTTGTCGCCGTCGAAAGCGACGAACACGCTAGGAAACATCTCAATACCCAGATCGAAGCCCTGACCTCGGGTTACGAATGCCACTATTCTGGGCTGTTGATCAACCATTTCGAAAATGGGCTCAGCCGCCGGGCCTGTCTCGAGGTGCAACAAATTCTCGATATGTATAGCGATCTGCTGTGGGGGTTCCAGGGGCTAACGGAAAAGGAGGGGCTAAAAAAGAGAGGACATCGAGTTTCCAGGTTTCGATGGAAATTACGAGACGCGTCAAATGGCCTATGCTCTCTACTATCTGTTCGACCTTGATCGACATCAGAGTATACATGAACAAGTGAAGCGCAACGACTGCAACAGCCATTGTCCAATGATTGATACATACCGAAAAATGCTTTCTGTCTTTCTACCTATAAAGCAACAAAGCTCATCGCAACGCCTTTCAGCGAAATCGATCAAGGCGATTTTGGCTGCGCGTGGTTATTGACCGGCGAAAATCACAATGATCGGGGCAATGTCGTATAGGCTCCAATATGGAACCAGCCCCGACACGCCGCGACAGACCCCGGCCGACCGCGACACGTGATAAAATTTGATCGCTCGGACATGCTGTCGCACTGTGTCGCGGGTCTGCGCAAAGCACGACATGGACGCACGTTTACAGCGTCCGCAATCCGCGCTTGCAATCCCACCATGGAGACATCGACCTTCAGAAAGAAACGGCCGCGATCGCGACCGACGCCGACGCGGCAAGCGCACCGCGATCACCGACAACGACATCTTTGGCATATTCGAGCCCTTGAGCCGGCACGCCCAGCTCACCACCAAACAGATCGTCGCCTTCGATCGCCGCTACGAGAGCAAGACGCGCAATCGCCTGACCGACCTCTACCACGAGGATGGCGAATGGCTGGAGCGATTGAGCGAGAAGCTCAAATTCGCAAACTCACTTTTCGTCGACGAGATGTATCGCCTCGGTAGAGACGCCGAGGATTTGCTCGCATGGCGTGGGATCATTCCCGCAGAAGAATGGGTGCGGGCGACGCGCATCGGCGGCAACAGCGCCGCGCCATCGCGCATCCTTCGCCTCGCACACGATCACATGGCGTCGCAGATCGCAATCGACATCGAGATCGGCGCACGCGCCGCTTCGACCGTGCGCTTCCGCAACCACGTCGAGATCATCAGCGCGTCGCCGGCGCGGACGCAGACCTTCCCCAATCCTCTCAACGTCGCCGTACCGCCGATCGCCGACGCGCCGACATGGATCGAGCCGGATGCGCTCTTCGCCATCGGCGAGCGCTACTTTGCACTCGAAGCCGACATGGGCACCGAGAGCATCGAGGCGATCATCAAGCCGAAGATCAGAGCGTATCGCGAGATCGTTGCGTCGGGCACGATCGACTCCCATTTCGGCATCGACAATCTCCGCGTGCTTTTCGTCACGACGAACGAGAAGCGCATGCGCAACATGATGAAGGCGGTCGAATCGATCGCGCGCAATGGGCGCAGCACCATGTTCGGCTTCGCATGCCGGCCCGACCTCGCGAGCTTCACGCGCGCGCCGGCTCCGGACGGGCGGATGTTCCACGAAGCGTGGCGCAGGGTCGGGCACGAGGATCGCCGTCTCGACACGATAACGAAATAGCGGGTCGATCACGTAGCGTCGCGGCATGGGGATAACCCCTGGCCGCCGCGCTTCCCCCTCTTACAATTCGCTTAGGCAAAGAGAGGAGGACGCCATGTCCCATGCGATCGACTTTGGCGAATTGAAGCAGCGCGTCAGCATCGAGCGGGCCGCCGAAATGCTCGGCATCAAGCTCACGAAGAGCGGGCCGCAACTTCGCGGCCCCTGTCCCATCTGCAAAGTGGGCGGCGATCGGGCGTTCGTCGTCACGCCGGCGAAGGGTCTCTATTACTGCTTCGGCGCATGCGGCAAGGGTGGCGACGCGATCACGATGGCGGCGAACGTCCGCAGTTGTTCGCTGCGCGAGGCGGCCGAGTTCTTGGCCGGTACGGATGGGGCGCATTCGTCATCGGCAAGGGGTGACGGTTCCCGTAACGATTCCCTCCAGCCCATGACAGAGAAGGGATTGAGGCCGCTCGATTACCTGCAAGCCTCGCACGAGGCCGTGCAAGCGTTGGGCGTGTCGCCGGAGACGTGTGTGCAGTTCGGGGCGGGCTTCGCGCCGAAGGGCATCATGCGCGGCCGGTTTGCGATCCCGATCCATGATCGCGCCGGCACCTTGCTCGCGTATTGTGGGCGGGCGGTGAAGGACGAAAGCCCCACGCTGATCTTCCCCAACGGCTTCGATCCGCGCGGCGCGATCTTCAACGCGCATCGCATCGTCGAAGGCGATCTGTTCCTTGTTCGCGATCCGCTCCAGGTGCTCACTGCGCACGAGAGCGGCATCGAGAACGTCGTCGCCTTTCTCACCGAGAACGTGACGGCGCTCCAGCTTGAACAACTCGCCGCGCTCATGGACGAGCGAAAGTGCGAGAACCTGGAGATGTTTTGAGCCCGCGCAAGCGAGCTCTTTTTTGTGGCGGCCGTCCGAATTTCCGCAATGGGTGGTTTTCTGCTCGTCTGCTATCTGATCGCTGATCGCGCTTCCGGACATTCCCCTTTCGACAGGGTCTGGCCGAGGGTGGAATGGCGGCTTTGGGCGAGGGAAGTGTGGGAGCGGACATTTGTTCTACATACGATTGTCGCGGCTTGCGCCCCGGGTTAGATGCCTGGGGGACCTTCGTGAGCCAAACGGAGCGGGGAGTCGCGCTTGTGCAAAATTCAAGACTTTCGCACTACACGGAGGAGGCAATGAACAACCTCTCGGCGATTTGCGTCGCTGCCTGCCTGATACCCAGTCTGGCGGCCGCCCAAGCCGCACCCGAACATCACATCTGGCAGGATAAAGGGTCGTTTGAGCCGATGAGCCGCACTGCACAGGCGATCACCGGCCCAATCAAGCTATCTGGAAACCCGAATTTTGCTACCGCCGGCAGCAAAATGACTTTGACATTTGGCAACGAGGACGCCGTAGAACTGACCGCCGTCGGAGCCTCATGGCGCGAGTGGAGCGATGCGGATCAAGAAAAGGTGACGGCAGAGGTGTACCGCTTGGATCACGATCCAGGAAAACTCATACAGGGAAATACCCTGTGCGGTGATCCAAGGAAGAACCCGGCTCGCTTTGTTGTCTTCTACGAACACTTGTTTCTTGACCAGATGCTCCTTGGGGTTGACGTGTTCCAGTCAACGAACAGTCCGCAGGACATCAACAGCCCCGGATTGTGCGGGACATTTAGCTTCTACGCACCCAAAACCGGGGCCCCAGCGACCGCTGACATCCAGCCGCACAGTCCCGCTGAAGCGCAAATGGCTTCTGAGCCACCCGAATCGTCTGTCGCAATGAAAGCCGAGTTCGGCACATTTGTGGTTCCAGTCCAAATCAACGGAGTCCTAACTTTGAATTTCACCGTCGATAGCGGTGCGGCTGACGTTAGCATTCCGGCTGACATCGTTATGACACTAACGCGCACGGGAACACTGAAAAGCGCCGACTTTCTCGGCGAGCAAACCTATAAACTCGCGGACGGCTCTACGGTGCCTTCGCAAACGTTTGTAATCCGCTCGCTCAAGGTCGGAAACCAAGTGGTCCAGAATGTGACAGGAAGTGTTGCATCGGTGAAGGGGGTACCGCTACTCGGTCAAAGCTTTCTGAGCCGGTTCAACTCGTGGTCCATCGATAACAGGCGACATATATTGAATCTCAATTAGGTTTGTGTCCTTGCAACTAGTTGACCCGATACTCCGGGCGGGTCTGACAGAGCTGCTTCGCGCCGGACACACGGGCGGGCGACATCGACGATACGGCCGGTTTGGAGAAACCGCACAACTCCGCTCAGGGGCGACCATGGGCGCACCGCCGGCGAAGAGTGAAATTAAACGGCCGCTTCGGAGAGGCGTCCCTTGGTCCTATATCGACCGCCACGGATCGGAAGCGGCCGTTCCACGATGCAGAAATCAGGGGTGAATGCCCGGTAACGAAGTGGTGAATTGGGCGGGTTTCCGCGACTAGCAGAGACGAAAGCCAACTTGCGTTCGGCGCGATTGCCCGCCTTGTCGCGTGGCTGACAGCGGCTGGGGACAACAAGCCTATTCACGATTTTGCGATGTTACACTTACGACAATGCCCGACGAACCCCGACACGACGCGCCCGGCACAGCGCGGCCGACCGCGACAGAGTATCCCCTGACGCTGGAGG
>CAVWKL010000117.1:0-23581 GCA_963755075.1 uncultured Alphaproteobacteria bacterium
TCCGCCGCCAAAGGCCTCGAGACGGGCGTGAGGCTCGACGTCCGGACGATCGAGGCGGGCGGGATTGCCGAGGGGCGCTACGGCGACCCGCTGCGCGAGATCGCCGCCGCGCACCCCGAGACGATCATCGGCTCCTATCCGTCTTTCGCCGACGGAAGTTTCAAGAATCAAATCGTCGTGCGCGGGCGCGACCGCGGCAAGGTCGAGGCGGCGCGGCGCGCGATCGAGGCGATGCTCGCCGAGAATCCGGGGAGAGGCCGGGCCTCTGTAGGGGGCCGCGCCCGTCGCCCGCCGCTGAGGTCTTGTCGCGGCGCGGGCCGCAGGAGCGTTGCGGCTGGAAACACGACCCAGCCCCCGATGGCGTTTTGCGCGCCGGTGGGGGATCCGCAGATGTCGCGGGACGGGGCGCGTCAAAGCTGTTGACGGGCGCCGCGCGCGCTCGCGTGAGGGCGCGCCGCTTGCTATGGAGGGGTCGCCCGACAGGGGTGAAGCAGGAAGCCGCGATGCCCGAAGGTCGCCAAAAAGCCTTTCCGGTCTCCTGGGACCAGTTCCACCGCGACGCCCGCGCGCTCGCTTGGCGCCTCGCCGCCTCGGGGCCGTTCGAGGCGATCGTCGCCGTCACCCGCGGCGGCCTGGTGCCGGCGGCGATCATCGCGCGCGAGCTCGAATTGCGCGTCATCGAGACGGTGTGCATCGCCTCCTACCACGACTACAAGCACCAGGGCGGCCTCAAGGTGCTGAAGGCGATCGCCGCCGAGGTCGCCAAGCGGGACGACGGCGCCAAGATCCTCGTCATCGACGATCTCGTCGACACCGGCGCCACCGCCAAGGTGGTGCGCGAGATGCTGCCGAGGGCGCATTTCGCCACCGTCTACGCCAAGCCGCTGGGACGCCCGATGGTCGACACCTTCATCACCGAGGTTTCGCAGGACACCTGGATCTATTTTCCCTGGGACATGGGCCTCGCCTTCCAGCCGCCGATCGCCAAGGACGCCGCCGGCTGAAGCGCCGGTTCAATTCGGCGCGCAAGTGTGAGACAAGAGCGCGGGAGACAAGGGCGCTCGAGCGGACGTGGCGAAACTGGTAGACGCAAAGGACTTAAAAGCCGATTGAGACCGAAAAATCGCTCATAAGTTCATGAAATCAAAGATATTGTTGAGTCTCAAGGATTTACACAACCCTTACACAAAGCTTGATTTACGTCTAAAAAGCGCGTATGCGTACGCGTATGTCGTCCACAAGCCACGACCTCATGGGTGGATTGCTCCACGTCTACAAACGCGAGAACTCAAACTTCTGGCAGTGCTCGACGTTCCTGAACGGTCGCAATCATCGCGTCAGCACCAAAACCGACAGCCTCTCGCACGCGAAGGACTTCGCGGAGGACTGGTTCCTCGAACTCAAGGGAAAAGTGCGGCGCGGTGAAGCGCCGGGAGGCGGCGTCACTTTCGACAAGGCCGCCGATCAATTTCTTCGCGAGTTCCTCGCGCTCACCGCCGGCGAGCGCAGCCCGATCTATGTGAAGGGGCACCAAGACCGGCTTCGCGTCCATCTTCGCCCGTTCTTCGGCAAGAAGGGGCTGAGCGAGATCACCCCCGGACTCGTTCAAGAGTACCGCATTCACCGGATGACCTCGCGGAAGGACCCGAAGACCGGCGCGCCGCTTCGGCCGGCAAAGAACACGCTCCATCAGGAAATCGTCTGCCTCCGCCAAGTGCTCAAATGCGCCAACCGCCAAGGCTGGATTCCCTATCTCCCCGATCTCTCGGCTCCCTTCCGCTCGTCGGGCAAAGTGTCGCACCGCGGCTGGTTCTCCTTGGAGGAGTACAACAAGCTGTGGCGCGCGACGCAGAGGCGGGCGAAGGACCCGCCGAAGGCGCGCTGGCGGCGGTCGTGCGAGCAGTTGCACGACTATGTTCTGTTCATGGCCAACACCGGGCTCCGCCCTGACGAGGCGGCCCGGCTACAGTTCCGTGACGTTACCGTCGTCAAGGATGACGCCACCAACGAGCGCATCCTCGAAATCGAGGTGCGCGGCAAGCGCGGCACCGGCTACTGCAAGAGCATGCCGGGCGCGGTCATTCCCTTCGAGCGGTTGCGCAATCGGCTACGGCCGATCGTGCCGGAGAACGAGGAGGGGGCTGAGGTTCGCAGCGGGCGATCGGAAACTCCGGCGCTCCCGATGCGGAAACCCCAGCCTTCCGACTTGATCTTCGACAGGACGCACCGCGAGTTGCTGAAAACGGTCCTCGTGGAACAGGGGCTGCAATTCGACCGCGAAGGGCAGCGCCGCACCGCCTACAGCCTGCGGCACACCTACATCTGCCTTCGGCTCATGGAAGGGGCCGACATCTATCAGATCGCGAAAAACTGCCGCACCAGCGTCGAGATGATCGAGAAATATTACGCCTCGCACATCAAGACGAGCCTCGACGCCGCCGCCATCAACGTACGCAAGTCGAGGCCGGCTCCGATCATGAAAGACCAGCCCAAAAGGAAGGAATCGCCGAAGAGGCCGCGCGTTAGCGCGTGACGGCGATCCAACAAAATCTCCTTGGTCGAATCCCGCGCAAAGCCTATAAGAATCAACGGTACGCGGGCGTGGCGAAACTGGTAGACGCAACGGACTTAAGCCAATTTGAGTGCCCTACGGGAAACCGAAGGAGCAGAACTGCTCAAAGTCGGGGGAACCTGTCACATGGCAATCCCGAGCCAAGCCCGACGGACGAAGGTCCGGAGGGAAGGTGTAGAGACTAGACGGGCAGCACCTACAGCGGACGCCTCACCGGGGCGAACGCCACGGTGAAGGGATAGTCCAGACCACAAACTCGAATTCGCGGGAACCGCGAAGGCGAGACGGCGAAAGCCGCAGTTGGTAAGAAAATCCGTAGGGCCGAAAGGCCTGTGCCGGTTCAAGTCCGGCCGCCCGCACCAATCACTACACTGGAAATAGAAGCACGTGCTCACCACGAGCACGGCTAAATGCGGCGCGCAATTCGTTGCGCAAGACCCGCGCTTTGGACTTTCCTCGGCGCGATGATCGTCTTCGCCGCGAATGGTCGATCGTCGCGGATCAAAATTAGAATTTGGTGCTTCGTGTCGAAGGTTTCCCCTGTGCATTCGCGGCGATCTCCGTTGCGATCGGCGAGGGGGAAACTTCGAGCAGATACCATCCGCTGCTTAATGCCGCGCGGTATCAATCCGCTTAGCGGGTGCTGGGGAGTTACCTTTTGCCCAAGAGCGGCGGCGTCGTAGATCGCATTGAAAGTCGTCGACGCGATGACGCGCCTCACCTCGGCGGAGTAGCCACCGTTCGCGCCTAAAATGAGGGGTTCAAGCACGACCAGGCAGCATGCTCGCGGACTGGTCGTCACATACCGACGGAATGTTGCGTAGTTTGAGCCGCCAAATTGCTTCGCTAGGCCCATCGCGACCTTGATCCCAAATTCCTGATCGTGGGCGAGTTGAGAAAACACCTCACCCTGAAACATGGCTTCGGACGCAAACACGTTCGCTTCTCGCTCAAACAAGTCACTAATGTCTGGGTCCAGCGTCCTCTCGCAGTCGTGCATAAGAGCGTAGATTTTGGCCTGATGAGGCATGGACCCATGCCCGGCTTCATGGAGCTTCACGAAGGGCACGCGCGGGCGTGGGACATTCTTATCGATCACGACCAGCCGGTCGTTTGCCTCGAAAAGCCCCAACACCTTGCTGAGTGCCGATTTGATCGCAGCAGCACCCGCTTTCGCCTTAAGCAGGAAGCGTTGCAGAAGGCCCTCGTTAAGGACCTCGTCGTCAACAATGGTCAGCTTCGCGGCGGCCATGATGTCCGCGATGGGCGTCGGAAATCTTCCGTGTGCCGCAGCTTCACGCAGGAGACGGTCTGCGCTTCGACGGACGTTTGCAAGTTGTTCGGGAGTCAGGAACGAGTCGTCGGGCCTGGTCACGTGTGTTTCTGCCGACGAATGAACGCGAGATATTCGATGAGGGCTCTCTCCTCGTCAGGCGTTAAGTTGCCGATTGCAAAAGTGGCAGCGCGCGCCTGTCGTTCGGCCGAAGCCAAATTGGATGCGGCAGGAAAGTAGCCGGCTCGCTCCATCAAGTCCTCGTACGAGGTATCATATACCCGCGACAGAGCAAGCAAGATATTCGGGGAGGGTTTGCTGATCTTGTCGTTTTCAAGCTGGCTCAAGTAAGCGTTTGAGACTTCCTTCTCGGTCGCTTCCTCGACTTGGCGTAGAGTCAAGCCCGCCGCGGTTCGCAAGCGAGCCAGATGTCTTCCCAGACTCTGGGTCTGCGTAGCGGGTTTGAGCACAGACATCCTCTCGCGTTTCACTCCATTGATTCCATTGCAGAATATTGATTTTTGCTGAATTTGTCAAGCGCGGCTAAGCGCCTGCTTGACAAACTTAGCAACGCAGCATACATAAAGCGACAATCGCTTCGCCTCGAACAACCTACGGAGAAAATCGTGACGGCCACGCTGACCTTCCATCCCCTCGGCAACGCCGACTGCACCCGCTTCGACCTTGCCGACGGCAAGAAGTTGCTGATCGACTACGCCGACATGCGCAATCCCGATGATCGATGGGACCGGCGCGTCGACCTGCCAGCCGAACTCAATGCCGACTTGCGCGCCGCCAAGCGGGACTATTACGACGTGACTGGATTCACTCACCTTGACGACGATCACTGCAGGGGGGCCGAGGACTTCTTTTGGTTTGAGCACGCGCTCAAGTACCAAGGCGAAGGCCGCGTCAAGATTCGAGAGCTGTGGGTGCCGGCGGCGGCAATCCTCGAAGACGGTGTCGAGGATAGCGCCCGGATCATTCGTCAGGAAGCGCGCTATCGCCTTAAGAAGGGCTCCGGAATCCGGGTCTTCTCTCGTCCGGTCAAACTCAAGGAGTGGCTAGAGGCCAACGGCCTCACCCTGGAATCGCGTGCCAGTCTCATCTCCGATGCCGGCACTCTCGTGCCCGGTTACTCGCTCTCCGGGCCTGAGAGAGTACAATTCTTCATTCATAGCCCGTTCGGATGGCGGCAGGACGATAACGAGGTCGTCGACCGCAACCAGGACAGCCTCGTCTTTCAAGCGACCTTCTTGGAAGGGACCCGCGAGACTCGCGCTCTCTTCATGTCCGACATACACCACGAGTCGATCGAGCAGATCGTGACGACCAGCAAGCGCCACAACAACGAGGACCGCCTGTTGTGGGACGTCTTTAAGGCCCCGCACCACTGCTCGTACACGGCCGTCGGCCCCGATAAGGGCGAGGACGAGACCACGCCGACCGACGAGGTAAAATGGCTCTGCGAAACGCAGGGTCAGGAACGGCCCACGATGATGTCCAGCAGCGAGTCGATCCCGATCAAGGACAGCGCCGAGGATAAGAACGTCCAGCCGCCGCATCGGCAAGCCGCTGCTTACTACAAGCGGGTTGCCGCCGCCAAGGACGGGCAGTTTAAGGTGACGATGGACCTGCCGTCCGCCAGCAAGCCCAAGCCCACCAAGATCGAGATCACCGATCGCGGCGCGCGCCTTCTGACGATTTCTGCGGCGGTGGGTGCCGCCACAATCGTCGCGGCCCCCGCGCGCGCAGGCTAGCATGGTCATCCACATGTGGTGGTCCGGATTCGGACGGGTCGTAACGCCGGATGACCTGTCTTCCGTGCCGGCGCGCGAGTTCCTATCGGTAATCGTCACCGGTGCCGCGCCCGGCGTCGTGGTCACGGACGTGAGGGAGTGCGAAAAGACGGGGCGCACGGGCATCGCCCTTGAGGTCGACGTCGAGCGACCTCAGGACCTCGCGTACGCCATCCGCGCCACTGAACCAATCGCCGTGGTGTTCGCGGCTCAGGGCGAACAGCCTCATGTGCTCGCCTTGCGCGACGATTTCCCCGACACGCCTCATCAGAATTGGACGCCGCAGGATGCACCTTGTTCGCTGTGCGTCGACGACCGACCGTGGTCGGAGGCAAAACTAACCTACCGTCCCGCTGATCTTCTCCGGAGAATTCAGCTCTGGCTCGCTAAGGCGGCGCGCGGCGAACTTCACGACACCGCGCAACCACTTGATCCACTGTTTTTTGCGTCGCAACTGGCGATCGTCGTTCCGCGGTCGGCGACGCTACCAGCCGAAGAACCTGTCGAATTGATAGGCTTTCTCCGTGAGGATAACCGCGCACTCATCGTCACTCGACCAATCGCAGAGGGCGACCCCCTTTGGAGAGGTCCGCCGGGGTTCGTGGTGGTCAACTTCCGGGCGCAGCCGCAGACCATGAGCCGGTTCCGACACGCGCCAGTGACGCTCGCCGCGCTTCACGACGAGTTGCTACAAGCCGGAATCGATCTCAACGAAGAGTTTAGAACGCGCATCAAGACCTGGGCCGGCATAGCCAATGACAGCATCAGGCGTCTGTCATCTCGGCTCGCCATTGTCATAGCGTTTCCAGTCACCGTGCCGGACGGGAGGACCACCGACGACTTGCGCGCCTTCATCTCGCTCGATACAGCGGGAGCGATTGGCGTCAAATGGGGCTTGTTAGCGAACAGCAAGGCCGCCGGCGTCGCCGGCGCGGCCAACGTCTTTGTCCGCGCCATTCCTGAAGGGACACCTAGCGCCGACGCAGTCAACGTCGAACCCGCCCAGGTTCACCTCGCATTCGACCGTGAACTTGCGGCGCAGGTGGCTGGGTGCGCCATGCCAGACCGCCGGCGCGCGGTTCTGGTCGGAGCCGGAGCGCTTGGATCGCAGATCGCGATAAACCTTGCGCGCGAGGGCCGTTTCTTGTGGACGGTTGTTGATGGCGATCACTTGCTTCCGCACAACCTGGCGCGTCACGCCTTGCTGGCGAACGAGCTTGGAGCGCCCAAGGCTCTGGCGCTCGCGCGACAGATGGGATTCCTTCTCAATGAGTCATTCACTGCTGTCGCGTGCGACGTAACCAAACCCGACGCGGAACTGGTGAGTGAGCTTGCGGAAGCCGACATCATTATCGACGCGTCCGCGTCGGTAGCCGTATCCCGGCACCTTGCCGATCTGCCGAACAGCAACGGGCGGCGCGTGTCCGTGTTCTTCAATCCGGCCGGGACAGCCGTGGTGCTGTTGGTGGAGAACACCGCGCGCACGATCACGCTCCGGGATCTTGAGGCACAGTATCACCGTCTTGTTCAGAGTGACCCAGCTCTCGTCGATCATCTACGAGCGGGACCGGCTCTTCGCTACAGCGGTTCATGCCGCGCTCTCACAAATCGCATCCCGGCTACCAGCGCGGCGCTGCTCAGCGCCTTGGGGACGCGCGGACTCGTCGAGGCACTAAAGAGTGATGAAGCCGCGGTGCGAATTTGGAAGGTCGCCGAGGATGGCGCGGTCCATATCATTGAGCGTCGCGGTGCCGCGACGTATTGCGTGACCTTGGGCGAGTGGACGGTTGCCTACGACGACGAACTCATGGCCAACCTGACGAGACTCAGAGACAGTCGCCTTCCGCATGAGACGGGCGGCATTCTTCTTGGCATTGCCGACATGAGTCGCAAGTGCATCCACGTCGCGCACGCCCTGCCTGAGCCGGAGGATAGTAGAGGAAGCCCTGAGGGCTTCGAGCGTGGCATTGTCGGGCTCAGGGCCGCGGTAAACTCCGCGGTCGCGGCCTCGCTTCATCAGCTGAGCTATGTTGGCGAGTGGCATTCTCATCCGCCGAAGTCGTCGCCGCTTCCGAGCGCGATCGATCTTGAGCAACTCTTTTGGCTGGGGAGCGAACTTGAACATGAGGGCTTGCCCGGCCTCATCGCCATTGCCGCCGAGGGAGGCGCATTCGCGTTCGTGCTGACTGAGTCGGGCGCGCCAACGACGACAAACGCCCGGCCGCGGCATGCCGCTTCGAGACCGGAGGCCGGTTGATGGAAACAGACGGGGCGACCGATCTTCAAAGTTCGTTTGAAGCTCGCTTTTCCAACGGCGACTTTCTCAACGCGGACAAGCTTGAAGACACGATCGGTTTATGCCTGTCCGGTGGCGGCTACCGAGCAATGATCTATCACGCCGGTGCGCTCACGCGGCTCAACGAACTTCGTCTATTGCCGAAGTTGCGGGAGGTAGCGAGCGTGTCCGGCGGATCGATCACAGCGGGGGTTCTCGCCCGCGCGTGGCCGGAGCTTCGCTTCGACGGCAACGGTTGCGCTGCGAATTTCTCGCAGCTTGTCGCAGCACCTTTGGTGCGGTTCGCGTTCGTTGGTGTTGACGTCAAGGCAATCCTAACCGGGCTATTGCCGGGCCGCACCGCTGCCGACGCGGTCGCTTCCGCGTACGACCGTCATCTCTTTCATGGTGCCGGCTTGCAGGACATTCCGGAAACGCCGCGCTTCACGTTTATGGCGACCAATCTTCAAACAGGCAGCGGGTGGCGGTTCGCAAAAGCCTATGCGGCCGACTACCGTGTCGGACGCATCGACCGACCACGGCTGTCTCTTGCCTCTGTCGTTGCAGCTTCCTCCGCGTTTCCTCCATTCCTTTCCCCCATGCGGCTCCCCTTCGGCCCGAACGAAGTCACGCCGACCCAAGGTGCTGACCTCCATCGGTCGCCTTTTACGGAGATCGCTGTTCTGACCGATGGTGGCGTCTACGACAATCTTGGACTCGAACGGGTTTGGAAGCGATGTCGCACCATTCTTGTCAGCAACGCTGGCAGGAACACGCCCGAGATTGGTTCGCCGACAGGACGCTGGGTAGGCCAAGTGTTCCGCACGCTAAGCTTGGTGCAGCAGCAAGCGGAGAATTCGCGCAAGCGCATACTGTTCGGCATCAACAACTTGGGTCAGCGCTCTGTCGCCTTCTGGAGCATCGATACGCCAAGCGCGGCGTACGGTTTGCCCGATCCCCTTCCTTTGTCGCCGGAGGAAGCGGCAAAGGCTGCCAATCTTCGGACGCGCCTCAACCCGTTTACGTCGGACGAGATTACGCTCTTGTTGAAGGCTGGCTACGCCGGAGCCGATGCATCACTACGAAAGCGCGGCATAGCTCACAACGATCCGATTGCGAGCTTTGCCGGCGTGCTCCAAGAGCTATAGGCAACTGACGTTTGGAACTCGGCACTGTCAAAGGTGGTGAGCTGCGTTACGTCACGAGTTTGCGATCTTGAATTGTCGGGCGCGGCCCGATGCTAGCCTACGCGGCTTCGTCAGGAAGTTTGAGGAAGCGAAGGCGGGTCTTCGCGGCGTTGGCGATTGAGGCCGCGAGCGCTTCCGGGAAGTTCGCCGGTAACTCCGCAATGGTGCGGCCGATCGCGGCTGCGACGGTGTCTTGCAGTTCGTCGATCAAGCGAGCGAGGTGTTTCGCCGGAAAGCCGCAACGCGAGGCGGTCTGCGCATAGTGACGCCCGACGATAGTGTCGACAATGTAATGCCGCTTGGTTCCAACGGCCATCGCCATGCGCATCTTGTTCTTGCTGATTTGTTTGGCGTCGAAATTCGGTTGCGCCGACATCACGTCGTAGAGCGGCGCAAGGCGGAAGCGACTGCCGGGCGCGAGGCGGACACTGAAATTCTTGGCGTGGCCGTCGGTTGCGCCGAGCAACCAGTAAACCATTTGCGCTTTGAAGAAGAGATCGCGGTCTTCTTCGGGCGTGTCGCTGCCCTTCAGCAGTTCGGCGATAGCTTGGATGCCTGGGCCGCCGTCGGATTCGTATTTGAGATTGGGCGGGGCCGAGAGTGCCTGGCAGCAGTCTTCCTGCGGCAGGCGTAACAGGCGACCGTCGCTTGTCCAGCGGCGATCGAAGCGTTCGACGACGAGCGCCTTGCGTCCGCCGAATTGTGCCATTTCGGCTTTCGTCACAGGAAGGCCGAGCGCCGCAACGAGCTTGAGGCAGAGGTACTCGTTTTCGACACTTAGCGTCAGGTCGAGGCCATTTCGGAGCAACCCGATTTCAGGCTTGATGATGTGCGTGGTTGCGGTTGTCCCGTGGGGTACATGCCAACGCCCGTTAAGGAGCAACAGCGCGGTCTTCTCCTGCGCACCCGCGAGCGAGATACGAAACTCTTCGTCGTTACCAATACCGAGCGGACTTTGCGCCAGATCGCCGATGATGGCGGCGACTTCCTCGTCTGATACCGGACGCGCGTCGATCGGGCCGGGCGGCTCGACCGCAATGCCGTCCGGGATGAATTGCAGCGCCCCGACGCAATCGCGCCCAATGGCGGCGAGCAAGCTGTACGCGTCCGAACCGTGGGCGTGTGAGCGCTCGGCGACGCGCCGGCGAATGTCCAAGTTGTCGGGCAGGAGATTTTCAAAGACGGCCGCGACAGGCGCGCCTATGTACCGATCTTCGCGCAGCGGCAGCGAGAGAGAAACCGGGATGGCCCTCGGCGAATCGAGCCAACGCTGATCGTAGCGAAAATCGATCGCGCCGCTGCTGCTGCGATGCAACTGGCCGACGATGCGCCCATTGAGATAGACGTTGAGCGGTGGGCGCGGTCGTCGAGCCATCAGAAGCTATCCTCGATCTCGTTCGGCGAGACCGTGCTGCGCGGTTGAATCACCAGTTCGAGATCGAGCGCGCCAAGGGTATCCATGAGGATGCGCAGTTGCGTTGCCGGCTCGCCGGCTTCCAGTTTGGAGATCGTCGCCTGGCGCGCGTGAATCTTTTGGCCAAGGGCTTCCTGGGTCAAATTCTTCTGTCGACGGATGCGCTTGACGGCGTCACCAATCTGCTTGGCTGTTCTGATAATTGTATCCATATGAGAAACATACCATTTTTTGACGACTTCGTCAATATACGCGAACGCGTATATATAGGTGTTATACGCGAACGCGTATATAGGTGCGGTATACGCGAACGCGTATAAATGTTCCGTATACGCGAACGCGTATGGGGATAAGCCGCATCCGATCCGTACCCTCGTCGTCGTCATCAACAAGCCAAGCAGCCGATCCGAAATCCGTCATCGTCGGCGTGCCGCCGCCGACGATCACCGCGATAATGATGAAGAAGATGATGATGATCATCATGCCGATGATGACGAACGTGACGATCATTACCGAGAGCGCTTTCGGGCGCTTTTCGCCTTGCCACGCGGCGCGGCAGGAACGGACCATCAGCACCTACTGTTGCCAGCCAACAACATCGTGGTGGTGGTGCTGCTGCCAACGATGTCGTCGTCGCCGCCGCCGCCAACAATGACGATGGCGATGATGGCCATGATGGCGATGATCAGCACCATCACCCCGCGCAACCCTATAAGCAGTGACGATCCCTCGCGCAGGCGACGCGGGAGTGAACGGGACGCCGCCAAGATGGTGGGTGGAAGAGGCCGCGAATGGCTCTTTTCTTTGCCACAAGCCGAGATAATGGAAAAGAAAAGAGCCATTATTGCTCTGAATCAGCAAGTGCGGGGCGTTGGTAGGTCGGGCAGCGAATGTCGTCGAGCGCTGACTTTCTTGAATGTCAACGAATGCTGACATAAACCGCCGCCCCGCGGACTTGGTCACGAAAGGAGTGTAATGCTTCGCGAAGGCGAGCGCTGTCACGCGCGCTATCGAGCCAACATTCCGCGGTGGTCATCGTCGCTTGCCGGAATCTAACTTTCGCGTACCTGAGGCACGCGAAAGTTAGAATGTCGCTCGTTCAGCAGCTCCCTGACGGAAGTGCCGGTAGCGATCATCGTGACGTCCGGGGTGATGCCGATGATCGCGACGATGATGATGATGATCGTCGTCATCGTTTTGGATGTCGCGAGCAAGGGGGAGCCCGCATACCGGTAGCTCGGCTGCCGGCATTTATCGGCCAAAAGATTGGCCATTCTTTCCGAAGAAATTGAGACACATTATAAATATCAATATGTTATGCTGAGTTTGAATCGGCCAATCCTTTGCGGCTGACACGCTCGACGCGCTGTTTCCGCGCCTGTTTCCGGAGGCTTAATAGCGGACAGCGAGGGCAGGGGTTGCGCCGCGCACGTCACGGCGAGAAGTCGCGCCGCGCCAGAGCGCAGCGAATGTTTCGCAGGTTGGTGAGCGCGTTGACGAGCTCGGGCGATCCCTCGGGATAGTGCGGCAGTACGGCGGTGATACGCGCCGCGAGCTCGCAAAGTTCCTTTCGTGTCAGACGCAGCAGTTCGGTGATTGTCAGCACGCGCATTGTTTCCTCCATCAGTTTCTGACCGCGCCGATCGCGGCCTTCTGAGGGAGGCCAAAGCTCCGGGTGAGGCGGCTGCATCGCTTGCGACCGGAACGAAGAGGAGGAGTGCGCAGCACTTGCGGCCACGAGCCGAGGACGGTGCTCTCTGGCCGAAAGAAGGGCGGGGTTGGTTGCGGACGTGATGGCGGAGACGCTTGCTAACGAGCCGGCGAACTCAGTCCTGACGGGAACTTTGCGATCTTGTTATCTCTCTGGCGCGTGCCGCGCCTGTCCTGTAACGCTGCACGTAACGCAAGGGATTGGCTCAATGACGCAAAGCGAGTCACAAGACTCGGCGGACCGCTCTTGGAGACCGTCGGATTTGCGCGGATTCATTCGCCGGCCCATCGCAAGCTGCCCTTCAAGAGCCCCAACGACGGCGTAACGCCCCATGCACCCGCTACGTTCATTTCGCAACGCGCCTTTTCGCTTGTCTCAGCGAGATTCACGCGCAATGCTTGTACGAACATGAAAGCACCAGCCGGAAATTTTGGGTTTCTTCAAGTTCACGACCCTCAGTTGGCACAGCTGGGGGCTCTTGCGGAGCGCTACTTTCACGACGATCCGAATACTTGCCTATTGAAGCTTCGCCAATTTGGCGAATTGCTAGCGCAACTTGTTGCCGCAAGAACGGGCCTCTACGGCGCTCGCGAGGAGGAGTCCCAGGCCGAATTGCTTCGCCGCCTACGGTTCGAACGCGTTCTTCCCTCCGAAGTTGCCGACCTCTTTCACAATCTCCGCATATTTGGAAACACCGCCGCGCACGGAGCACGCGGCACGCTCGCCGAGGCACTGAATGCGCTCAAGTACGCTCGGCAGGCCGCAATTTGGTTTCATCGCACTTTCGGGGACGACCGCGAATTCGCTCCCGGACCGTTCCAGCCTCCCGCCGCGCCGCAAGATGCAACGGCTTCGGTTCGCGTCGAATTGGAGCGCCTGAGAACCGAATTGTTGGCGACGAAGTCCGCCGCCGAGCAAGCACGGCTGAGAGCCGAGGAAGCCGCCCACGCGAGGCAATCCGCCGAGGAGCGCGCGCGCCACGAAGCAGAGGACCGGGCAACCTGGGAACAGCTTGCGAAGGAAGTCGAACTGGAAAAGCAGGACCTTCGTGCGCGGCTTGAAGCCTTGCAGAAGAGTACCGAGGCGCAACCTGTCGACCTCCTTGGATTCATCGCGAAAGGCGAGAAGGCTGCGCAAACGATCGAGCTGGACGAAGGCGCAACGCGGCAAATCATCGATCAACAGTTGCGCAGTCGCGGGTGGGAAGCGGAGACGGAGACAATCCGATTTGCCGCAGGCGCTCGACCCGCCAAAGGCCGCGCCATGGCCATTGCGGAGTGGCCGACTGAAAGCGGTCCCGCTGACTATGCGCTCTTCGTTGGACTGACCTGCGTTGGAGTTATCGAAGCGAAGCGCCGGCGCAAGAACGTTTCGGCCGCGATCGATCAAGCCGAACGCTATGCGCGAGGGTTTTCGTTCAATTCGGGCGAGCCGGCCGGTGGGCCTTGGGGCGAGTTTCGTATCCCGTTTGTCTTCGCCACGAACGGCCGCCCCTATCTGAAGCAGATCGAAACCGAGAGCGGAATTTGGTTTCGCGACGCGCGCAGGGCCACCAATCAGCGCCGTGCTCTGAATGATTGGCCCACTCCCGACGGCCTGAAGGCGCAGCTCGACATCGACCGAGATGCGGCCCAAGCCGCATTGCAGTCCATGCCCTTCGAGTTCGGATTCCCGCTTCGTCCCTATCAGCAGAGGGCGATCGAAGCCGTCGAGAACGGTCTTGCCGGAGACCGCCGCGAAATGTTGCTCGCAATGGCGACGGGCACCGGCAAGACCAAGCTCGCCATTGCGATGCTCTATCGCTTGTTGGCCGCGAAGCGATTTCGGCGCATTTGCTTCGTCGTCGATCGGAACGCACTCGGCGAGCAGGCAGCAGGCGAGTTTCGCTCGACCAAGGTCGTGAGCGTGAAGACCTTCGCCGACATTTTCGGGTTGAAAGGACTTACCGACGTCGCTCCGGAATCCGAGACCAAAGTCCACATCTGCACGATCCAGGGGCTCGTCAAGCGCGTGTTATTTGCGGAGGACAATTCGGAAGCGCCTCCGGTCGACCAATATGACCTGATGGTCGTCGACGAGTGCCACAGGGGCTACTTGCTGGACCGCGAGATGTCCGATCGCGAACTCGAATTCCGCTCGCAGGACGACTACGTGTCGAAATACCGTCGCGTGCTGGAGCACTTTGATGCGACGAAGATCGGACTCACAGCAACGCCGGCTTTGCACACGGTGCAGATTTTCGGTGATCCGATCTACACCTACTCGTACCGCGAGGCAGTTGTCGACGGCTACCTCATCGATCACGAACCCCCTATTCGAATCGAAACGGAACTGACCCGGTCGGGCATCAAGTTCAAGAAGAACGAGCAGATCGAACTCTTTAACCCGCGCACAGGCACCATCGACCTCGCTCATGCGCCGGACGAGATTACGTTCGAGGTGGACTCCTTCAACCGCCGCGTCATCACCCAGGAATTCAATCGCGTGGTTGCGGAGGAATTGGCGAAGAACATCGATCCGAGCCTGCCGGGTAAGACGCTTGTGTTCGCGGCGACGGACGCACACGCCGATATCCTCGTCAACGAAATCAAGAAGGCTATGCAGGCGCGCTACGGCGACATCGAAGACGCATCGGTACGTAAGGTGACGGGGAGCGTTGACCGCGTCGGAGCGTTGATCCGCTCCTATCGCAACGACGCGCTGCCGAAGATCGCGGTCACGGTCGACTTGCTGACCACGGGAATTGATGTGCCGAGCATCACGAATCTCGTGTTTGTGCGACGCGTCAACAGTCGCATCCTCTATGAGCAAATGCTCGGCCGCGCGACGCGCCGATGCGATGACATCGGCAAGGAAACGTTCCGCATTTTCGACGCCGTCGACCTTTACCCACACCTGCAAGACCTGACCGACATGAAGCCGGTCGTCGTCAATCCGTCCCTCACGTTCGAGCAGCTTGTGCAAGAACTGACGACCGTGACGGACGATGGGCACCGCGCCGCCATTCGCGACCAACTCGCCGTCAAATGGGCGCGCAAGTTGGGAAGGTTTATCGCCGATGCGCGCCGTCGGTACGCCGAAACCGCCGGCGAAGAGCCCGAGGCCACCTTGCAGCGCATACGCTCGGCGTCACCCTCGGACCTCGCGAAATGGTTCAAGGATCGCCCTACGCTCGGATTGATCCTCGACTGGAGCCCTGAGGGCGACGGCACAGCTCTGCCGATCTCCCATCACCCGGATCAGTTGGCCGGAGTGTCGCGCGGCTATGGCAGCGCATCGCGTCCCGAGGATTTCCTCGACAACTTCACCAGCTTCGTTCGCAACAATCTCAACAAGATCGCAGCGCTGTCCGTCGTTGTGCAGCGACCGCGTGACCTCACGCGCGCACAGCTGCGCGAATTGCGGCTTGAGCTTGATCGGCAGGGCTTCACGGACTCCGCCTTACGTACCGCGTGGCAACAGGCGAAGAACCAAGATATCGCAGCTTCGATCATAGGGTTCATTCGTCAGGCGGCGATCGGCGATCCCTTGGAGCCTTTTGCGGAGCGTGTCGACAAGGCGATGCGGAAGATCACGAGCCAAGGGACATGGACCCAACCACAGCGCGCGTGGCTGCGGCGCATTGGCGAGCAACTCATGCAGGAGATCGTCGTGGATCGTGACGCGCTCGATCAGGAGCCGTTCCGGTCGGAGGGCGGATTCAAGAGACTGAACAAAGTGTTTGACGGTAAGCTCGAAACCCTGCTTGCCGAAATCAACGAAGAAACCTGGAAACGGACTGCCTGATGACTGAATTGAATTCCACCCGTGACATCGTCGCGAAACTCTGGAGTCTCTGCCACATCCTCCGCGACGACGGGGTGACGTACAATGAGTATGTCACCGAATTGACGTTTCTCCTGTTCCTAAAAATGATGGCGGAGACAGGCAGGGAGGAGATTCTGCCGAACGGCTACCGCTGGAGCGAGTTGGCCAAGCGCACCGGGATGGATCAGCTCGACTTCTATAAGCGTCTGCTGCTCGACCTCGGCACGAAGGGTAAGGCAACCGTTGCCGCGATCTTCGTCGACGCGCAGACCAAGCTACGCAAGCCGACGAACCTCAAGGCGCTGACAGACGCCATAGACAAGCTCGACTGGTTTTCCGCGCGCGAGGAAGGACTCGGGAACCTCTACGAGGGCTTGCTTGAAAAGAACGCTGCCGAGAAGAAGTCCGGCGCAGGGCAATATTTTACGCCGCGACCTCTGATTGACTGCATTGTCCGCGTCATTCGGCCACAAGCCGGCGAGGTCATCCAGGACCCGGCGGCGGGCACCGGTGGCTTCATCGTTGCTGCCGACCGCTTCATCAAGGATCACACGGACGACCTTTTCAAGCTTCCGAAGGAACAGGTCTTCTTTCAAAAGCACCACGCCTATGTGGGGCTCGAACTAGTGCCGGATGCGCATCGGCTCTGCCTGATGAACCTGATGTTGCATGGCATCGAAGAAGGAATCGATTTGGGCGACACTCTGTCCCCGGACGGCGAAGCGCTCCCGAAGGCCAACATCGTTCTCACTAATCCCCCGTTTGGTACGAAGAAAGGCGGCGGCCGTCCGAACCGCGCCGATTTTTCCATCACGTCCGACACATCCAACAAACAGCTCGCTTTCGTCGAACACGTCGTGCGCGCTTTGAAGCCGGGCGGTCGCGCTGCCATCGTGTTGCCCGACAACGTTCTGTTCGAGGACAACACCGGGCGGCGGCTTCGCACTTGGATGATGGAGCTGTGCGATCTGCACACCATCCTTCGTCTGCCGACCGGAATTTTCTACGCGCAAGGCGTCAAGACCAACGTCGCGTTCTTCGCGCGCGGCAAGACCGACAAAGCGAACACGAAAGCTGTCTGGATCTATGACTTGCGGAATCAGATGGAGGCCTTTGGCAAGACCCGGCCCCTTACAATCGCCGACTTTGCGGATTTCGAGAAGGCGTTCGGAAACGATCCGCTCGGTAAAGCCAAGCGCAAGGATCAAGGCGAAGAAGGCCGCTTCCGTTGCTTCACTCGTGAGCAAATTAGGGCCAAGGAGGACGATCTCGATATCGGCTGGCTACGCGACACCGAAGCTGAAGTTGAAGAGCATCTAACCGAGCCGGAGGATATCGCTGACGCCATCATCGCGCACTTGCGCTCTGCGCTGGAGGAGATTGAGACGGTTAGTGACGAACTTGGGGAAACTCCTTCCACCGAGCAAGGCGAAGCAGCATGACCGGTATTCCGAAAGGGTGGAGAGAGGACACACTTGGAGACCTCGTCCGGCTTCGCGGCGAGAAGCAGTCCCCTGGAACGAATCCGGAAGCTGTATTTGTTGGCCTCGAAGACGTAGAGGCTCATACGTCTCGTATTCTCCAATATGGTCGCGCTGGCGATTTGAAAAGCGCCGCCGCTTGTTTCTCGTCAGGTGAGATTCTTTACAGTCGCCTTCGACCCTATTTAAACAAGGTGTTTTTGGCCGATCGTGACGGTCTCGCGTCGGCGGAATTCCTGGTACTCAAGCCTGCTCCCACGGTAAACGCTGACTTTGTTCGTCGACGAATAATGATGCAAGATTTCCTTGAGTTCACCGCAAGCCTTGATAGAGGCGACAGGCCCAGAGTTGATTTCAAGCAAATCGCAGAATTTGCGGTTCAGGTTCCACCCCTTTCTGAACAAATTCGCATTGTTGCAAAACTCAACAGCCTTAGCGGTTGCACCGCGCGGGCGCGCCAGCAGCTTGGGAGAATTTCAGCGCTAATTCAGAAATACCGCCAGGCGATCCTATCTGCTGCCTTCAGCGGCGAGTTAACGCAGGAATGGCGTCTCACAAAGAAAATCAAGAGAGATTGGGAAACCCGGAAGGTCGACAAAATAATATCTGCAATCGTTGCGGGAAAGAATTTCAGGTGCGCCGAACGCCCGCCCCATTCAAGCGAGAATGGAGTTGTAAAGGTTAGCGCGGTCACGTGGGGAAACTTCGACCCGATGGCTTCCAAGACCCTTCCCGCGGATTTTACCCCTCCAGAACGCACAAGAATCAAGTCCGGCGATTTTCTAATTTCACGCGCGAATACCTTAGAACTAGTCGGAGCTGCGGTCATAGTTGAACAGGCTCCTGCCAATCTGTTTTTAAGCGATAAGATTCTTCGGCTTGAAATGCGGGAAGAGCACAAAACTTGGTTGCTGTGGTTCTTGCGATCGCCTGAAGGACGCGCCGCTATCGAAGAGACCGCGACAGGTAATCAGCTCTCGATGAGAAACTTGAGCCAGGATGCGCTACGAAACATCAATGTTCCGTGGCCTTCACCTCAGGAGATGAACGCGGTTCTTAGCCGCATCAAGACCGCCTTCGTGTGGCTCGACCGAGTTGCTGCCGAGCACGCGAATGCCTCCCGGCTCTTGCCAAAGCTCGACCAAGCGATCCTCGCTAAAGCTTTCCGCGGCGAGTTGGTGCCGCGAGAGGAGGCGTGACTCTCAAGGTATCGCTCTCATCTTGTTGTCGTCGCAGCGGCCGTTGGGCGCGCGTAGACAAGTCTGAAAAATGGCTATGTGACGAGACCGACGAATATACACGACCGAATAGAGATCGAAGCATGGACAAAGGACCTCACCTGGTAGCCTTCCAAAGCGAACTTACGCGACTGCGAAATTCCGGCAGACGGCCAGAGCCGCTGGAGTTGGTTAGGATTGCGAAGACGCACAAGTTGTCGGCGCAGGAAAGTCTGAATGAATTACTCGACTACTATCATTTTTATGGAATGCAGGATTATGAAAATCGCGTCCTGCCATGCGAGTTTGTGAAATCTGTTTGGCGACTATGCTCGGAACGCGATCTTGGAATACACCAGCCTGCCTCGTCTCCTCTCAATCGAGGTCATCGAAGGAGGGGGCGCAAATGTCGACGTGCTTTGCCCACCTTCCGAGCTTCAGGGAATCCTTCGTCTCATATTGCCCGAAAAGACCGTCCGCATATTGGCGGACATGACATCCGTGGAGGAAGGCACGGTCTACGATTTGATTGTCTGCCAACCGCCCATCGGTGATTCCAGCGCTCGCGCAGATCATTTTGGCGGCGATATCGTTCGCCGCTTGAGTGCCTTCTTGAGCGATAGGGGCCTCATCTATTGGATGACCGCGCGCTCGGTTCTGTTCACTCCGAAAGGATCGCAAGCTCTTTCCCGCCTCGCCGCCAGTGGGCTGCACGCGGTTGCCGCGATCGAATTCCCGGTGGCAGCACTTCAAGGAGTCTCCATCGAGGGAGCGCTCATTGTTCTTGGCCGAGAAGACATTGGCCGTCGGCTCGTCGGGGCGGTTCGCGACACCGCGACAGCGCAACAAGTGGCGTCCGCCCTTTTGCGCGGGCCTTCACAAAAAGTGGCCCACATGGACGTGGCTGGCCGGTGACGATCGACGTTCGTTCGCCGAGCTTGAACGCGAGCGGCTCCTGCAAAAGATGATGCCGCGGGGACGGTACGAGGTTAAGCGGCTATCGGCACCTCTCGGGATGAATTCGATATGAAAGCTGACGGCCCACCGACCTCGGCGGTCGGTGGCCTGTCCTTCTGAATACAATAACGCAAGAAGCGCCGATAGCGGCTTAACCTCGTACCGTCCCCGCGGCATCATCTTTTGCAGGAGCCGCTCGCGTTCAAGCTCGGCGAACGAACGTCGATCGTCACCGGCCAGCCACGTCCATGTGGGCCACTTTTCGTGAAGGCCCGCGCAAAAAGGGCGGACGCCACTTGTTGCGCTGTCGCGGTGTCGCGAACCGCCCCGACGAGCCGACGGCCAATGTCTTCTCGGCCAAGAACAATGAGCGCTCCCTCGATGGAGACTCCTCGAAGTGCTGCCACCGGGAATTCGATCGCGGCAACCGCGTGCAGCCCACTGGCGGCGAGGCGGGAAAGAGCTTGCGATCCTTTCGGAGTGAACAGAACCGAGCGCGCGGTCATCCAATAGATGAGGCCCCTATCGCTCAAGAAGGCACTCAAGCGGCGAACGATATCGCCGCCAAAATGATCTGCGCGAGCGCTGGAATCACCGATGGGCGGTTGGCAGACAATCAAATCGTAGACCGTGCCTTCCTCCACGGATGTCATGTCCGCCAATATGCGGACGGTCTTTTCGGGCAATATGAGACGAAGGATTCCCTGAAGCTCGGAAGGTGGGCAAAGCACGTCGACATTTGCGCCCCCTCCTTCGATGACCTCGATTGAGAGGAGACGAGGCAGGCTGGTGTATTCCAAGACTCGCGTTGCCGAGCATAGTCGCCAAACAGATTTCACAAACTCGCATGGCAGGACGCGATTTTCATAATCCTGCATTCCATAAAAATGATAGTAGTCGAGTAATTCATTCAGACTTTCCTGCGCCGACAACTTGTGCGTCTTCGCAATCCTAACCAACTCCAGCGGCTCTGGCCGTCTGCCGGAATTTCGCAGTCGCGTAAGTTCGCTTTGGAAGGCTACCAGGTGAGGTCCTTTGTCCATGCTTCGATCTCTATTCGGTCGTGTATATTCGTCGGTCTCGTCACATAGCCATTTTTCAGACTTGTCTACGCGCGCCCAACGGCCGCTGCGACGACAACAAGATGAGAGCGATACCTTGAGAGTCACGCCTCCTCTCGCGGCACCAACTCGCCGCGGAAAGCTTTAGCGAGGATCGCTTGGTCGAGCTTTGGCAAGAGCCGGGAGGCATTCGCGTGCTCGGCAGCAACTCGGTCGAGCCACACGAAGGCGGTCTTGATGCGGCTAAGAACCGCGTTCATCTCCTGAGGTGAAGGCCACGGAACATTGATGTTTCGTAGCGCATCCTGGCTCAAGTTTCTCATCGAGAGCTGATTACCTGTCGCGGTCTCTTCGATAGCGGCGCGTCCTTCAGGCGATCGCAAGAACCACAGCAACCAAGTTTTGTGCTCTTCCCGCATTTCAAGCCGAAGAATCTTATCGCTTAAAAACAGATTGGCAGGAGCCTGTTCAACTATGACCGCAGCTCCGACTAGTTCTAAGGTATTCGCGCGTGAAATTAGAAAATCGCCGGACTTGATTCTTGTGCGTTCTGGAGGGGTAAAATCCGCGGGAAGGGTCTTGGAAGCCATCGGGTCGAAGTTTCCCCACGTGACCGCGCTAACCTTTACAACTCCATTCTCGCTTGAATGGGGCGGGCGTTCGGCGCACCTGAGATTCTTTCCCGCAACGATTGCAGATATTATTTTGTCGACCTTCCGGGTTTCCCAATCTCTCTTGATTTTCTTTGTGAGACGCCATTCCTGCGTTAACTCGCCGCTGAAGGCAGCAGATAGGATCGCCTGGCGGTATTTCTGAATTAGCGCTGAAATTCTCCCAAGCTGCTGGCGCGCCCGCGCGGTGCAACCGCTAAGGCTGTTGAGTTTTGCAACAATGCGAATTTGTTCAGAAAGGGGTGGAACCTGAACCGCAAATTCTGCGATTTGCTTGAAATCAACTCTGGGCCTGTCGCCTCTATCAAGGCTTGCGGTGAACTCAAGGAAATCTTGCATCATTATTCGTCGACGAACAAAGTCAGCGTTTACCGTGGGAGCAGGCTTGAGTACCAGGAATTCCGCCGACGCGAGACCGTCACGATCGGCCAAAAACACCTTGTTTAAATAGGGTCGAAGGCGACTGTAAAGAATCTCACCTGACGAGAAACAAGCGGCGGCGCTTTTCAAATCGCCAGCGCGACCATATTGGAGAATACGAGACGTATGAGCCTCTACGTCTTCGAGGCCAACAAATACAGCTTCCGGATTCGTTCCAGGGGACTGCTTCTCGCCGCGAAGCCGGACGAGGTCTCCAAGTGTGTCCTCTCTCCACCCTTTCGGAATACCGGTCATGCTGCTTCGCCTTGCTCGGTGGAAGGAGTTTCCCCAAGTTCGTCACTAACCGTCTCAATCTCCTCCAGCGCAGAGCGCAAGTGCGCGATGATGGCGTCAGCGATATCCTCCGGCTCGGTTAGATGCTCTTCAACTTCAGCTTCGGTGTCGCGTAGCCAGCCGATATCGAGATCGTCCTCCTTGGCCCTAATTTGCTCACGAGTGAAGCAACGGAAGCGGCCTTCTTCGCCTTGATCCTTGCGCTTGGCTTTACCGAGCGGATCGTTTCCGAACGCCTTCTCGAAATCCGCAAAGTCGGCGATTGTAAGGGGCCGGGTCTTGCCAAAGGCCTCCATCTGATTCCGCAAGTCATAGATCCAGACAGCTTTCGTGTTCGCTTTGTCGGTCTTGCCGCGCGCGAAGAACGCGACGTTGGTCTTGACGCCTTGCGCGTAGAAAATTCCGGTCGGCAGACGAAGGATGGTGTGCAGATCGCACAGCTCCATCATCCAAGTGCGAAGCCGCCGCCCGGTGTTGTCCTCGAACAGAACGTTGTCGGGCAACACGATGGCAGCGCGACCGCCCGGCTTCAAAGCGCGCACGACGTGTTCGACGAAAGCGAGCTGTTTGTTGGATGTGTCGGACGTGATGGAAAAATCGGCGCGGTTCGGACGGCCGCCGCCTTTCTTCGTACCAAACGGGGGATTAGTGAGAACGATGTTGGCCTTCGGGAGCGCTTCGCCGTCCGGGGACAGAGTGTCGCCCAAATCGATTCCTTCTTCGATGCCATGCAACATCAGGTTCATCAGGCAGAGCCGATGCGCATCCGGCACTAGTTCGAGCCCCACATAGGCGTGGTGCTTTTGAAAGAAGACCTGTTCCTTCGGAAGCTTGAAAAGGTCGTCCGTGTGATCCTTGATGAAGCGGTCGGCAGCAACGATGAAGCCACCGGTGCCCGCCGCCGGGTCCTGGATGACCTCGCCGGCTTGTGGCCGAATGACGCGGACAATGCAGTCAATCAGAGGTCGCGGCGTAAAATATTGCCCTGCGCCGGACTTCTTCTCGGCAGCGTTCTTTTCAAGCAAGCCCTCGTAGAGGTTCCCGAGTCCTTCCTCGCGCGCGGAAAACCAGTCGAGCTTGTCTATGGCGTCTGTCAGCGCCTTGAGGTTCGTCGGCTTGCGTAGCTTGGTCTGCGCGTCGACGAAGATCGCGGCAACGGTTGCCTTACCCTTCGTGCCGAGGTCGAGCAGCAGACGCTTATAGAAGTCGAGCTGATCCATCCCGGTGCGCTTGGCCAACTCGCTCCAGCGGTAGCCGTTCGGCAGAATCTCCTCCCTGCCTGTCTCCGCCATCATTTTTAGGAACAGGAGAAACGTCAATTCGGTGACATACTCATTGTACGTCACCCCGTCGTCGCGGAGGATGTGGCAGAGACTTCAGAGTTTCGCGACGATGTCACGGGTGGATTCAATTCAGTCATCAGGCAGTGCAACTTGCAGGTT
>CAVWKL010000118.1:0-7495 GCA_963755075.1 uncultured Alphaproteobacteria bacterium
TCCAGTCGAAGCTCTGCCCCGACCCGACGCCCGAGCCGAAGACGACGGATTCAGCGAATTCCATCGCCTATCAGGAATACGTCAGCAAGTTACCGTACGGGTGGGCGATCGACGTCGGGCGCGTCATCTACGACGGCTGCGAGCCGCCGACGGGTTTCCTGCTCGAAGCCAAGGCGGACATCGACTTCATGTCCGATGAGAACGACAAGGCAAATTGGTGGGTCAAGCCGGAAAGTAACCCCGCAATTCAGATGGAAAGCCAAGCGAAAGCTGCGGCCGCCGCGGGCCGCATGGTCGTCTGGCACGCGCAAACCGAGAGGGGCTATCGGGGATTGAAGAATATTGCCGACGGCCTGAGCTTTGGAAACTTGTCGGTCGTTTTCGACCCGAATTGAGCGGAGGCCTTTGATGAGCGATCTGGAACTCAATCTCTGGTGGGAGCCGCGCGACCCGGCGCAGGCCGACGACGCGCGCAGGCTCTCCCGCTTTGTCACCGGTCTGCCGGATTTCGACCCGATCTATCGAAGCTGGCTGGAGTCGCCGAAGACCAAGAAGGAGACGGTTCCCGTCCCCCTCAGCGAGGCCGCGGCGAAGCAGCTTTTGGTCGACAATATCGGGCAGCATGACGCCCCGCCGGGCCCTTGGCCGGAGTTGGGAAGCTATGTCTGGGGCGGCCACGCGGGGCCTCCGCCCTATGATTTCCGCAAGTCGAGCACCGCCGGCACCCGATGCCGAGTCGGCGCTTTCGGCCGGAGCGCCTCGATCCATCCGAACTACGTCTTCATGCGGCTCTCCGAGTTGTGCCCATCCACGGGACGGCCGTGGCGCGCCTCCGAGCTTCGGCCGTTGATGCGATTCGCGCGCGAGATCTGGAACCCGGCGGAAATGTGCGCGATGTTCTCCTTCTACAACCCGCCCAAGATCCCCGATCCAACCTGGGCGGCGGGCGAGCGCACTCTCAAACCCTGGATCGGCTGGATCACCTACCTGCCTCCGAACCTCGCCTTGCGGGCGAAATATCCCGCCGACGTCGTGGTCGAAGCCCTCGCGGACGGGGCCGCGCTCGTCACCTTGTGCGAGGAGCCTTTCGGCAAGACCGACGCCGAAGGGCTGGCGGGGGTGCACGCGCTCGAGGCCGCGCTGCGTCCGATTCAGAGCTGAGCGCCGATGGAGCGGCGACCGCGGCCGACGGGATTATAGGCGCGCTCCGGCGGCCTCGCGGACCCGGGAACCCCAAAGCCATTGGACACGCTGCCGAAAGTCCCCAGCGAAGCTGGCGCGCCCGGAGGGATTCGAACCCCCGACCCCCAAATTCGTAGTCTGGTGCTCTATCCAGCTGAGCTACGGGCGCACGCGCTACGGCGACGGAAAAGTCTTCCCTTGCGGCAGAGGCGCCCTCTAGACGGTTTTGCCGGTCCAGGCAAGAGGCGTTTGCGTTTGCGCCCTTGCCTGCGCGCCTCGGCGCGGCTAATGCAGAAACCCGTGCCTCAGCCTCGCCCCATCGCCTTTCTCAACGCCCGCCTGATCGATCCGGCGGCGTTGCGCGAATCGCGCGGCGGCGCACTCATTGTCGACGGGCGCATCGCGGCGCTCGGCGGCGGCGTGACGCGCGAAACCGTCCCCGCAGAAGCGCAATTCGTCGATTGCGAAGGCGACGTCGTCGCGCCGGGCCTCATCGACATGCGCGCCTTCATCGGCGAGCCCGGCGCCGAGCATCGCGAGACCATCGCCAGCGCCAGCGCCGCCGCGGCGGCGGGCGGCGTGACGACGATTGTCGCGCGCCCCGACACCAACCCGCCGGTCGACGACCCCGCCGTGGTCGACTTCATCCTGCACCGCGCGCGCGCCACCGCCAAGGTCCGCATCCTGCCTTGCGCGGCTTTGACCAAGGGCCTCGAAGGGCGCGAGATCGCCGAGATCGGGCTCCTCGCCGAAGCGGGCGCAGTGGCGTTTTCCGACGGGCCGCGCAGCGTCGCCAACGCGCAGACGATGCGGCGCGCGCTGACCTACGCGCGCGATTTCGGCGTGCTGGTCATGCACGCCTGCGAGGACCGCAATCTCAGCGGCGACGGCGTGATGGCGGAGGGCGAGCGTGCGAGTCGCCTCGGCCTGCCCGGAATCCCGCGCGAGGCCGAAACGATCATGCTCGATCGCGATCTGCGCCTCGTCGCGCTGACCGGCGCGCGCTATCATGCGGCGATCGTCTCCAACCGGCTGTCGCTCGAGGCCATCGCGCGGGCGCGCCAGGGGGGACTGGCGGTCAGTTGCGGCGTCTCGATCAACCATCTGACGCTCAACGAGATCGATGTCGGGGACTACCGCACCTTTCTCAAGCTGAACCCGCCGCTGCGCGCCGAGGACGAGCGACTCGCGCTTGTCGAAGCGCTGAACGCCGGCCTTATCGACGTGATCGTCTCCGACCACGATCCGCAGGATGTCGAGACCAAGCGGTTGCCTTTCGCCGAGGCGGCGGCGGGCGCGATCGGCCTCGAGACGATGCTCGCGGCGAGCCTGCGTCTGGTCGCCGCCGGCCACATTGCGCTTCCTCGGCTGCTGCGCGCGATGTCGTCCCGACCGGCGGAAATCCTGGGGCTTCCCGGCGGCCGGCTAGAAGTCGGCGCGCCGGCAGACCTGGTGCGCTTCGATCCCGAGGCGCCGTTCGTGCTCGATCCGGCGACGCTGCATTCGCGCTGCCGCAATACGCCCTTCGACGAAGCGCGCCTCGAGGGACGGGTCAAAATGACGCTGGTTGCCGGTAGGATCGCACACGAATAGGCTTGTCGCCGCTTTCCCTCGTCCCCTCCAACGATCGCTGCCCATGGCGCTCCTCCCCGATGATCTTCTCGCCCTTGGGATCGGTTATCTTCTTGGCTCGATTCCGTTCGGGTTGATTTTGACTCGTCTCGCCGGCGCCGGCGATCTGCGCGTCATCGGATCCGGCAATATCGGCGCCACCAACGTGCTGCGCACCGGCCGCAAGGATTTGGCCGCGGCGACGCTCGTTCTCGACACCCTCAAGGCGACGCTCGCCGTCGCCTTGGCCGCGGTTCTATTCGACGCGCCGACGGCGCTCGCGGCTGCGGCGGGCGCATTTTTCGGCCACGTCTATCCCGTCTGGCTGGGCTTTCGCGGCGGCAAGGGCGTCGCGACGTTTTTCGGCGGTCTGATCGGGGCCTGCTGGCCCGCGGCGATCGTCTTCGCGCTGGTTTGGCTCGCGATCGCGGGGTTGACCCGTTACTCCTCCGCCGCGGCGCTGGCGGCAAGCCTCGCGGCGCCGTTGGCGGCTCTGGCGATGGGGGATCGCGCGGTCGCTCCCGTTTTCGGCGCGCTCGCGGCGCTGCTGTGGATCCGACACAGCGCCAATATCGGGCGCCTCATCGCGGGAACGGAAACGAAAATCGGCGGGAAGGGCTGAGCCTTGGCAAAGGGGCAGGCGCGCGTCCGCCTCACCGACGACGAACGGCTCGACTGGCTACGGCTCATTCGTTCGGAGAACGTCGGCCCACGCACCTTCTTCGCGCTGATGAGGAATTTCGGCGACGCCGGCGCGGCGCTCCGCGCCCTGCCCGAACTGGCGCGGCGCGGCGGCGCGGCGCGGCCGATCCGTGTCGCCACGCGCGCCGAGATCGAGCAGGAATTCGCCCTGGCGCTGAAGACCGGTGTGCGCCTCGTCGCGTTCTGCGAGCCCGAGTATCCTCCGGCGTTGCGCCAAATCGCTTCGGCGCCGCCGATCCTCGCCTTGCGGGGGCGCGAGGAGGCGCTGCAGCAGCCCGCCGTCGCCATCGTCGGCTCGCGCAACGCGTCGGCGGCGGGGCTGACCTTCGCCGACAGGCTGGCGCGCGGTCTCGGCGAGGCAGGTTACGTCGTCGTCTCCGGCCTCGCCCGCGGAATCGATCAGCGCGCTCACATCGCCGCGCTCGCCACCGGCACGATCGCCGTGCTGGCGGGCGGTCACGCGCGGCCCTATCCCCCCGAGGCGGTCGCTCTGATTCCCCGCATCGCCGAATTCGGCGCGATCGTTTCGGAAATGCCGGTCGAATGGGAGCCGCGAGGCCGCGACTTTCCTCGCCGCAACCGCCTTGTTTCCGGCCTTTCGCTCGGCACGGTGGTCATCGAGGCCGCCCGCGGCTCGGGATCGCTCATCACCGCCAAGTTCGCCGCCGAGCAGAATCGCGAGGTGTTCGCCGCGCCCGGTTCGCCACTCGATCCGCGCGCGGAGGGCACGAACGATCTCTTGCGCGACGGCGCCAATCTTTGCGCCCGGACCGAGGACGTGCTCGCGGTTCTCGAGCCGATCCGCGCGCGCGATCTCTTCTCCTGCTTCGAGGAGGCGGCGCGCGACCCCGATGAAGCGGCGCATGACGAGCCGCCGTCGTTCGCCGGCGATCGGCAACCAGAATCCCCTGGCGCGCGCGGGCGTCGAAGTCGACGAGGTCGCGAGTGGCGACGTCCGGGGCGTCGCAGATGCGTCCGCCGGGCGTCGGCGCATCGAGGCGCTGCTCGGGCCAACCCCGGTTTCCCTCGACGATCTCGCGCGCGCTGCGGAGGTTCCCGTGCGCGACGTTCGCACCGCGCTCATCGAACTGGAGCTTGCCGGGCGCCTTGAGTATACCGGCGGCAACCGGGTCGCCCTGATCGCGCCGCGCGGCGATAACGCCTGACGCCGCCCGGAGCGCGCCAGGCGATCGACAGCGCTTCCGCCGCCGATTCCGGACGCCCGGTCATGTCGGCGACACAGGGCGCGACGGCGACGGTCTCGGCCGTCCGGCGCCATCGCGAGAGATCAATCGCGCGGGACGCGGGCCGCGTGCGCAAGGCGATCGAGGGCGCCTTGCAGGATATAGGCCGCCGCCATCTTGTCGACGACCGCAGCGCGGCGCGCGCGCGAGACGTCGTTGGCGATCAGAGCGCGATTGACCGCCGCGGTTGAAAGGCGCTCATCCCAGAATGCGACCGGCGTCGGATCGAGGCGGGCGAAATTGCGAGCGAAAGCGCGTGTCGCCTGGACGCGCGGCCCCTCGCCCCCGTCCATGTTGAGCGGCAGCCCGAGGATTAAGGCGAAAGCCTCGAATTTGCGGATTTGGGCGCTCAGCGCCTGCGCGTCGCGTGCGAACTGCGCACGACAAAGCGTCGCCAGCGGCGTCGCGATCCGACGCTCAACGTCGGAGAGCGCCAGCCCGATCGTCTTGGTTCCGAGGTCCACCCCGATCAGCCTCGCCTTGGCGGGCAGGATCGCGGCGAGATCCTCGAGGGTGAGCGCGGCGAAGGCCATGGGCGCGAGCGCTAGCACGGCGCGCCGTGCGTTGCCACGGCGAAGCGCGCGGTGCTATAGGGGCGCGCTCCTAGGAATCGCGGGAGCTGAGGTAGTCGTCATGTCCGTGGATCAGGCCGCCGTCCGCCGCATCGCGCGGCTCGCACGCATCGCCGTGACCGACGCGGAGGTTCCGCATCTGCAAGACGAGCTCAACGCCATCCTGTCCTTCGTCGAAGCCTTGAGCGCGGTGGATGTCTCGGGCGTCGAACCGATGACCTCGGTCATCCCGATGAAGCTGCCGATGCGCGACGACGTGGTGACCGACGGTGAAATCGGGCCGGCTGTGCTCGCCAACGCGCCGGTCGCCGAAGATGGGTTCTTCGTCGTGCCCAAGATCATTGAATGACCAGCCCCGCCGCATTTCGCCCCGTTTGAGATGGATCGCGACTTGACCGAACTCAACTCCCTGACGCTCGCCGAAAGCCGCGACGCGTTGCAGTCTCGCCGAGCGTCGAGCGTCGAATTGACCGAGGCGCATCTGCGCGCCATCGAGCGCGCCAAGGGCCTCAACGCCTTTGTCGCGATAACCGCGGATAAGGCGCTGGAGATGGCGCGAGCGAGCGACGCGCGTCTTGCGGCGCGCGCGGCGGGGCCGCTCGAGGGCCTGCCGATCGGCGTCAAGGATCTCTACGCCACCAAAGGCGTCCACACCCAGGCGTGCAGCCACATCCTCGACCGCTTCAAGCCGCCCTATGAATCGACCGTCACCGCGCATTTGTGGCGCGACGGCGCGGTTATGCTCGGCAAGTTGAACATGGACGAGTTCGCGATGGGCTCGTCGAACGAGACCTCCTACTACGGCCCGGTCGCCTCGCCCTGGCTGCCGCCGAACTGGAGCGCCGAGAGGGCGCGCGCCGCGCTCGAAGGCGACAAGCGTGGCCTGCTGACGCCGGGCGGCTCGTCGGGCGGCTCGGCCGCCGCGGTCGCCGCGCGCCTGTGTCTGGCGGCGACGGCGAGCGACACCGGCGGTTCGATCCGCCAGCCCGCCGCGCTCACCGGGACGGCCGGGATCAAACCGACGTACGGGCGCTGCTCCCGCTACGGCATGGTCGCCTTCGCTTCGTCTCTCGACCAAGCCGGACCGATCGCGCGGACCGTGCGCGACTGCGCGATCATGTTGCGCTCGATGGCAGGCTCCGACCCCAAGGACTCCACCTGCGCGGACGCGCCCGTGCCCGACTACGAGGCGGCGGTCGGGCGGTCCCTCAAGGGATTGACGGTCGGCATTCCCCGCGAGTATCGCCTCGACGGCATGAACGCCGAGATCGAGGCGCTCTGGCGGCGCGGCGCCGATTGGCTCAGCGCGGCGGGCGCCAAAATCGTCAACGTCACGCTGCCCAACACCCGCCACGCCCTGCCCGCCTATTATATCGTCGCGCCTGCCGAAGCCTCAAGCAACCTAGCGCGCTACGACGGCGTTCGCTATGGGCTGCGCGAGCCGGGGGCCGACATCATCGACCTCTATGAGAAGACCCGCGCCAAGGGGTTTGGCGCGGAGGTGCGCCGCCGCCTGATGATCGGCACCTATGTGCTGTCCGCCGGCTATTACGACGCCTATTACGTCCGCGCGCAGAAGATCCGCACGCTGATCAGGCGCGACTTCGAGGCGGTGTTCGCCGATGGCGTCGACGCGATCCTGACGCCGGCGACGCCTTCGCCCGCTTTCGGCATCGGCGAGAAGGGCTCGGCGGACCCGGTCGAAATGTATCTCAACGACGTCTTCACCGTGACGGTCAACATGGCGGGTCTGCCGGGACTGGTCGCGCCCGCGGGCCTGTCGGCCGACGGTTTGCCGCTCGGGCTGCAAGTCATCGGCCGGCCATTCGACGAGGAGACGCTGTTCACGCTCGGCCATGCGATCGAACAGTCGCTGGACGGCGTGCGTTGGCCGCAGCCCTGGTGGGCGTGAGGGGCGAGATCGGCTCGCACGACGATCGAAAAACTTGGGAAACGCACCATGTCGGCGACGGCGACGAATACAAAGCTCATCCGCGGCGCGACCGGAGACTGGGAAGTCATCGTCGGCCTGGAGGTCCACGCGCAGGTCAATTCGCGCGCCAAGCTGTTCTCGGGCGCTTCCACCGCCTTCGGCGGCGAACCCAACACCCACGTTTCGTTGGTCGACGCCGCCATGCCCGGCATGCTCCCGGTCATCAACCGGGAATGCGTCGCGCAGGCGGT
>CAVWKL010000119.1:0-38596 GCA_963755075.1 uncultured Alphaproteobacteria bacterium
CGGCGCACGACAATGAGCAAGAAGGCCAAAGCGGAGCTCGCGGCGCTCGAAGCGAGGATCGGCCACCATTTCCGCGACCGCGACCTCGCAGCGCGCGCGCTGACCCATCTCTCCGCGCCCGCCGCCGGCGCCCACGGACGCGTCCAATCCTATCAGCGGCTGGAATTCCTCGGCGACCGCGTTCTCGGCGTCGTCGTCGCCCACATGCTCTATGACGCCTATCCCCAGGCCAGCGAAGGCGAATTGTCGATGCGGCTGGCCAAGCTCGTGCGCCGCGAGACCTGCGCCGCCGTCGCCGAGGAATGGGACGTCGGTCCGCACGTCGTGATGGGGCAGGGCGAGGCGCGCGCCGGGGGACGCAAGAAGGCGGCGATCCTGTCGGATATCTGCGAATCCATCATCGGCGCAGCGTATCTCGACGCCGGCTTCGAGGCGACGCGCGAGCTGGTGGGGCGCTCCTGGCGCGCGCGCATGGACGCCGACGTCGAGCCCGAGCGCGACGCCAAGACGGCGGTGCAGGAATGGGCGCAGGCGCGCGCGCTGGCGGCGCCGCGCTATGTCGAGGTCGCGCGCAGCGGCCCCGCGCACGCCCCCCAATTCGTCATGCAAGTGGTTCTCGAGGGCTACGAGCCGGAACAGGGCGAGGCGAGCTCGAAGCGCGCCGCCGAGCAGGCCGCCGCGCAGGCGTTTCTTTCGCGCTGGAGCGCGCCATGAACGACACGCGATGCGGCTTCGTCGCCCTGATCGGCGCGCCGAACGCCGGCAAGTCGACGCTCATCAACGCGCTCGTCGGCTCGAAAGTGTCGATCGTCTCGCGCAAGGCGCAGACGACGCGCGCCGCCGTGCGCGGCATTGTCGTGGCCGGGGCGACGCAGATCGTTTTCGTCGACACGCCCGGCTTGTTCGCGCCCAAACGCCGGCTCGATCGCGCGATGCTCGCTTGCGCCTGGGGCGCGGCGGGGGACGCCGACGCGCTGGCGCTGCTGATCGACGCGCGCCAGGAGAGCGCCGCCTCGGCAAAGGCGGGGCTCGAGCCGGCCAACGCCGGGCTGAGCGAGCCGACGCAGGCGATCCTGAGGGCCTTGAGCGAGAGCAAGGGACCGAAATTCCTGGTCCTCAACAAGATCGATCTCACCGAGCGTCCCCAGTTGCTCGCGCTCGCCGCGGGGCTGAACGCGGCCCTGAAATTCGACGACACATTCATGATCAGCGCGGCGACCGGCGACGGCCTCGATCGGCTGCGCGAGAGGCTCGCCGCGGCGATGCCGCCGGGGCCGTGGCTCTATCCCGTGGACCAGATCGCCGACGCGCCGATGCGGTCGCTCGCCGCCGAAATCACCAGGGAAAAGCTGTTCGAACGCCTGCACGACGAATTGCCCTACCAGACGACGGTGGAGACCGAGTTCGTGGAAGGATTTGCCCAATGGTTCGGCGCGCATCGAGCAGACGATCTACGTCAGCCGCGAAAGCCACAAGAAAATCGTCATCGGCGAGGGCGGGCGCACGATCAAGGCGATCGGCGCCGCCGCGCGCAAAGAGATCGCCGAGGCCAACGAGACGCCGGTGCATCTCTTTCTGTTCGTCAAGGTGCGCGAGAACTGGCTCGACGATCCCGAACGCTACCGCGCCATGGGGCTGGAGTTTCCCAAGCGGTGACGGCGCGCCGCCCTCGGCGCGCCCCGCCTGTCGGTGCGCCTAAGGTTTGGCGGGCGCCATCGCCGCGCGGTCCGCGCCGAGGTTCTGCGTCAGCGCCGTGATCCCGGCGAGGCCGCCGAGCTGCATCGTCTCGACCGCGGTGCTCGGCACGATGACGATGGTGGCGTTGTCCCGCTTCAGGCCTTCGTAGAGCATGTTCATCGCGCGCAGATGGAAGGCGGTCGGGTTGTCGGCGTAGGTGAGCGCCGCTTCGGCGAACTTTTGCGCCACCTGGCGCTCGGAATCGCCCAGGATGACGCGCGCCTGGCGTTCGCGCTCCGCCTGCGCCTGCATCGACATCGCGTCCTGCAGGGCCGGCGGGATCAGCACGTCCTTGACCTCCACCGAAATGACGTTGATGCCCCAGGGCTCGGTGCGCACGTCGATGATCTTCTGCAATTCGTCGCTGATCTTCTCCCGCCCCTCCAGCATGTCGGCGAGCATGGTCTTGCCGATGACGTCGCGCAGCGCGGTCTGGGCGGCCCAGTTGATCGCCCCGTTGTAGTCGGCGACGTCGAGCGCCGCCTTCTTCGGGTCGATCACCTTCCAGAAGAGAACGGCGTCGACGTCGACCGGCACGGTGTCCTTGGTGAGGGTCTTTTCCGCCTTGAAGGCGCTGGTGATGACGCGGGTGTCGATCCAATAGGCGACGGTCTCGATGATCGGGATGATGAAGAAGAGCCCTGGCCCCTCGAGCGAGCGGAAACGCCCGAGCCGCAGCACCACCACCCGCTCCCACTGATTGGCGATCTTGACGGCGTAGGAGACGACGAAGGCGACGAAGAACGTCAGAACGGCGATCCAGCCGCTGGCGCTGTAATAGGGCGGCGCGGCGGCTCCATAGGCCAGCGCCAAGCCGACGACGACAATAACGGCGAAAATCAGCGCCGGTAGGGAATTGGGGTTCCTCATACGCGTGCTCCATCGGCCGGGGGTCGCGCGCCGCCGTCGATCCCGCCGCTGGCCGCGATCTCCGCGAAAGGCTTCGGCCCCCCTCTCGACGCCCCGGGCGACCGCGGCCAGCAACCGCGTCGACGACACGCGCGCTTGACCTCTTGGCACAAGCCGCGGGCGCAGTCCTTGAGGCCGGTCAACCGCCGGCGCGGCCGCGCCGCGGCGGACGATTGCGGCAGCCGTTCGGCGGGGGCATGATCGCGCCGCGACAATGGGAAAAGGACATGAGCGCCAACGCAACGCCAGCCCCAACGCAAACGAGCGCCATCGCCGCCGCGCGCGGCGCCCTCGCGCTCCGCCTGGCCCCGACTTCGGCCAATCTGGCGCTGTGGAGCGCCGTCGTTTTCGTCGGCTCGCTCGCGCTCTTTCTCTGGGGCCTCGCCGCGGCGCGCGAAATCTACTTCGACGAAACCTGGTACGTGCCGACCGCGCGGACGCTGATCAAGACCGGCGAGATGCTCCATCAGGAGCATCCCCCCCTCGGCAAGCTGCTGATCGCCTGCGGGATGCGGATTTTCGGCGACGGCCCGATCGGCTGGCGCGCGATGAGCGCCCTCTTCGGATCGCTGACGCTGGTGGGGGTGTTGATCTGGTCCTACGCGCTCCTGCGCGATCTCGGCCAAGCCCTATGGGCGAGCGCGATCACGCTGTTTGATTCGATCCTCTACGTCCAGGCGCGCATCGCGATGCTCGACGTCTTTCTCATGGCCTTTTGCGTCTTCGGGCTGGCCTTCTTCACGCTCAGTCTTAGGGAACGCCAGTCGCCGCGCAAATCCTTCGTCTTCGCCATGCTGATGGGGGCGAGCCTCGGCCTGGCGAGCGCCTGCAAATTGTCGGGATTGTTCCCGCTTTGCGGGATCATCGCGGTGCGCCTGCTCATCGGGCAACTCAAGCTCTGGCGGGCGCGCTTCGATGACCCCAGGGCGACCGATTTCTATGCGCCCGACGCCTGGGCGGCGCTGACGCCGGTAAAATCGGTCCTCGCCTTGGTCGCGGCGCCCTTCCTCGCCTATTTTCTCACCTACCTCCCGCAAATGGTTCACGAGGGCTCGATCGTCGAGTTTTTCGCTTCCCAGCGCCGCATGATCGAGATCATGACGGGAAGCTCGGCGACCCACCCCTATTCCAGCCTGTGGTTCGAATGGCCGGCGATGACCCGCCCGATCTGGTATCTCTTCCACGTCGAGGGATTGCGCACCGCGACGTGGGGCGCCGAAAGCCCGGCGCAGGCGATCGTCGCGCTCGCCAATCCGCTGGTCCTCTACGCCGGCGAGGCGGCGGTTCTCTACGCGACATGGCGGTGGATCGCGGCGCGCGAGAGCGACGCAATGATCGTCGCGGTGGCGTTCTTCTCGCAATATCTGCCGTGGGCGATCAATCCGAAGGGGCTCGAGTTCTTCTACTACTATTTCCCCGCGCTCTTGTGCCTCGGGCCGGCTCTGGCGCTGGTCTTTTTCCGCCGCCCGGCGCGGTGGCGCAACATCGCCGCGCTCGGTTTTCTCCTGGCGGCGGGCCTCAGCTTCGTCTTCTACCTGCCGGTTCTGTCGGCGCAATTCCCCGTCGATCCCAACGCCTTTTCCCTGCGCATCTGGTTTGCTTCGTGGCGGTGAGGGGGCGGCGGCGCGCCCAATTGCGGACCTCAGCGCGTCTGCCGACCGGACATTCTCGCGGCGTTCCCCTTCCCACCGTGGGCCTGGCAAATTAGGGTTTCGCGATTGCGCGTCTTCGGAGGCGGCGTTGCGCACATTTCGTCTGTTTCTTTCTTCGCCCGGCGATGCGGCGATCGAGCGGCGACGCGCCGAGACGGTCGTCAGCCGGCTGAACGGCGAGTTCGCGGGTCTCGCGCGGCTCGAGACCGTGCGCTGGGAAACCGAGCACTATCGGGCCCACGCGACCTTCCAGGCGCAGATTCCCCCCGCCGCCGATTGCGACATCGTCGTCGGCGTCCTGCGCTGGCGCCTCGGCGTCGCGCTGCCGCCGGAGTTTCCCGACAGGCTTCCCGACGGTGCCCCTTATCCGAGCGGCACGGCGTATGAGATTCTGACCGCGGTCGCGCGGCGCAAGGCCGGCGCCGAGCTGCCGGACGTGTTCGTCTTCCGCTACGACGGCGGCGCGCCGAGCCCCCAGCTCGGGCGCAGCGATTACGACGAGACGGTGCGCCAGTGGGAGGCGCTCAGCGGCTTCTTCGCGCGCTGGTTCGTGACGCCGCAGGGCCAGTTCCAGGCGGCGTTCAACAGCTACGGCTCGGAGGACGATTTCGAGCGTCAGCTTGAGGCGCTGCTGCGCAAGTGGCTGGCCGAGAAGGTCGCCGGCGGGCGCGTCGTTCCATGGCCGGCGACCAAGGGTTCGCCGTTTCGGGGCCTCAGCGTCTTCGGCGCCAAGCACGCGCCGGTGTTCTTCGGCCGCGCCGGCGACGTCCGTCGCGCCATGGACCTTTGGCGCGGCGCCGCTGCCGGCGGCGCGCCGTTCCTGCTGATCGTCGGGGCGAGCGGGGCGGGCAAATCGTCGCTCGCCCGCGCGGGCCTGCTGCCGCGCCTGACGACGCCCGGCGTCGTCCCGGAGGTCGATCTCTGGCGCGTGGCGGTCATGCGGCCCGGCGACAGCCCCGACGGGCCGTTCGCCGCGCTCGCCGCCGCGCTGTTGCAGCGCGAGGCCGACCTGCCGCCCGAGGAGGAAGGCCGCGGCCCGGCGCTGCCGGAGATCGCCGAGGGCAATTCCAAGACGCCGGCGGAACTCGCGGCCGCGCTCATGCACGCCGACGCGGTCGCCGCGCGGCCGATCGTCAACGCGCTCGATCGTATCGCCAGCCGCGCGCGGGACGCCGAGCGCTATGGACGCGACGTGCGCTGCGACCTCGCGCTGCTGGTCGACCAGCTCGACGAGCTGTTCGCCCCTTCGCTGGCGCCGGATGCGCGCGCGCGCTTCGCCGACCTGCTTGCCGCGCTGATCGGCTCGGGCCGGGTGTGGCTCGCCGCGACTTTGCGCGCCGACCTCTATGCGCCGATGCTGGAGACGCCGGCCTTGAAGGCGCTGAAGGACAAAGGCGCCTCCTACGATCTCGCGCCGCCCGGCGCGGCGGAACTCGCCGAGATCGCGCGCGCCCCGGCCGCCGCGGCGGCGCTGACCTTCGAGACCGACCCCGCCACTGGCGAGCGGCTCGACGAACGGCTGCTCAGCGAAGCCGACCGGCCGGACATGTTGCCGCTGGTGCAACTGGCGCTGAGCCGGCTGTGGGAGGCGCGCGAGACGAAGGGGGCCGACACGGTTCTGCCGCTCGCCGCCTTCGAGAAGCTCGGCGGGGTTAAGGGCATCGTCGAGGAGGCCGGCGAGACCGCCTTGGCCAAGCTCGGCGAGACGGAGCGCGAGCGCCTGCCGCCGCTGATCCGCCGCCTGGCGGAGCTCTCGCACGGGGCGACGCTGACCGCCCGCGCCGCCCCGCTCGCCGAGGCCGCCCCCGACGCCCAAGCAAAAGCACTCGTCGACGCGCTCATCGCGGCGCGGCTGCTGACGCTGGCCGGGGAAGGCGGCGGCGCCCTGGTGCGATTGGCGCACCAGCGCGTGCTGTCCGACTGGGCGCGGGCGGACAGAATCGTCGCCGACAGCGCCGACTTCTACCGGGTGCGCGACGAGGTCGAGGACCAGCGCCGTCGCTGGGAGGCGGGCAAGCGCCGCGGCGAGCTTCTCTTGGCGCGCGGCCTGCCGCTCGCCGAGGCGAGGGACATGGCGGCGCGCTACGGCGCCGAACTGCCGCCCGCGACGCTCGCCTTCATCGCCGCCTCGCGCCGCCGCGCGGGGCGAGCGCAAGCGATCGCTTGGGCGGCGGCGGCGATGTTCGCGTTGGTGGCGATCGGCGCGGGCGTGGCGGCGAAGATGGCGGTCGATCAGCGCGCGCTCGCGGAGGCGCAGCGCAAGGAGGCGGAGACCCAGAAGCAGATCGCTGATCGCAACTTCGCGGCTGCCAAGCAGACGGTGGACGGGCTGATCTTCAACATCGCGCAGGGCCTGAAGAATGTCTCCGGCATGCGGGTGGAGACGATCCGGACAATCCTGGAGGCGACCCGAACGACCGTGGACCAGTTGCTGGCTTCGGCGCCGAACGATCCGCAACTGCTGCGGAGCCGGTCGGCAATGCTAATCAATTTCGCCATAACCTATCAGTCGGCTGGGGACCTGAAAGACGCCCTAGCGGCAGCCGCCGAGGGCCTCGACATCGACCGCAAGCTGGCGGCGCAGCACCCCAGCGACGCGCACGCGCAACGCGACGTGTCGGTCGACCTCGACAATCTCGGCGACGTGAAGCTGAAGGCGGGCGACCAGGCGGGGGCGCTCGCCGCCTATCAGGAGGAACTCGACAACGACCGCAAGCTGGCAGCGCGGGTCCCCGGCAATGCCGAGGCGCAGCATGACGTGTTAGTCAGCCTCAGCAAGACCGGCAACGTCGAGCTGCAGGCGGGCGACCAAACGAAGGCGCTCGCCGCCTATCAGGAGGCCCTCGGCATCGCCCGTAAACTCGCGGCGCAAGACCAAGGCAACGCAGTGGCGCAACGCGGCGTGTCGGCGAGCCTGGAAAAGCTCGGCGACGTGAAGCTGCGGGGGGGCGACCAAGCGGGGGCGCTCGCCGCCTATCAGGACAGCCTCGACATCGCCAGCAAGCTGGCGGCGCAGGACCCGGACGACGCGCAGGCGCAGCGCGACGAATCGGCGAGCCTGAACAGGCTCGGCGACGTCAAGCTGCAGGCGGGCGACCAGGCGGGGGCGCTCGCCGCCTATCAGGAGAGCCTCGACATCGCCCGCAAGTTGGCGGCGCAGGACCCCGGCAATGCCTTAGCGCAGCGAGCCGTGGCCGCCAGCCTGCTGAAGCTCGGCGATGTGAAGCTCGATGCGGGCGATCAGGCGGGGGCGCTCGCCGCCTATCAGGAGAGTCTCGACATCGCCCGCAAGCTGGCGGCGCAGGACCCCGGCAATGCGCAGGCGCAGCGCGACGTGTCGGTGAGCCTCAACGAGCTCGGCGATGTTAAGTTGCAGGGGGGCGACCAGGTGGGGGCGCTCGCGGCCTACCAGGAGAGCCTTGACATTCGTCGCAAGCTGGCGGCGCAAGACCTGGGCAATGCGCAGGCGCAGCGCGACGTGTCGGTGAGCCTGGAGAGACTCGGCGACGTGAAGCTTCAGGCGGGTGATCAGGCGGGGGCGTTCGCCGCCTATCAGGAGAGCCTCGCCATCCGCCGCAGGCTGGCGGCGCTGGACCCCGGCAATACGCAGGCGCAGACCGATGTTGTCGTCAGCCTGTACAAGTGCGCTGGAGCGGGCGGAGACGCAAAGGCGTTGCTCAGCGAAACCCTCGCGATCCTGAAGGATCTCGACGCCAAGGGCCGACTTACGCCGGACAAGAAGAATTGGCCGGCGGTAATCGAAGCCGCGCTGCAAAAGCTCGATAACGCCGGCCCTTGATGGGCGCCGCGGGGCGCGCTGGGAGGCGCCGCCAACGCCGCCCTCTTCGCCGAGGATTACGGGAAGTCCCTTTCCCTCTCCGACGAGGCTATCGCCGTCGCGTCCAAAAGAACTTTGGCTCTACGCGAACCGCGCCGACACCCTGATGTTGCTCGGCCGCGCGGACGAGGCGCGCACCGTCTATCTCCAGTATCGCGGCAAGATCGCACAACCGGGCCAGCCCTGGGAACAGGCCGTCGAGGGCGACTTCGCCGCGCTTCGCAAGGCGGGAATCACCAATCCGCTGATGGACGAAATCGAGGCGGATTTCGCCAAGCCGGGCCCGCCCGTTCCTTCGAAATAAGAGACCAGGGGGACGGCCGGCAGCGGCCGCGCGAAACGTCCGCTCCGCCGCACCGCTGTCCGCCAACAAGGCGGCGCCGCGTCGAGGGCCAAAGCTCAAACATGCCCCCCCGCCCGGCCCGCCCCGCGGTTTCCTTCCCCGCCCGCAGCGCCTAAGAAGCGCCAATGTCCCTAGGCGACCCGCCCGATTCCCCACCGCGCCCTCGCAAGATTTCGCGCGCCGACCCGGCGTTCTGGCGCGTCACCGGCCCGTTGGCGTTCGGCGGCTTTTCCACCTTCGCGCTGCTCTATAGCGTCCAGCCGCTGATGCCGGTGTTTGCGCGCCAATTCGCCATTTCGCCGGCGGCGGCGAGCCTTTCGCTGTCGACGACGACGGCGGTGCTCGCCTTCGCGATGATCGGGGCCGGCGCGGTCGCCGAGGTGTTCGGGCGCAAGCGCGTCATGGTTGCTTCGCTTGCCGCCTCCTCGCTCGCCACCATGCTCGCCGCGCTCGCGCCCGACTGGGCCTCGCTTCTCGGCCTGCGCGCGCTCGCGGGCCTCGCGCTCTCCGGCCTGCCGGCCGTGGCGATGGCCTATGTCAGCGACGAAATGGACGCGCAAGCGATTGGCCTGGCGATGGGGCTCTATATCGCCGGCAGCACGCTGGGGGGCATGTCGGGGCGCCTCGTCGTCGCAGCCCTCAGCGACTACGCGGGCTGGCGGCCGGCGATCGCGGCGGCGGGCGCGGTGGGCCTCCTCGGCGCGGCTTTGATCGGCGTCGGCCTGCCGGCCTCGCGCCCCTTCGCGCCGCGCTGGCCCGACTTCGCCGGCCTCATGACCCCGCTGAAAAGGCACATGGCCGAGCCCGGTCTGCGGCTCTTGTTCGCCGAAGGGCTCCTGCTGATGGGCTCCTTCGTCTGCGCCTATAATTACACCGGCTTTCGCCTCAGCGCGCCGCCGTTCGCGTTGAGCCAGACCGCGATCGGCTTCATTTTCGTCCTCTATCTCGTCGGCGCGGTCAGTTCGATGGTCATGGGGGATCTCGCCGGCCGCATCGGCCGCCGACGCGTGCTGTGGATCGCCATCGCCATCGAGATGGCGGGCGTGGCCACGACGCTGCCCGACAACATCGTCGCCGTCGTCGTCGGCGTCGGCCTGATCACCTGGGGATTTTTCGGCGCCCATTCGATCGCCTCAAGCTGGGTCGGCCTGAGGGCGGACGGCGCGCGCGCCCAGGCCGCGGCGCTCTATCTCTTCTTCTACTACGTCGGGTCGAGCCTGGCGGGCTCGGCGGGCGGCCTCTTCTACGCGCGGGCCGGTTGGCCCGGCGTCGCCGTCCTGCTTACGGCGCTGACGGGGCTCGCGCTCATCGTCGCGCTGCGCCTTTCCAAAACGCCGCCGCCGCGCCATCTTCTTCCGCGTTGAACCGGAGCGGCGCGATGGAGTGGCGCGACGAAGGCATCGTCATCGGCGTCAAGCGCCACGGCGAGAGTTCGGCGATCGTCGAGGCGATGACGCGCGCCCATGGGCGCCATCTCGGCCTGGTGCGCGGCGGCCGTTCCTCCCGCATGCAGAGCGCGCTGCAGCCGGGCAATACGCTGGGCCTGGTGTGGCGCGCCCGCCTCGACGAGCACCTCGGCGTCTACGCCGTCGAGCCGCTGGCGCTGAGGGCGGGGCGTCTCATCGCCAGCGCGCTGGCGCTCGCCGGCCTCGGCTATCTCGGCGCCTTGATGCGGCTCTTGCCCGAGCGCGAAGCCCACGAGTCGCTGTTCGAGGCGCTGGCGCTGATCGCCGATCATCTCGACGACGCGGGCATCGCGCCGTCGCTGATTGCCCGCCTGGAGGCGCAGGTGCTCGCCGAATGCGGCTTTTCCCTCGATTTCGACCGCTGCGCGGCGACCGGGGCGCGCGAGGATCTGATCTATGTCTCGCCGAAGTCGGGACGCGCCGTCAGCGCCGCGGCGGGCGCGCCTTGGCGCGAGCGGCTGCTGCCGCTGCCGGCTTTCCTGCGCCTGGGCGCCGCGGCGCCGTCGCCCGGGGCGGCGGAGATCGCCGAGGCCTTCCGCCTCACCGGATTCTTCCTCATGCGCGACCTCTTCGCTCCGCGCGGCCTGCCGATGCCCGATTCGCGCCGCGCTTTCCTGGCGGCGGCGGCCAAGGTTGCGGCAGGGGGATCGGAGTGAAATCCGGCGCGGGGCGCTACGCCGCCATGACCGACGACGGCGATGGGTCCGGGGCGGCGCGCCCGGGATCGGCGCCGGGGGGAACGCCGAGCGCCGCCAGGAGGGGCGCGAGGTAGGCCTCGTAGGGGCGCGAGCGCCCAATCGAACTGGCGTAAACGGGGCGGCGCACCTGCGCCAGGCTCGCGGTGCGCACGCTGCGCGCGTTGCGATGGAAGTCGAGGCAGCGCGCGTCCCAGTCGAGGCCGCAATGGTCGAGGAGGCGGCGCGCTTGCCCCTCGAGGTCGCCGACCACCTCCTCGTATTGCACGTCGAGCATCATCCCCCGAGGCAGCGCGGCGCGCCAATGGTCCATCAACGCTTCGTAGGCGCGGTAGTAGCGGCCGAGCTCGGCGAGGTCGTAGGCGTAAGGCAGATCCTCCGCAAACAGCGTCGAGAAACAGGAAAAACAGGCGTCGACCGGGTCGCGGCGGACGTGAAGGATGCGCGCATTGGGCAGCGCGAGGGCGATGAGACCGGCGAAGCGGAAATTCTCCGGCGTCTTGTTGACGATCCGGCTCTCCGGGCGCGCGCCGGCGGCGATGCGCCGCAGGTATTGCGCGCCGAGCCCTCGGAAATCCTCCCCCGACATTTGCGACGCCATTTCGGGCAGATGGAACGCCAAGCCGGCCGCGCCGCCGAGGTCCGCCCCCGCCATGTCGAAATCGTTGATCTCGCCCGCGCCGTAGACGTCGGGATGGCTCGCCAGGATCTGCTCGACGAGCGCGGCGCCGGAACGCGCCATGCCGACGACGAATACGGGGACCGGCGATGGATCGCCGCAGCCGTGATGGCGGGCCAAGAATTCGCCGCCGCAGGTCGCCTGCGTGCGTTGCAGCGCGCCGAGCGCCTCCGCCTCGTCGTAGCGGAATTGCCCACGCTTCAAGGCGCAGCCCGCCGACACATGACGAAAGGCGCGCTCGACGTCGCAGATGTCGGCGTAGGCCTTGCCAAGGGCGAAATGCGCGTAGACCCGCTCCTCCGCCTCGAGCGGCGAACTCTCCAATGTCAGGAGCTCCATCGCGGGGATCAGCGGGTCGCCGCGCTCAAACTGTTTCGCCAGCGCGAGGTGATGGTAGGCGCGCGCTCGCATGGGCGCGAGCGCGATGGCGGCCTCGAGAGCGGCGCACGCCTCCGCCAGGCGCCCGAGTTGCAGCAAGGCGAGGCCTTGGTTGCCCAAGTCCGCGGCGTAGTCCGGCTCGCCGGCGAACGTCCGTTGCCGCGCTGGCGAGGCGGTCGACGGTTGATGGAGCCGGGGGAGCCGCAGTTTCATCGCCAAGGCCTCAACCCATCCGGTCGGCATGCGCCCGATTCGGCGTTGCTCGCCCTATCTTCGCCGGACGCCGCCTTTAGACCCCCGCAACCTTTCGCCTAGCTGGCGAGAGCGGATTCCGTCCAAGGCTCCGAGGCGGCGATTTCCGTTCCCGCCGCGCTGGCGGCGCTCCTTGAGGCGCCGTAAAGGGGGCAGGGGCGCCGACGCGAATGCGGCGGGTTCGGCGCCGATGCGCGCCGGCGCCGGCGATCAGGGCGCGCCCCTTGCCGAAGGAGACGCGTATGGCGCGCCCGATCATCATCGACACCGACCCGTCGCCTGACGACGCCGTCGCCTTTCTGATGGCGCTCGGCTCTCCCGAAGCGCTCGACGTCCTCGCCATCACGACGGTCGGCGGCAACGCGCCGTTGCGGCTGACGACCGAGAATGCGCTGAAGGCGTTGGAGCTGACCGGGCGGGGGGACACGCCGGTCTACGCCGGCGCCAGCGGCCCGCTCAGCCGCAAGCTCGCCACCGCCGAGCATGTGCACGGCGCCAATGGTTTCGAGGGCTACGATCTGCCCGAACCGCGGCTTACGGCCGCCAGCGGCTTCGCCCCGGAGGCGATTGTCGACCTCGTCATGTCGCGGCCCGAACGGACCGTGACCATGTGCTGCCTCGCCCCGTTGACCAATCTGGCGCTCGCGCTGGCCAAAGAGCCGCGCCTTGCCGCGCATCTGGAGCGCATCGTGCTGATGGGCGGGGCGCAGAGCGAAGGCGGCAACGTGACCCCGGCGGCCGAATACAACATCTACGTCGATCCCGAGGCGGCGCGCGCCGTCTTTGCCTGCGGGGCGCCGATCGTCATGATCCCGCTCGACTGCACCCACAAGGCGCTGACCAGCAAAGCGCGGATGAACGCGCTGCGCGCGGTCGGCTTGCCGCACATGGAGGTCTTCTATCACCTCCTGACCGCCAACAAGCGCTTCGACGAGCGCAAGTACGCAACCGACGGCGGCCCGCTGCACGACCCGACCGTCATCGCCTATCTTCTGCGCCCGGAGCTGTTCGGCGGGCGCGAGGCGAACGTCGAGATCAGTTGCGACGAACTGACGCGCGGCATGACGATCGTCGATTGGTGGGGGGTGACGGAAAGGCCCGCCAACGCCCTCGTCCTCAACGCAATCGACGCCGACGGCTATTTCGCGCTGGTCGCCGAGCGACTGGCGCGCGCGGCGCGGCGGTGAGGGGGCGGCGGGCGCATTTCCGCATGCTTCCGCGTCCGCGTCACGAAATTGCAAAGACGGGCGCGTCTGGGTGTGCGGGCGTGCGATGAAGCGCGTCGATTCGACAAGTTGAGGGTTTCGCCATGGGCGACCTCGTCGTTTTCACCGGCGCCGGGATCAGCGTCGATTCCGGTCTGCACGCTTTTCGCGGCGCGGGCGGACTCTGGAACGGCCATCCGATCGACCAAGTCGCCAATTTCTTGACTTGGAAAGACAATTTCGACGTCGTCCACGCCTTCTACAACGATCTGCGCGTGCGGCTGCGCGACGCGGCGCCGAATGCGGCGCACGAGGCGGTGGCGCGTTGGCGCCGCGACTACGGCGGGCTCGTCATCACCCAGAACGTCGACGACTTGCACGAACGCGCCGGCGCCGAGGATGTCGTCCATGTGCATGGGCGGTTGACCGAGATGCGCTGTCTCGCCTGCGGGGCCGTCTGGGACATCGGCTATCGCGCCTGGCGTCAGGACGTCGAGCGGTGCCGCTGCGGACGCGGCGACGCCGTCAAGCCCAACGTCGTCATGTTTCATGAGGCGGCGCCGCTCTATGGGCTCATGTGGAGGCGATTTGCGGAGCTTCAGCCAGAGGATCTCCTGGTGGTGATCGGCACGAGCGGCGCGGTCGTCGACATCGGTCGCATCGCCGAGGCGGCGCCGTGCGCCACGGTGCTCAGCAATCTCGAATCCGACCCCGCCGGGGTCCTTCGCGACGATCAGTTCACGGTGACGGTGCATGGGCGCGCGACGGAGACGGCTGAGCGACTCGATCGCGTCGTGGCGAAGTGGCGCGCCGCGTCGGCCGGCGGCGCCGGGCGCACGGGCTGACACGGGGAATTCGGATCATCGCCCCGAAAAACGCGGCGCGTCTTGGAAAATGTGCAACGCGGCGTACTGGAGGAGCATGATCGTCTTGCCGTCTCGAATGGAACCGTTGGCGATCATGGCGAGCGCTTCGTCGACGCCGACTTCCATAATGTCGATATCCTCGCCCTCCGCCGCCTGACCGCCGCCTTCGCCGACGCGGTCGGCGGGCTCGTAGCGGCCGATGAAGAAGTGGAGCTTTTCGGTCACCGAGCCTGGGCTCATGTAGGCCTCGAACACCCGCCTGACGTCGCGGATCCGAAATCCGGTCTCTTCCTCGGCCTCGGCTCGTATGCGGTCCTCGGGACTGGCGTCGTCGAGCAGGCCGGCAGGCGTCTCGATCATCAGCTCGTCGCAGCCGTTCACATAGGCGGGGTAGCGAAACTGGCGGGTGAGCGCGACGGTGCGGCGCAAGGGATCGAAGAGCAGAATCGTCGCGCCGTCGCCTCTGTCGTAGGTCTCGCGGCTTTGCCTCTGCCAGGTTCCGTCGCGACGGCGATAGCGGAAGGTCGTCTTTTTCAAGACGGACCAGTCGTCAGACAGCACGTCGACGTTTTCGACCTGAATTCGATCCGCCAAACTCATCGGGCGCCCTGTCGCCGGAATGCACGAAATCGCCTGAAATGCCGTTATGCGTTGACGTTTTCCCCATATTCGTGCAATATATCGCAAAGTCAAGATATTTCGTGCAATCAAGGCCGAAATGCTCACCCGCGAACGCAAAAGCCACATTCTTGACGTCCTGCGCCGCGACGGACGGGTGGTCGCCAAGGCGATCAGCAGCGAACTCGGCCTCTCCGAGGACACGATTCGGCGCGATCTGCGCGAGCTCGCTGACGAAGGACGGCTGCAGCGCGTGCATGGCGGGGCTTTGCCCGCTTCGCCCGCCGTGGGCGACTTGGCGTTTCGCCGGCAGGTCTCCCCGGACGGCAAAGTCGCCATCGGGCGCGCCGCGGCGCGGATGGTGCGAGACGGCCAGGTCGTCATGCTCGATGGCGGCACCACCGCCGTTCAACTGGCGAGGCATCTTGCGCCCGAGCTCAAGGCGACGATCGTCACCCATAGCCCGAACGTCGCCGTCGAATTGACCGATCACGCCGGCGTCGACGTCGAGGTGATCGGCGGCCGATTGTTCAAGCATTCGATGGTCGCCGTCGGCGCCGCGGCGGCCGAGGCGATCGCGCGGATTCGCGCCGACATCTACTTCATGGGCGTGACGGGGATCCACCCCGAGATGGGCCTGACGACCGGCGACTCGGAAGAGGCGGCGATCAAACGCGCGTTCTGCCGGCAGGCCGCCGAAACGCTCGTCTTGGCCTCGCGCGAAAAACTGGGAGCCGTCTCGCCGTTCTTGGTCGCGAGGCTCAATGACGTCGACGCGCTCATCGTCGAGGCGAGCTTGCCGGACGCATTGATCGAGCCGTATCGCGCCGCAGGCGTGATTGTCATCAGCGCCTGATCGGAGGTCGTCTCGGGCGCCGCGCGCCTCGACGCGCGAGGACTCCCGGCGCCAAATCCAATGGCGGCGGATTGCCGGTCGGCGAGGGAACGCGATTGGCGGAAGGGTTTTCTCCTGGCTTTGCGGACTTTACGAGGCTTTGCCGGGACGGGACGCCAATTGCCGTTGGATTGCGTCGCTCTACGCCCCCAGCGCCGCGAAGCGGATGATGCGGCAGGCCTCTCCCGCCTTCGCCGGCGGGGCGTGGCGCGGGCGCACGATCAGCGCCTCGGCGCGCGCCAGCGCCTTGACGAGCGAGGAATCCTGCTTCGGCAAGGCGCTGGCGAAGACGACGCCGTCGTCGTCGCGCCTCAGCATGGCGCGCATATATTCCTGCCGGGCGCCGTTGGCGGGGAGATCGGCGGCAAGGCGCGCCGGCTCGCTCGGGTCGTCGCCGGCCTCGGCGTCGCCGACGAGGGCGCGCAAGAGCGGCCGCAGGAACAAGAGCGCGCAGACCGTCGAGGACACCGGGTTGCCGGGCAGGCCGAGCACGGTCGTCGCCCCCAGCCGGCCGTGGATCAAGGGTTTGCCCGGCCGCATGGCGATGCGCCAGAAGCCGAGCTCCATGCCCGCCTCGGTCAGCGCCTTTTGCACCAGATCATAGTCGCCGACCGAGGCGCCGCCGAGCGTCACCAGCACGTCGGCCTTGGCTTCGCGCGCCGCCGCGACGCTCAGCTTGAGCGCGCTCGCGTCATCGACGGCGATGCCGAGGTCGATCGGCTCGCCGCCGGCGGCGGCGACGACGCCGGCGACGGCGAAATTGTTCGAGGCGACGATCTGCGCCGGCCCGAGCGCCTCCCCCGGCGCGGCCAACTCGTCGCCGGTGGCGAGAATGGCGACGCGCGGGCGCCGGCGCACGACGAGCTTGGGGTGGTTGGCCGCGGCGGCGAGGGCGACGTCGCGGGCGGTGAGACGCCGGCCCGCCGCCAGCATCGCCTCGCCCGCCTCGAAGTCGAATCCCCGCGGCCGCACGTTCTCCCCGGGCACGACCCCGGCCTCGATCGTGACGGAGGCGCCCTCGCGCCGCGCCTCCTCCTGGATGACGACGGCGTCCGCGCCCGCCGGCATCGGCGCGCCGGTGAAGATCCGCACCGCTTGCCCCGCCGCCAGCGAAGCCTCGAAGGCGCGGCCGGCCGCCGACTCGCCGATCACCTCGAGGCGGGCCGGCGGGCGGGCCGCGTCGGCCGCGCGCAGCGCATAGCCGTCCATCGCCGAGTTGGCGAAGGGGGGTTGGGTGCGCAAGGCGTGTACGGAGCGCGCCAGCGTGCGCCCCAACGCCTCGCCGAGCGCGACGCTCTCCTCGCCCAAAGGCTCGCCCGCCGAAGCGAGCACCCGTGCGAGCGCGTCCTCGACGGAGATCAGGCCGCCGCCGGTCACGACGCCGGCCCCTCGGCCCGCCAAAGGCCCGACTTGCCGCCGCGCTTCTCGATCAGGCGCACGCCCTCGATCCGCATGCCGCGGTCGACGGCCTTGGCCATGTCGTAAATCGTCAGGCAGGCGACGGCGACGGCGGTCAGCGCCTCCATCTCGACGCCGGTCGGTCCGTGCGTCTTGGCCTCGGCGCGCACGATCAGGCCGGGCAGGGCGGCGTCGGGCGCAAGGTCAAGCGCAATCTTCGTCAAGGCGATGGGATGACAGAGCGGGATCAGCTCGTGCGTGCGCTTGGCCGCCATGATCCCGGCGATCCGCGCCGCGCCGAGCACGTCGCCCTTCTTGGCGTCGCCGGAGAGGATCAGCGCCAAGGTGGCGGACGCCATCGCCACGCGCCCCTCGGCGACGGCGATGCGGGTCGTCGCCTCCTTTTCGGAGACATCGACCATGCGCGCCTCGCCCGAGGCGCCGATATGGGTCAGCGCTGTCATGCCCGTATCAATCAAGTTTTGCCGCCGGTGGCAATGACGTCTTTCTCTGGGCGGCGTTCTCCGGGGCGGCGAGGCTCGGTCCGCGAAGGCTCCGGCCGGCCCCCGTGCGCTTAGGGCTTGAGAAAGCCGGCTAAGCCTGAGACATTGGCCGCTGACGCCGCCAACTCGCCGGAGACCCTCATGCGCAAGCTCGCCGCTTCCCCTGCCGGGAGGCGCGCGCGATGAGCGACGCGATCGCCTATCTCGCGCGCGCGGTTGCGCAGGGGCGCGGGCTCGAGCGCGCCGACCTCGTGCTCAAGGGCGGGCGCGTCTTCGATCTCGTCACCGGCGCGCTGACGAAGAGCGACGTGGCCATCGCCAACGACCGCATCGTCGGAACGATGGGCGACTATCGCGGCGCGCTGGAGATCGACGTCGCCGGCAAGATCGTCGTCCCCGGCTTCATCGATACGCATCTGCACGTCGAATCGTCGCTGATCACCCCGCTCGAATTCGATCGCTGCGTGCTCGCCCACGGCGTCACCACGGCGATCTGCGACCCGCACGAAATCGCCAATGTGCTCGGCGTCGCCGGCCTGAACTATTTCCTCGACGCGTCGATGGCGACGGCGATGGACCTGCGCGTGCAACTGTCGAGCTGCGTCCCGGCGACGCATCTCGAGACCGCCGGGGCGCGCCTCGAGGTCGACGATCTCCTGCCCCTGGCGGGCCACCCGAAAGTGTTGGGTCTCGCCGAATTCATGAATTTCCCCGGCGTGCTGGCGCGCGATCCCGCCTGCCTCGCCAAGCTCGCCGCGTTTCAGGGCCGGCGCATCGACGGCCACAGCCCGCTGCTCCGCGGCCTCGATCTCAACGGCTACCTCAGCGCCGGGATTCGCACCGATCACGAGGCGACCAACGTTGCCGAAGCTTTGGAGAAGCTCGCCAAGGGCATGCAGATCCTGGTGCGCGAAGGCTCCGTCTGCAAAGACCTGCACGCGCTCGCGCCCATCGTCACCGAGCGCCATTCGCCGTTCATCGCCTTCTGCACCGACGACCGCAATCCGCTCGACATCGCCGAAGAGGGTCATCTCGACTTCATCATCCGCACGGCGATCGGGCTCGGCGCGCCCCCGCTCGCCGCCTATCGCGCCGCCAGCATCTCGGCGGCGCGCATTTTCGGCCTGCTCGATCGCGGTCTCGTCGCGCCGGGCTGGCGCGCCGATCTCGCCGTCGTCGACGATCTCGAATCCTGCGCGGTGTCGCGCGTCGTCGCCGGCGGGCGGATCGTCGGCGATGCGCTGTTCGCCGCGCGGGCGCTTATCGCGCCGGTCGGCCGCCATAGCGTCAAGGCGCGGCGGGTCGCGGCCGCCGATTTCGCCGCGCGCGGGCAGGGGCCCTCGACCCAGGCGATCGGCGTCACGCCCGGCAAGATCATCACCGAGCGCGTGCCGGCGGCGCTGCCGTTCGTCAACGGGCTCCGGGGGATCGATCTCGACCAAGACCTGGTCAAGGTCGCGGTGGTGGCGCGGCACGGCGTCAACGACAACATCGCCGTCGCCTTCGTCAGCGGTTTCGGCATGAAGAGGGGCGCCATCGCCTCCTCGGTCGGCCACGACAGCCACAACATCACCGTCGTCGGCGCGGACGAAGCGGACATGGCGGTCGCCGTCAATCGCCTGATCGAGATCGAGGGCGGCTTCGCGGTCGCCCAGGGCGGGCGGATCGTCGCCGAACTCGCGCTGCCGATCGCCGGGCTGATGAGCCTGATGAGCTTCGAGGCGGTGCACAAGGCGCTGATCCCGCTGCGCGCGGCGGCGAAAAGCCTCGGCGTCGTGCTCCCCGAGCCGTTCCTGCAGGTCGCCTTCCTGCCGTTGCCGGTGATCCCGCACCTGAAGATCACCGACAAGGGCCTCGTCGACGTCGACCGGTTCGAGTTCGTGCGCGATTAGGGCGGAGACAACGACTGGCTCCCGCCGCAGGACGGCCGAGATCGGCGGAGGCGGGACGGCCGGGGTTGCCGGTCGCAAAGTCAGACCTCCGCGAGGGGCGGGGGTCCGGGTTTCGGCGGAAGTCCGAAATCCCGGACGTTCGTAAGTCTCCCGCGCTTGCACGAGCGCCATTCGTCGCCTTCCGAATTGGGCCGCCTTGCGCCACGAGCGGCGTTTGCCTCCGTCGTCGCCGCGGCGCTCGCACAACGACCCGGTCGCTGGCCATCGCGCGCCTTGATCCCCAGCGGAGCAAACGCGCTTGCCCTGGATTTCAAATCAAGTTATATCCGTTCATCAGATTAAACGCATGAGCAAGAACATTTCGGAACCCGTTGGCGCGCCCGTCACGCTTGACGACGTCGTCAAGAGCTTTCGCGCCTGCGCGCCGATATTCGCGGCGCTCGGCGACAAATTCCGGCAGGACATCATCATGGTGCTGGCGGGGGGCGAGCGGCTGAACGTCACCGCGATCGCAGAGCGGATACCTTTGTCCCGCCCGGCGATTTCGCACCACCTCAAAGCGCTCCGGCAGGCGGGCCTGATCGAACTGGAACGGGTTTCGCGGGAGAACTTCTACCGTCTTACCCTGGACGCGGCGTTGTCCGATCTGCGTCGATTGGTGGAGCAGGCCGAAGCCTCCTGCACTTGACCCGATGGGAACGATGGGCGCGATCGATCGACTTCAATGGGTTGAAACGTTTAAACGCATAGGAAGATAAAATGGCAAACGTCGAGACGGGAAGCAAGACAGCGTTGATCACCGGCGCCTCTTCGGGCATCGGCAAGGCGCTCGCGGGGAATTTCGCCGCCGGGGGTTACGACCTCGTGCTCGCCGCCCGCGGCGTCGCGAAGATGGAGGCGCTCGCCGGCGAATTGCGACAGCGTCACGGGATCGTCGTGACCGTCATCGGCGCGGACCTTGAAACGGCGGACGGCGCGACCCGCCTCCATGCCGAAATCAAGCGACGCGGCCTCGTCATCGCCGCCCTGGCGAACAATGCCGGCTACGCCGAATTCGGCGAGTTTAGGAATACGGATCTCGCCAAGGAACTGGCGATGATGCAGCTGAACATGGCGACCGTCGTCGTGCTCACCAAACTTTTCCTGCCCGATCTCGTCGCCACGCGCGGCAAGATACTCAACACGGTTTCGACAGCCGCCTTTCAGCCGGGCCCCTACATGGCGGTCTACTATGCGACGAAGGCGTTCGTCCTGAGCTTTTCCGAGGCGATCGCCGCGGAACTCGAGGGCTCCGGGGTGACCGTCACGGCCCTGTGCCCCGGCCCCACCGCGTCGGGCTTTCAGGACAAGGCCAACATGGGCGATTCCGCTCTGGTCAAGGGCAAGAAACTTCCGACCGCGGAGACTGTCGCCGAAATCGGCTACCGCGCGATGCAGAAGGGCCGGCGCGTCGTCATTCCCGGCGCGAGGAACTGGCTCATGGCGCAAAGCGTCCGGTTCGCGCCGCGTCGGATGGTGACCTCGCTGGTCAAATCGATGTCGAGGCCGGTTTAGGACGACGAAGCCACATCGCACGGATATCGACAACGCCTCGCCGCCGCGGCATGGGGAGCGCTTTTGCGGAACATGCAAGTCGCATTCGACCGGCGCGCGCGCGAGGCTGAAAGCGCGAGTGGAACGTGTCTAACGTGCGGATTTATGGCGCCGCCGGTTACATGGGCAAGCTTTGCGTGCGGGAATTCAGACGCGCCGGCCTTCATCCCCTTCTCGCCGGCCGCAGCGCGGTCGTCGGCGAACTCGCCCGTCGCGCCGCGCTCCCATCCGCGATTTTCGATCTGCGCGCGCCGCGGGACATCGAACGCCATCTCGCGGGCGTTCGCGATCATGAACGCGGCCCCCGCGCGTGCGATGTCCCGAGGACTTCTCGAACGGATCGATCTTCTCGTCGTCAACCGGATAGAGGCGGAGATGCTCAGCGGCGACGCCGTCGGCGATGTGGCGGGCGCGGCGGCCGCGCTGACCGAACTCGGCGGACGGATCAAGAACGTGATCGTGACGCTCGGCGGCGATGGGCCCGTCGTCGGGTTTGGGCAAAACGTGGGCAGGACGATCGCTCCGACGCCCGTCAAAGCGGTTTCGTCGCACGGGGCTGGAGACTGCTTCGTCGGCGCGCTTGCAGCTCAGGTCGCCGGAGGCGCTTCGCTTATGCAAGCCGCGGAATTCGCCAACGCAGCGGCCGCGGCGCACGTTTCCGGGCAAGGCGCCATGATGGGCGCGTTGCCGACATTTCGGCGCCGCGCCGCGCGTGCGAGGCCGCCGCCGCCCGCGCCAGTCGGCCGTCAGCGGGCGGCTGAGCATAGGAGGATCATCGGCTCGCGGCGGCTTCCGCCTCGCCGCAAGCCTGTAGCGGGTCGAATTCTTACGCCGCGTCGTCCCGCAGGAACCCGCCCGACTGGCGCCGCCACAGGCTCGCATAGAGGCCGTCGCGGTCGAGCAGTTCGCGGTGGGTTCCCGTCTCGACGATCTGTCCGCGCTCGAGCACGATGAGGCGGTCCATGGCGGCGATGGTGGAGAGGCGGTGGGCGATGGCGATGACCGTCTTGCCTTCCATCAGGGAATAAAGGCTCTCCTGGATGGCGGCCTCCACTTCCGAGTCGAGGGCCGAAGTCGCCTCGTCGAGCACCAGGATCGGCGCGTTCTTCAACAGCACGCGGGCGATGGCGACGCGCTGGCGCTGACCGCCGGAGAGCTTGACGCCGCGCTCGCCGACCAGCGTCTCGTAGCCGCGCCGCCCCTCGGCGTCCGCCAGGCCCATGATGAACTCGTGCGCGTGGGCGCGCTCGGCGGCGGCGATCATCGCCTCGCGCGGGGCGTCGGGGCGCCCGTAGAGAATGTTGTCGGCGATCGAGCGATGCAGCAGCGAGGTGTCCTGCGTCACCATGCCGACCTGCCGTCGCAAGCTGTCCTGCGTCACGCCGGCGATGTCCTGCCCATCGATGAGGATGCGCCCGCTCTCGACGTCGTAGAAGCGCAGCAAGAGGTTGACGAGCGTCGATTTGCCGGCCCCCGAACGCCCGACAAGCCCGACCTTTTCGCCCGGCGCGATCGCAAACGAGAGATCGTCGATGACGCCGCCCTTCCGGCCGTAGTGGAAGCGCACCTTGTCGAAACGAATTTCGCCTTTGTCGGCGACAAGCTCGGCCGCGCCCTCGGCGTCGACGAGCGCGTGCGGGCGCGCGATCGTGCGTATGCCCTCTTGCACCTGCCCGACATTGTCGAAGATGCCGATCGAGGTCCACATGATCCAGCCCGACATGGTGGTGATGCGGATGGCGAGGCCAGAGGCGACGGCGATCTGGCCGAGCGTCGTCAGATTCTGCGCCCACAGCCAGATCGCGACCGCGCCGGTGGCGACGATCAGCGCGCCGTTGCCCGCGGAGACGCAGAGATTCATCAGCGTGATGAGGCGCGTCTGGCGTTGAAAGTCGTCGGTGTGATCCTTGAGCGCCTCGCGCGCGTGTTCGTCCTCGCGCGCGAGATGGGCGAAGAGCTTCACCGCTTGAATATTGGTGTAGCTGTCGACGATGCGCCCCGTGAGCACGGCGCGCCGATGCGCCAGAACCTGCGAGCGCTCGCGGATGCGCGGCACGAAGAGCGCCAGCGTCGCGACATAGGCGACGATCCAGGCGCCGAGCGGCAGGGTCAGGCGCCAGTCGGCTTGAGCAAGAATCATCAGCGCGCTTGCCGAGAAGATGGTCACGAACCACAGCGCGTCGATGACCTGCACCGTCGAATCGCGCAACGAGGCCGCCGACTGCACGATGTTGGAGGCGATGCGGCCGGCGAAATCATTGGCGAAATAGGTCAGCGACTGCCGCAGCACGTAGCGGTGCGTTTGCCAGCGGATGAGGTTGGTCATGCCGGGCGCGATGGTCTGCTGCGTGAGCAGATCGTGGGCGAGCTGCGCCAGCGGCCGCAGCACAAGGATGACGACGCCCATGATGAGAAAGGCGCGCCCGTCTTCCTCAAGCAGGCGCTCGGGGGTCGTTTGGCGCAGGATGTCGACGATCTCGCCGACAAAGCGGAGAATCGACACTTCGATCAGCGAGGTGACGAACCCGCTCGCCATCAGCGCCACGAGAAAGGGCCACGTCTGCCGACAATAGCGCCAGTAGTAGCCGACGAGGGTGGCGGGCGGCTGCAATTCGTCGTGGGCGCGAAAGACGTCGATCAGCGATTCGAACGTGCGAAACATGGTCCTGAGATCCCGGACGGCCGCGCCGGGCGGAGCGCGGCGTTGCGGAAAGCGGAGGCGGCGGCGACGCCGACGCGGGGTTTTCGGGTCTTGTGGAACGCCGGCCGCGTGACGCAAAGCGGAGAGGCGAAATGAACGGCGGCGCGAAAATCGACAGTCTGGGAATGCCCGCCGTTTTCGGCAAAATTGTGCGCGAACAAGGGCGTTTCGGCAAATGCGGAGCTTCTCTCGGTCTCGACGCCCGCTCCGGAGGCTTGGCGACCGCCCATGGAGGGGTCAAGTCGAGCGCCAGCGCAGATCGTCTTTATGTTGAAACGGGCCGTTCCCGTCGTCGCGAGCAAAGCGCGGCGATCCAGGCGGCGCGACCTTTCAGGCCATCACCCGACGACGAAATCTCCGGCGGCGATATGGTTGGAGATGCGCTCGGCCAACTGCTCAGGCGCGCTTTCGTCGTCTCGTATCGCTTCTTTTACGTCAAACAATCGATAGAAATCACGATACGTTTCGTAATTCGATATCTTGCCCTCGTCGCGCTCCGCCGCTCGTCGCGCGCACACATCGAAGCTGGGACAGAGAACGATATAATCAAAGGCAATTTCCTTCAGTATCCTTCTTACGGCGGAGAGATATTCCGGCGGGATGGTGAAATCGAGCAGGACGGTGAAACCGGAGCGGGCGAATGGCAGGCTCGCGCAAGTCATCGCCCGAATAATTGTGGAAAAATTGTCTCGCCGGCTGCGCGTCGTCGATGTCGCGATGAAGGACCAGAAGCGATCCCCTTCGATATAGCAAGTTGGATCGGGGAGACGCGGGAGCAGCGCTCTTGCGACCGCCGTCTTGCCGCTGCCGATCGCGCCGCTGAGAATGACGACGCGCCCGGCGCCAGGTTCGGGGTTCGGATCCATAGACGTCTCCGTTCGCGGCGGCGCCGAGCGGCGTATGAAGCGACCGACCATTCTGGAGTGAACAGGCTCGCGATTGAGAGCCGCTCCAGTCGCCATGGTTTGGCTCTGTTGCATTCGACCGCGGCAGCGTCATCGAAAATTGCGTCGAAACACGGATGACCGCCGGGCTACTCCGATGGACCCGGAATCTCCTTCGACATCATGATCGTCCGCTCCTCACCTAAGAACCCCTCCTGAATAATCTTGAAGCCACGCTTTGCGTAGAACGGCTGCGCGGTGATCGATGACTGCACGTTTAACTTCCCCTCGGCCCGAGCAATCGCCGCGTTCTCGATTGCGTCCATGAGCTTTGTCGCAATGCCGTGGCGTTGATAGTCAGGGTGGACGTAGACAGAGCTGACGGTTTGGCCGTTTAGGCTTCCTGTTCCGACCACCCGCCCATCGGCGATGGCGACGAAAGCGTGCCACGTCTCCAGGTTTGACGCGACCTTATCCGGCAATGTCAGAACCAACCGGTCGATCACTGAGGCGGGATAGTCCCGAGCGTTGGTCTCACGCAATGCCCGCAGGGCAATCTCGTGGACGGCCTTCGAATCTTGCGCCATGGCGCGCCTGACTATGATTTTCATTGTCGCGTTATCCGCGCTCCCGGCCGAGCGCGGCGCGGGCGAAGAGGACCGCCAGCGCGGCCCAGGCGACGATCATCATCGTGCCCCCGGTCGGCGCGGCGAAGGGGAAGAGCCTGGCGCCGAGGAAGGCGCGCGAGGCGAGGTCGGCGCAGAAGAGGATCGCTCCCGCCGCCAAGAAAAATCCGGCGATCGCCAGGCAGGTTTTCCCCGCGCCGCCGCGTCCATGGGCGCTCAACCCCAGAAGCGCGGCGGCGTGCAGGATGAGGAAGGTCGAGGCGGTGCGGGCGAGTTCGCCCCCGGCGGCGTGGACCGCCAGCGCCGCGAGCGCGACGCCGCCGGCCCCCATCAGGGCGGCGAGCGCGGCGAGAATTTCGAGGGCGGCGGGCAAGGGCGGGCTCCTGGGGAGAAGGGCGTCGGCGCGCGGTCGGCCGATCGCCTTGGGATCATAGCAAGTCGCGCGGGGGAAAACTTGAGGAGAATTGCGCCCGTTGCGCCGCGCTCGCCGGGAGCTGCTATAAGGCGCCCAAACGAAGAGCCGGCGAGATGCGCGACAGCGATTTGCGTTCGATCGTCCCCGCCGACGTATCGGCGGACGCGCCGCTTGGCGCCGCCCTGCTTGCCCTCAACAACGCCCATGCCGCCGAGTTGTCCTGGCTGGAGCCGGCGCGGCTCAGTCACCTCGTCGCGCAGGCGTTCCTTGCCAGAAGCATCGGCGACGCCGACGCCTTCATGTTGGCCTTCGACGAGACCGCCGACTACGACAGCCCGAACTACCTGTGGTTTCGCGCGCGCTACCCCCGTTTCGTCTACGTCGATCGGATCGTCGTCGCCCCCGCCGCGCGGGGACGCGGCCACGCGCGCCGGCTCTATGGCGAACTCGTCGCGCGGGCGATCGAGGCGGGGCAGGAGCAGATCGTCTGCGAGGTCAATCTCGAGCCGCCCAATCCGGCCTCCGACGCCTTCCACGCCGCGTTGGCGTTCCACGAGGTCGGCAGAGGCGCCATTCCCGGCGGCGCCAAGACGGTTCGATACCTCCGCCTTTGGCTGTTCCCCCCGACGGCGACCTGAACCGATAGGATTTCGCCGTCGCACGAACGGCGGCGGCGTTCGGCGCCTTGACGGGCGAACCCGTCGAGCGCTCGGCGCGCGCGCGCCGGCCGAGGGCGCGCCGCCCTTGCCGATCGCCCCGCCCGCGGCCATAGTCGGCGCGCGACGCCGAGCGACCCGATCCGCTCGCCCCGCCCGCCAACCCACGACGGCTCGCCGGCCCATGTGTAGGCGGGCGACGCGCTCGCCCGCCCGTTCGCACGCGCCCTGAGGCCCGTTCATGCCGTTTCTGCATCACCTCCATCAACTTGTTGCGGAATATGGCTATTTCGCCATTTTCGCCCTGGTGGCGCTGGAAAGCGCGGGGGTGCCGATGCCGGGCGAAACGGCGCTGGTGAGCGCAGCCGTTTTCGCCAGCCGCGGCGACTTCAACATCGGCTTGGTCATCGCCTGCGCTTCCGCCGCGGCGATCCTCGGCGACAACGCGGGCTATTGGGTCGGGCGCGAATTCGGCTTCCCGCTCTTCTACCGCTACGGCCACTACATTCGCGTCGACGAGGGGCGGCTCAAGGTGGCGCAATATCTCTTCCAGCGCCACGGCGGCAAGATCGTCTTCTTCGGCCGCTTCGTCGCCATTCTGCGGGCGTTCGCGGCGTTTCTGGCCGGCGTCAACCATCTGCCCTGGCCGCGCTTTCTCCTCTTCAACGCGCTCGGCGGCGTCGTCTGGGCGAGCCTCTTCGGCCTCGGCGGCTATTTTCTCGGCCTCGCCTTCGAACATTACGCGCGCCCGGTCGGCCTCGCCGCGCTGATCGCCGCCCTCATCGGCGCGATCGCGGCGAGCCGCTTCATCGCCCATCACGAAGAGGCGCTGCGCGCCGAGGCCGAGGTCGCGCTGCCGGGACCGCTGGTCGCGCCGAAGCGGCGCTGAAGAGTCGAGTTATCCACAGCCTATCCCGGACTTATCCCCAGGCGCGACCTTCAGCTCGCGCGCGGCGCCGTCGCCAGGGCGCGGTCCTGCGGGGCAATCCACAGCCGCAGCCGCTCGGAGCGGCGGATGAAGTCGATGCTCACCGTGCGGGCGATCTTGTCGGCGTCGAGCAGGCGCATCAGATCGGCGACGCCGGTCACCGGCTTGTCGTCGAGGGCGACGATGAGATCGCCCGTCAGCAGGCCGGCGTGGGCGGCCGGGCCGCTCTGGTCGACGCTGAGAAGCCGCGCGCCGTTGGCCTGATCGAGCCCCAGGCGCAGCGCGATGCGGCGAGCGATCGGCGTCGTGCCGGCGCCGACGCCGATATAGGCGCGACGCACGCGGCCGTGGCGCGCGATTTCGCCGGCGACGAAGTGGGCGGTGTTGGAGGCCACCGCGAAGCAGATGCCCTGCGCGCCCATGATGATGGCGGTGTTGATGCCGATGACCTCGCCGGCGGAAGAGACCAGCGGCCCGCCGGAATTGCCGGGGTTGAGCGCCGCGTCGGTCTGGACGACGTCCTCGATCATGCGGCCGGTGCGCGACTGCAGCGAGCGGCCGAGCGCCGAGACGACGCCCGCCGTCACCGTCGCGTCGAAGCCGAGCGGGTTGCCGATGGCGATGGCGATCTGGCCGCGCTTGAGGAGCGAGCTGTCGCCGAGGCGCGCCGCCGGCAACGTCACGGCTTCGTCGACGCGCAGCAGCGCCAGGTCGGTGTCGGGATCGTCGCCGAGCACGCGCGCCTGCAATTCGCGGCCTTCCAGCGTCGTCAGCGCGACGCTGCGCGCGCCCTGCACGACGTGGCTGTTGGTCAGCGCCAGGCCGTCGGGCGAAATGATGACGCCCGAGCCGGAGCCCGCCGCCTTGCCGGCGCGACGGACGTCGATGCGCACGACGCTGGGGCCGACGCGATCGACGACCTCGGTAACGACGCGCGAATAGGCGTCGAGCGCGGCGTCGTCGCCCGCGGCGTAGGGGCCGCCGGGGCCGCTCGAGGCGCTTTCGCCGTCGAGCATGTGGAGAATTCGGGGAGGGGAGTCGATGTTGAACATGCGCCGCATATGGGAGCGCGGGCCGCCGGCGCCAAGGCGGCGGTCATTTCGGCGCGGCGAACAGCGCTTGGATCTCATCCATCAGCGGATCGGTTTGACCGTTGGCGCGCAGCTGCGCGAAGAGCCCGGTCGTCGTCTGTTCCCAGCTCATGCCGTTGTAGGAGGCCTCGCCGCGATGGCTCAGATAGAGGGCGCGGGCCTGATCGGCTTGGCCCTCGAACATCAGGGCGGCGGCGCGGATGAGGTCGAGCCAGTTCTGCTGCGGGGTCGCTGGGGTCGCCTTGTCGAGCGTGCCGAGGGCGCCCGCGTAGTTCTTGGCAAAGAGCTCGGCGGTGGCGAGGCTGCCGATCTCGCCGACGACGCGGGAGAGGGCGGCCGACCAAGCGGCGTTGGTCTTGTCGGCGCCGACCAGCGCCGCCGCCGCGTCGCGCGCGGCGACGAAGGAGGCGAGCGCGTCGTCATAGGCCTTGGCGGCGAGTTGCAAGAGGCCCAGTGTCTCCGCCGCGGTCTCCGCGCCGAACCGCCACCGCGCCTCGCTCGGCGCCTTGGCGGCCCAGGCGGTCGCCAGCGTCAGGCTTTCGCGCAAGGTCGCCTCGGCGCCGGCGCTGTCGCCGGCCCGAGCCTGCGCGACGCCTAGGGCGTCGAGGCCGGCCTGCAAGGCGTACTGAGCGTCGGCGTCGTCGGGAGCGCGCGAGGCCGCCAAGCGCGAATCGTTGGCCGCGTCCTGGCAGACGGCGAGCCCGCCGCTCGGCGTCCCGCTGCAGACGCTCCGTTCGTCCGCCGCCAAATCGCGCAAGTTGGCGTCGCTCGGCGACTGTTGCGCCAGAGCCTTGCGCAGCGGCAGCGCCTGCGCCCACTCCGCCGTCGCGTCGGCCGCCTCGCCCTGCATGAGGAGGATAAGGGCGATCGTCTCCTTGGCGTCGGCAAGGCGACCCTCGACCGCAGGCGCGCCCATGGCGGCGGCGGCGGTCAGCAGGGTCTCGGCGCTGCGATCGGCCGCAAGGGCGCCGGCGAGGTCGTTGTTGGTTTTCAATACGGCGCCGATGCGCGAATTCAAGCTGGCGAGCAGGATCCGCCAGGCGGCGTCGGGCGGGTCGCCGGCGGGCATGGCGGCGAGCGCCGCGGCGCCGTCGCGATAGGCGGCGAGCGCGTCGCTGGCGTCGTTGGCCATCTCGAACGCCACGCCGAGCAATTGGTCCGCCGTGGCGACGTCCTGGCTCCAGCCTTGCGGCGGATTGGCGAGCGCGCCCTCGGCCTTCGCGGCGGCGACGCCTTGACGATAGAGGTCGATCGCGCCGCTGAAATCGTTGGTTTCCTGAAGGACGATGGCCACCTCGGCCGCGGCGACGGACAGTTTGTTCAGCGCCGCCGCGGCGGTCGGCTCGAGGGCCACGATCGCTTTTCGCGCCTGATAGCTCGCCTGCGCCGCCGCAAGCGCGCCCTTCGCGTCGCCGGAGGCGTCCAGGGCGAGCCGCAGATGGTCCTGCGCGACAGCGCCCCCGTCGATGGCCAAGGTGTCCTTCGGCGCGTCCGCGAGGCGTTTGGCGAAGACGGCGATGGCCTGGCGGAAGGCGCCGATCGCGTCGTCGGAGCGCTTCGCCTTGGCGTCGAGATCGCCGAGCGAGACGAACATGGCGCCGAGCGCGGCGACGAAGCGCGCGTCGCCGGGCGCTTTGGCGACGAGCGCCTGGCACGCCTTCTGTCCTTCGCCTATGGCGGCCAGCGCGCCGGCGTCGTCGCCTTTGGCGCCGAACGCCTCGGCGATCTCTCCGTCGACCTCCGCGAGGTCATATTGCGAGTCGGCGTCGCTGGCGTCGGCGGCGACGAGCGCGGCCGCGAGCGTTTGGGCTTCGCGCAAGTCGGCAAGCGCGCCGTCCGCGTCGCCGCCCGCCAGCGCAAGCGCGCCGCGGCGATCGTCGGAAACGACGACGTCGCGCCGCCAGGCCGCGACGGTGGCGTCCTTGGCGGCGAGCGCCTTGGCGAGGCTCACGGCCTGCGAATAGTCGGCGAGCGCGCTCTTGGCGTCGCCCTGCGCCTTGGCGACGTCGCCGAGACCCAAATTCGCCGAGACGGCGTAATCCTGGAAGATCGCGTTGGTCGGGTCGCCGGCGATCAGCTTCTGCGCGCCGGCGAGCGCGCTCTGGTAGGCCGCCTCGGCGTCCGCGAGGTCGCCGAGGTCGACCTCGACGTCGCCGATCTCCATCGCCCCGAGCGCGAGGTCTTGCGCGGGAACGGCGTCCTTCGGCGATTGTTGGGCGAGCGCGGCCGCGATCGCCTGGCCTTGCCTGAACGAATCGAGCGCGCCGGCGAAATCGCCTTGCGCGAGCAGCGACTTGCCGACGCCTTCGTCGGCGCGCGAGAGGAGCCGCTTCAAGCTGGCGTTGGCGGCGTCATGGGCGCTCAGCGCGCCGGCGATCGCAAGCGCGTCGCGCAGCGTCGCGTTGGCGCTGGCGACGTCGCCGCGTTTGAGCTCGACGATCCCGAGACTCAATTCCGCCTCGGCCTCGTCGCTCTGCGCCGTGGCATTGTCCGGCGCCGCCTGCGCGAGCCCGTGGCGGAGGGTCGCCGAGTTCCTGCAGGGCGGCGAACGCCGCGTCATTCTGGCCGAGCTGATCGAGCGCCTCGCCGACCTTCAGATCGGCGAGCGCGACATCGCCTTTGAGCCCGCCGTCGTTCGGCGCGGCGGCCGACAGCTTGGCCATGATCGCTTGCGCCTGCCGATAGTCGGCGAGCGCGCTCGCCACCTGGCCCTGCGTCGTTTCGACGTCGCCGATGTTGGTGTAGGCGACGCCGACGTCGCGCTGCAGCGTGGCGTTGGCGGGACTGGCGGCGACGAGTTTCTGCGCAAGGGCGAGCCCGTCCCGGAACGCCTGCAGCGCGTCGGGCAGATCGTTGCGCGCCTTCTGCACCTTGGCGACGTTGTCGAGCGCGAGAGAGCGCTCGCGCAGGATCGCGGCGTCGCTAGGGTTGGCTTTGACGAGCGCGTCGTTGATCGCCAGCGCGGCGTTGTATTGCGCCAGCGCGCCGTCGAGATCGCCTTGGTCGGCGAGAATGGCGCCGATGAGATTGTCGGTGACGGCGAGATTGCGTTGTCCGACCGCATTGGCGGGCGCGGCGGCCACGAGCGGCGCGAGCGTGGCGTAGGACTGGCGCGCGAGCGTCAGCGCGCCGGCGGAATCGCCGAAATCGCGCAAGGTTATCGCGCTTTCGAGCTGCGCGGCCGCGACGCTGGCGGTGAGGTCGGGCGTCGACCCGCTCGAGCCGACGAGCTGCTGCTGGAGCGCGCGCGCGCGGTCGAGCACGTCCTGGACGATCGCCACCGGCATGCCGGTGGCGCTGCGGAAGCGCTGCGCGAGGTCGAAGACGAGATCGTTGGCGGTCTTGGTGGCGAGGCTCAGCGCGTTCTGGGCGTCCTTTCGCGCCGCGTCCGCCGCGTACCATTGGGCGCCCGCCAGCGCCGCCAGCGCCAACGCCGCGGCCAGGCCGATCCCGGTGCGCCGGGCGATGCGCTGGTTGGCGGCGGCGATCGCCTGGGCGTCGGCGAGGCGGCGCTGCTGCTCCTGGCGTTCGCGGTCGCGCCGCGCCGCCGCGGCGGCGCTCGCGCTGGCGACGAAGTCGCGTGTCGCCTGGGACGCCTCGTCGCCGAAGCGTGCGACGTAGCGCTCGGCGCCCTCGAGCAGGGCCGGCGAAACGTCGAGATGGCGCGCCTTGTCCGCCGGCGGCCGCCTCCGCCCATTCGCGCGCGATCGGCTCCAGCGCGTGGCGGACGCGGATGAGATGCGCGGCCTCGGCGATGATCGCCATCGCCTCCGGCCAGATGCGCAGCAGCGCCTCGTGGGTCGGCCGGACGCGCTGGCTCGCGGCGTCGCCCTCGGCGGTCAGCAGGCGCTTGGCGACGAAGGCCTCGACGAGCGCTGCGCGCTCGGGCCGGCCCGCCTCGAAGCGGGCGCGGTCGAGCGCGCCGATGATCGGCGTCGGCGCGCCGGTCAGCGGGTCGGCGGCGACGTCGCGCACCAGCCCGGCGATCAGGTTGGGCAGTTGGCCGCGCGCGGCGGCTTCGAGCCCCGCCAACGCTTCGTCGGCGGTTTCCGTCACCGCCGCGTCCATGCCGTGATAGTCGGAAAAGCGCAGCACGCCGTCGCCGCGCGCCGCTTCCGCCGCGCTGAGGCGCGAAAGCGTCATTTGCAAGAGCGGCAGGGCGTCGCCGCCGCGCGCGTCGGCGACGAGCTGGGCGGCGAGCGAGCGGCCCGCGCGTTGCTCGAAGGCGAGCGGCGGTTCGCACAAGGCGACGGGCCGCGTCGCCATGTCCTCGAGCTCGCTTTGCGTCGGCGGCAGCAGATCGAGGGTCGCGCCGTCGTCGCGCAGCGCCGCCAGGCCCTCGATCGACTGGAACCGCGCATAGGCGTCGCTGCGCAGCCCCATGACGACGGTGGCGAGGCGGTGGCGCGCCAACGCCGCGATCAGCGCGCAAAAGCGTTGGGCGGGCCCGGCTTCGGTCTCGATCAGCAGCCGTTCGGCCTGATCGATGGCGAGGAGCAGGCGCGCCGGGCGCGGCGCCTCGAACGCCTCGGCGGCTTGGCGCGCCGCCGCCGCCTTGTCGAGCGCGTCGCGCAAAGGGGCGATGGCGGCGTCGGGGTCGCCCGCCAGCTGCTTGGCGAGCAAGGCCGGGTCGCGAAACGGCCCCTGCGCCAGCTCCGGCCCGAGCGCCTCGGGGGAGAGCAGGCTCTCGGCGAGCGAGGCGAAGGGGTCGGCGCCGGGGAGGGGAGCGCGCGGCGCCACAGGTCGATTTCGGGAAAGGCGCCGGGCAGGGCGATGCGCGGGGCGATCCCGGCGCGCAGCAGCGACGACTTGCCCGATCCGCTCGCGCCGATGACGAGCAGGAACGGCGCGCGCCGCGCCTCGCCCGGCGCTTCGATTTCCCGCAGGCGGCGGATCGCCTGATCGACGACCGGGCCGCGGCCGAAAAACACGCTGGCGCGGGCCTCGTCGAAGGCCGCCAGGCCGGGAAACGGCGAGCCCTGGCGAACGCGGTCCCACGCCGCCCCCTTGGCGACGAAGCCGCGCCGCGCCAGCCATTGGCGCAGGCAATCCTCGACCTTGGCGGCGAATTCGTCGGTGGTGGAGAATTCCTGGAACGCGGCGAGGAACTCGCCCGAGCGGTTGCGGAACCATCGCTCGAAGAAGGCGGTCAGCCGGCGCCATTGCGCCTCGATTTCAGCCCGATCGCTGGCGTCGAGCGCGACGAGCGGCGCGTTCGGCCGGCGAAAGACGTAGATGTCGGGAATGCCATGGCCCTCGCGACGCGCCTCGATCGCGCTCAGCACTTCGTAAGCCGTGCCGCTGGGGTAGGGCTCGCCCGTGGGCATGGGGGGAAATTGCGCCGGCAGCGGCGAGCCGAGCCGCGCGCCGAAGATCGCCACCACCAGATCGCAGGCGCGCAGCCTCCGGGATCTGGGTCTGGAACGTCTCGTGCGAGGAATAAAAACGTGTCTCCCAGCGGATCGTGCGGATGTGCGCGCGCCCGGAAAATTCGGCGTTGAGCCGCTCGACGACGAAATCGACCCGCTCGCGCTCGCTCCGCACGTCGCCGGGAGATGAGACGAAAAGATTGAGGATCGCCTCGCTCGCCATGGCTCGCTCCGCCCCTAAAGCGCGAAGCAAACGATACGCGCGCCCGACGCGGGCGGCAAGCAAGGGAGCCGCACGCGAGCCGCGGGAAATCGGCTTTGCCGGGGCCTGCGCGCAGGCGGGCCGAATTTCGCGCGCGCCAGCGGCCAGCGGGCGATCGCCGGAGACGGAATGTTCGTTGCCGGCGGGATCGCCCCGCCGCGCATGGCGTGGAGATAAGACTTAGGCGGCTTGCGCGGCTTGGATCGCGCTGTCGTCGCTCGAGTGGCGGAACTGACCCAAAAGCTCCGACAATTGCTCGATCTCTCGAACCAGCAGTTGGCTTGCCGCCGTCACCTGATCGCCGACGGCGGCATTCTGCTTGGTCATCACCTCGTTCATCTTGCCGACGGCGGTGCTTACCGCTTGAAGTCCCAGGGCCTGTCCCATCGCGCTGGTGGCGATTTCGGCGACCACGGCGTCGATTTCCGACACCTTGGCGACGATTCTCGTCAACAACTCGCTGCTCGCCGCTACGAGCTTGACGCCGTTGCCGACCTCGCCGCTGGAGGTCGCGATGAGCCGCTTGATCTGTTTGGCGGCTTCCGCCGATCGTTGCGCCAGCGCGCGCACTTCCGAGGCGACCACCGCGAAACCCCGGCCGGAATCCCCCGCGCGCGCCGCCTCGACGCCGGCGTTGAGCGCCAGCAAATTGGTCTGGAAGGCGATTTCGTCGATGACGCCGATGATGTCGCCGATCTCCTTCGACGACTTTTCGATTTTGCGCATCGCTTCGACCGTCTGACGCGCGATCTCGCTGCTGGCTTCCGCTTCGCTTCGAGAGCCGGTGACGACGTCCCGCGCCTGTTTCGTGCTCTCCGCGGTCCTTTGAATCGCCTCCGTAATTTCGGCGACGGCCGCCGTCGTCTCCTGAAAGTTCGACGCTTGCAGTTCAGTTCCGCGCGACAGATCGCCTGAGGCGGTGGCGATTTGCTGACTGCCGGCCATGATGACTTTCGCCGCGTCGATGACAGCCGCCATGGCCTCTTCGATGCAAGCCATCGCGTCGTTGAAATCGGTCTTGATTTCCTGGAAGTCGCCGCCGAAGTCGACCTCGATGCGGGCGGTCAGATCGCGATCGGCGAGTTTCACGAGACCGCCGGCCAGCGCGTCGATCAAGACGGAATGCTCTTCCTCGTCCTCACGGCTCTTGATCTCCGCTTTGCCCCGCTCCTCATCCAACCTTGCTTGTTGTTCCACCGCCTCGCATTCCAGGCGCCGCTTTGCAACGATCCCCTCCCGCAACGCGACAACCGCCTTGGCGACCCCGCCAATCAAGTCCTTGCGGAGCACGCCATAAATCTCCACCTCCAAATCGCCCTGGGCGAGCGCCAGAATGCTTGATTTGAGCCGCTCCACGGGACGCGTAAAGCCATGGGCGAGCAAGAGGACGCCAAGGGCCATTGCAGCAAGCAGCAGGGCGGCGGATATTGCCGCGACAGTCTCCGTTCGATCGCGCCACAGGTGGGCGGGCGCGACGCTTGTTTCCGAATATTTCGCGTAGCGAGCCGCCAATCCTTCCAATTCGGCGGTGAGGTCCTCTTGATTGCGCCGAACGGCGTCGTTCTCGCCAAAGGATCGGGCGGCCGCGACGTCGATCTGTTGGGCCAGTCGGGCCAGCTCGACGCGGAAGCGGATGAAATCATCGATATGCGTCGTTGCGGATGCGATCGCGGCGGCTTCGTTTTCCGCGCCAGCGGTCGGCAACTGCTTCACGATGGCGGAGAGATCGCCGAGATGAAGCATGAGGTCGGTGACGTACGGCTTGGCCTCGCCCGAAGTCGATGACGCATAGATGCCGCGCGAATCGACCGTGACCGCGTAGACGTCCTTGGCGCTGAGCTCGAGGAGCAACTCTCCGGTCATGCTCGCGTCGACGTGGCGGTCCGCCTCGGCCTCTCGGCGCTCGAACATATAGTTGGCAAGGACGCCGCCTGAATGCAGAAGGGCCAACAAACCCATAAAAGCGATCGCCTTATGGGTAAGCGTCAGCGATCCGAACATGTTGCATCCGCCAATTGCTCAGCCCTTCACGAAGAAGTGCGCGAGCAGCGATCCTGGCCGATGTGGATCGCCGAGCCCCGAGGCGTGTTTGGGCAAGCGGAATGTCGCCGACGCAATAGGTTCGATACGCGGAAACCAATAATGCACCCTTAAGCCTCGCCTTCGCCGAGCGCGGGGCGCGCCGTCGACGCCCATTTCGTCGCCGCGCTCGTCGATCATCGGCGGGAAGGGGCGAGGGCGGGGCGGTGAATGGCGGGCTCGGCGGCGACGCGCCAGGGCCTCGGTCATCGCCCGGCGCGCTCGAGCCGCTTGGCCTCGTTCCATAGCGCCTCCATGTCTTCGAGGCTGGCGGCGTCGGGCGCGCGCCCCTCGGCGGCGAGGCGCGCCTCGATATGGGCGAAACGGCGCTCGAACTTGGCGTTGGCGCCGCGCAGCGCCCCTTCCGGATCGACCTTGAGGTGGCGCGCCAGATTGGTCACGGCGAACAAGAGATCGCCGACTTCGCCGGCGACTTTGGCGTGCGCGCCGGCGTCGATCTCCGCTTCGATTTCGTCCATTTCCTCGCGCAGCTTGGCGACGACGGCGCGCGCATCGTTCCAGTCGAAACCGACCTTGCCGGCCTTCTCCTGCAATTTCAGCGCTCGCGTCAGGGCGGGCATGGGGACGGGCACGCCGGCGAGCGCGCCCGCTTGGTTCTCGGGGGCGAGCCCGGCGGCGGCGCGCGCCTCGGCGCGAAGGCGCTTCTCTTCCGCCTTGATGCGCCCCCAGAGCGCCTTGACCTCGGCGCTCGAAAGATCGCCGGCGTCGGCGAAGACGTGAGGATGGCGGCGGATCAGTTTGGCGGTGATCGCCTCGACGACCCCGCCGAAGTCGAAGCGGCCGGCCTCTTCGGCCATGCGGGCGTGAAAGACCACCTGGAGCAGGAGATCGCCGAGCTCGTCGCGCAGGTCGGCGAAATCGCCGCGTTCGATCGCGTCGGCGACTTCATAGGCTTCCTCGAGCGTGTAGGGGGCGATGGTGGCGAAGGTCTGCTCGAGGTCCCAGGGGCAGCCGGTCCCCGGCGCGCGCAGCGCCGCCATGATTTCGATCAGGCGCTGAACGTCGCGCGAAGGCTGCATGGAGACAATTCCCGCTGGGAAAGGCGAACCCTTCCCCCCGCAAGGGGAGGAAGGGGTTCCCGTTCGCTTCGGCTGACGCGCCGGCCGCGGCGGCGAAGCCTCAGAGCGAGATCGAAATGGCCTCGCGGCCCTTCGGCGTGTCGACGACGCGCATGTTCACATGCTGGCCTTCGGCCAGATGGGCGATGCCCGCCGGGCCGAGGACGGAGATGTGGACGAACACGTCCTTGCCGCCGTCGTCGCTGGCGACGAAACCGAAGCCCTTGGCGTCGTCGAACCACTTGACCTTGCCGCCGACGGCGACCGCGGTCGAGGGATCGGGCGCGACGCGGCGCGGGGGCCGCGGCGCATCGCTGAAGGCGCGCTGCGGGCGCTCGACGATCCCGGCGGCGTCGACTTCGACGACCCGCGTCACCTGCGCGCCCTTGGCGCCGGCGCCGACGGTCACCTTGAGCTTGGCGCCGGCCGGAACGTTTTCGTGTCCGGCCGCGTGCAAGGCGTTGGCGTGCAGGAAGGCGTCGCCCTGGCCGTTGGCCAGTTCCACGAATCCGTAACCCTTGTCCGCCTTGAACCATTTCACGACGGCGTCCACCGTCGGTCCGCTGACCGCAGCGGACGGCGCGCCGCCGCCGAGCGTCGATCCGCCGAATCCGCCGTCAGGAGCGCCCCCGAATGTACGCGACGTACGCGGCTTCGGTTCGTAGGGCATCGGCCCGTCGTCGTCGAAGCCGCGCTTGCGAGGCGCCCGAAAATCCTTACCCTTGCTCATGTGAAACTATTTCTCCGCCCGATAAAACCTTGAAGCCGTCGCCGCCTCTGTCGGAAACGCTTCCGCCGCATCGCCGACCGCCGGCGAGACCTCGTTGTGACGCGTCGCGCGCGTCGGAATTGTTGGGGAATGGCGCCGCGCGTCGGCCCGTGCGCTCATCGACAATCCGCTCAATGGCCGCGTTCCTCGCCACGAAAAAGCGGATGGGGCGCCGAAATCGCATTGCGAGCAGGCACAACCTCCTGCGCCCGGCGCCGAGTCGGGAAAAAAACAGGACTAATCGACTGCATCATCCAAACCAGCTCGGCCGCGTCGCACTACGCCGGGTAGACCGCGCGATTCCAGGCTAACGCATCTTTCTCAGTTTTGCCAGACCATTTGCTGGGCAATTGCGAGGATTTGTCCGCTTCGCCGACCGGTTTGTCACGTTCGGCCCATCTTTCGGCAGTAAAAGTCATATAAATAGGAGCCGCAATGCCCGCGCGCGTCGATCGGTTATCGAGTTTCGCTCGAGAACGCCTTCACCGGCCGACGTTTTGGCTCCCGCAGGGCGATATGACGACGGACTGGCCTTTGATCGCCCCTGTCGTGGCGTAATCGATGGCGTTGAAGATCGGAACGGCGCGCGTCCCCGGCCGCGGCGCCCCAGGGTTCGGATCGGCGACCGCGACCGCCACGGGCGCGGCCCCCTCGACGTAGCGTTCGGCGCTCTGACCGACGATCAAGCAAATGAGCGTGATCGCCGCCGCCGTGGCGCCGGCGAACTCCAGACGTTGCATCAGCCCCGACACGCCGGCGCGCCAATTCATCGCAAACCCTCGTCCTGGGGCGTCGATCCGCGTCCGAGACGCCTCGAT
>CAVWKL010000120.1:0-49411 GCA_963755075.1 uncultured Alphaproteobacteria bacterium
CCAATCGCCGGGGGCGCGTCATGCCGGCCGTGGATGGGCTCGCCGAAGTTGGCCTCGCGCCGATCGCGCTCGCGCCGAAGGAGGGACTGGCGCTGCTCAACGGCACGCAATTCTCCACCGCCAATGCGCTCGCCGGCCTGTTCCAGGCGGAGACTTTGTGGCGCTCGGCGCTGGTCGTCGGGGCGCTGTCGACCGACGCGGCGCGCGGCTCGGATGCGCCGTTCGACGCGCGCATCCATGCTTTGCGCCGCCATCGCGGTCAGATCGACGCCGCTGGCGCTTTGCGCGCGCTGATGGCGGGCAGCGCGATCCGCGCCTCCCACATTCATGGCGACGAGCGCGTGCAGGACCCCTATTGTCTGCGCTGTCAGCCGCAGGTGATGGGCGCCTGCCTCGATCTCCTGCGCCAGGCCGCGGCGACGCTCGCCGACGAAGCCAACGCCGTCTCCGACAATCCGTTGATCTTCGCCGACGCCGACGAGGCGTTGTCGGGCGGCAATTTCCACGCCGAGCCGGTCGCCTTCGCCGCCGACATGATCGCCATCGCCCTCTGCGAGATCGGCTCGCTCGCCGAGCGGCGCATCGCGATGCTGGTCGATCCCGCCTTCTCCGGCCTGCCGGCGTTCCTGACGCCGAAGCCCGGGCTCAACTCCGGCTTCATGATGGCGCAGGTCACGGCGGCGGCGTTGGTCTCGGAAAACAAGCAGCGCGCCTATCCCGCCAGCGTCGATTCGATCCCGACCTCGGCCAACCAGGAGGACCACGTTTCGATGGCCGCGCACGGGGCGCGGCGCCTCGCGCCGATGGCCGAGAACGCCTTCGCCGTGGCGGGGATCGAACTCCTCGTCGCCGCGCAGGCCTGCGACTTTCACGCGCCGCTGCGCTCCAGCGCGCCGCTGGAAGCGGTGCTGGCGCGGTTGCGCGCCGAGATTCCGCGCCTCGAAGAGGATCGTTTTCTGCATCCCGACATCGTCGCCGCGACGCGTCTGGCGCATTCGGGCGCGATCGTCGAAGCGGCGGGCGCGATCGCGCTGCCGACGCTGGAAGGAGGCGCGCCGTGAACGGGGCGGCCGATTGGCTCATCGTTGCGCGCAGGGCGGCGCCGCTGATCGTCAGCATCCCGCACGCGGGCGTTGAACTCGGGGACCATGAGCCGCGTTTCGTCAGTCCCTGGCTGGCGCGCAAAGACGCCGATTGGCGGCTCGGAGAGCTGTACGAATTCGCCGGCGCCCTCGGCGCGACCGTCGTGCGCACCGAGCTTTCGCGCTCGCTGATCGACGTCAATCGCGATCCCAGCGGCGCTTCGCTCTATCCCGGACAGGCGACGACCGAATTGTGCCCGACGACGACCTTCGACGGCGAGCCGCTCTATCGCGAGGGGCAAGCGCCCGACGACGCCGAGATCGCCGAGCGCCGGCGGCGCTATTTCGACGCCTACCACGCCGCGCTCAGCGCCGAGATCGCCGCCTTGCGCGCCCGCTTTCCCCGCGTCGCGCTGTTCGACGCCCATTCGATCCGCTCGCGCATTCCGCGCCTGTTCGAAGGCGAGCTGCCGCTGTTCAACCTCGGCTCGAACTCGGGCAAGAGCTGCGAACCCGCGCTTCGCCAGGCGGTCGGCGCGGTTCTTGCCGAAAGCGGCGAGTCTTATGTCGTCGACGGCCGCTTCAAGGGCGGCTGGATCACCCGGAGCTACGGGCGCCCTGACGAGGGCGTCCATGCGCTGCAACTCGAACTCGCTTGCCGCGCCTATATGCGCGAGCCGCAAGCCGTCGACGAGGCGAACTGGCCGGCGCCGCTCGACGCGGCGCGCGCGGCGAAGGCGCGCGCCACGCTGCGGCGCGCGTTGGAGACGATGCGCGATTGGGTCGGCTCCGCATGATCGGCCTGCCCGACCTCTCTCGCCGCAGAAAGGCGCCGCCATGACCTTGCCCTCCCGCATCGACAACATGCGCGTCATTCGCGCCCCGCGCGGACCCGAGCTCAGCGCCAAGAGCTGGCAGACCGAGGCGCCTTTGCGCATGCTGATGAACAATCTCGACGCCGAGGTCGCGGAGCGGCCGGGCGAGCTCGTCGTCTACGGCGGCATCGGCCGCGCGGCGCGCGATTGGCAGGCGTTCGACCGCATCGTGGCGACGCTGCGCCGCCTCGAGGCCGACGAGACGCTGCTTATCCAGTCGGGCAAGCCGGTCGGCGTCTTTCGCACCCACCCCGACGCGCCGCGCGTCCTCATCGCCAATTCCAACCTGGTGCCGCATTGGGCGACGTGGGACCATTTCCGCGAGCTCGATCGCAAGGGCCTGATGATGTACGGCCAGATGACCGCGGGCTCGTGGATCTATATCGGCAGCCAAGGCATCGTGCAGGGCACCTACGAGACCTTCGCCGAGATGGGCCGCCAGCATTACCGCGGCGATCTCAAGAGCAAGTGGATCCTGACCGCGGGCTTGGGCGGCATGGGCGGAGCGCAGCCGCTCGCGGCGACCATGGCGGGGGCCTCGCTGCTCGCGGTCGAATGCCGGCCCTCGGCGATCGATTTCCGCCTGCGCACCGGCTACGTCGACGTCGCCGCCAAGGATCTCGACGACGCCCTGGGAATCATCGAGCGCGCGACGAAGGCGCGCAGAGCCGTCTCGGTGGCGCTCGCCGGCAATGCGGCCGAAGTGATGCCCGAACTGCTGCGCCGCGACGTGAGGCCGGACATCGTCACCGACCAGACCTCGGCGCACGATCCCGTCAACGGCTATCTGCCCAAGGGCTGGACGCTGCAACAATGGGAGGAGCGGCGGGCGAGCGATCCCAAGGGCGTCGAGCGCGCCGCCAAGGCGTCGATGGCCGAGCACGTGCGCGCCATGCTCGCCTATTGTCACGCCGGCGTTCCCACCGTCGACTACGGCAACAACATCCGCCAGATGGCGCTGGAAGAAGGGGTCGGCGACGCCTTCGATTTCCCCGGCTTCGTGCCCGCCTATATCCGGCCGCTGTTCTGCCGCGGCGTCGGGCCGTTCCGCTGGGCGGCGCTGTCGGGCGACCCGGAGGACATCTATCGGACCGACGCCAAGGTCAAGGCGCTGATGCCCGACAACGCGCATCTGCACAATTGGCTCGACATGGCGCGCCGGCGCATTCGCTTCCAGGGCCTGCCGGCGCGCATCTGCTGGGTGGGCTTGGGCGACCGCCATCGCCTCGGCCTGGCGTTCAACGACATGGTCGCCTCAGGCGAACTGAAGGCGCCCATCGTCATCGGCCGCGATCATCTCGATTCGGGCTCCGTCGCCTCGCCCAACCGCGAGACCGAGGCGATGAAGGACGGCTCCGACGCGGTCTCCGACTGGCCGCTGTTGAACGCGCTCTTGAACTGCGCCTCGGGCGCGACCTGGGTTTCGCTGCATCACGGCGGCGGCGTCGGCATGGGCTATTCGCAGCACGCCGGCATGGTGGTGGTCTGCGACGGCACGCCCGAGGCGGCGCGGCGCATCGCGCGCGTGCTGTGGAACGATCCGGCGAGCGGCGTGATGCGGCATGCGGATGCCGGGTATGAAGCGGCACTGGCCTGCGCGAGGGAGAAGGGGCTCGATTTGCCGAGCCTGGCTTAGGCGGGCGGCTCTGATTTATGGATCGGGGTGGACGAAGGCATTCGCCCCTGAATTCGTCGCGCCGCGCCTCGCCATTGCGGCGCCGCTCGCGGCGATTGCGATAGGAAAGGAAGCGGTTATGGCTTGGCGACGCATTCGGATCTCGCGGTTCGGCGGCCCGGAAGTTCTGGAACTGGCGGAAGAGACGGTCGTCCCCGAGCCTGGCCCCGGCGAGGCGCGCATCAAGGTGCTCGCCGCCGGAACAGGCTTCACCGACAGCTTCATCCGGCGCGGCCGCTACCCGGATTTCAAGGGGCCGCCGCCGTTCACCCCGGGCTACGAGTTCGTCGGCGTGGTCGAGAAGACCGGCCCCGGCGTCGCTGCGCCGCGCGAAGGGCAAATGGTCGCCGATCTCTGCGTCGTCGGCGGCTACGCGCAGTACGCGATCCGCCCGGCGCAGTTTCTTGTGCCTGTCCCCGACGGCCTCGATCCGGCCGAAGCGGCGTGCATTCCGCTCGCCTATCTCACCGCCTTCCAAATGCTCACCCGCTTGCGTCGCCTGCCGCCAGGCGCGACGATCCTCGTCATCGGCGCCTCGGGCGCGGTCGGCACGGGGCTGCTCGATCTGGCGCGCCATTTCGGCCTCGAGGCGATCGGCACTTGCTCGGCCGCGAACATGGCGATCGTCGAAAGATTCGGCGCGGTCGCGATGGATTATCGCGCCGGCGATTTTGTCGCAGCCGTGCGCCGGCGCACGGCGCAGCGCGCGGGCGGCCCGGGCGTCGATGCCGCCTTCGACGCCATCGGCGGCGCGCACTTTTCCCGCTCGTTCGCCTGCCTCGCGCGCGGCGGGCTGCTGGTCGGCTACGGCGCGCAGACGATGGCGAACGGGCGCGAAAGCCTGGTTGCGGCGGGGCTCGGCCTAATCCGGCTCAAGCTGTGGAACACGCTGAGCGTCCTGTTCGATGGCCGCCGTGCGCTTTTCTACAGCGTCACCGCGCGCCGAGCGACGCATCCGGAGGAGTTCAAGACCGACATGGCGAGGCTGTTCGGCCTGCTTGGCGACGGCGCCATTCATCCCGTCGTCGTCGACCGGTTGCCGCTTTCCGCGGCGCGCCAGGTCCATGCCCGCATCGACGCCGGCGGGCTCGGCGGCAAGATCGTGCTCATGCCCTGGGCGGCCTAACCCGACGGCGTGGTCGCCGGCGTCGCCGCGCCTCCTCGCCCCATCACCGATACAAATCCGCTCGCGTCGGCGGCAGGCCGCTTGAGCCCTTGGCGCGCTTGGCGGCAAGCGTCTGGTGGAGGCCGCAGGCGGAGCGCTCGAAGACGAGCGAGGCGGCGGCGAGAAAGACGAGCCAGAGGCGCGTCTTGGCCTCGCCGACTTGGCCGCACGCCTCCTGGTAGCGGCCCCTCAGCCGATCATGCCAATAGCGGCAGGTGCGCTGATAATGTTCGCGCCAGCCCTCCACGTCGCGGACCTCGAAGCCGTGCCGCTCGAGATTGACGATGGTGTGGCCGAGATCGTCGAGTTCGCCGCCGGGAAAGATGTAGCGCGTCAGCGCCGCGAACTCGGGTCGCTTCTTGGCGCCTCTGCCGACGGCGCGCTTGCCGGGCCGCGTGATCGCGTGGTGCAGGTAGAGCCCGCCGGGCTTCAACAGACGTCGCACCGCCTCGAAATAACGGGAGAAATTCGCGGCGCCGACATGCTCGAACATGCCCACCGAGGCGATCTTGTCGAAGCGCTCCGCGCCCTCCAGCCGCGCATAGTCCCTGAGCTCGAACGTCACCTTGTCGGCGAGGCCGAGCCTTTCGGCCTTGTCGCGGGCGTAGGCGATCTGCTGCTCGGAGAGCGTCACGCCGGTGACGGCGACGCCGTAATGCTGCGCCGCGTGGCAGGCGAGCGCGCCCCAGCCGCTGCCGATGTCGAGCAACCTCTCGCCCGGCTTCAACCGCAACTTGCGGCAGACGATGTCGAGCTTCTGCGCCTGCGCGGCGTCGAGACTGTCGCCCCAGTCGTGAAAATAGCCGCAGGAGTAGACCATCTCCTTGTCCAACCACAGCTGATAGAAGGCATTGGAGACGTCGTAGTGATAGGCGACGTTCTGCTTGTTCTCGGCTTCGGCGCCGCTGCTCTCGCGGTCCGGGCCGATTGCCTCCAACGGCCACGGCCCGCCGCGCGGCACGAACAGGAAGGCGAGCGCGGTCCTTAGCGCGGCGAGCTTGTCCAATCCCTTCCTCAGATCGCGCGTATGCGCCTTCGGCCGCTTGGCGACGAGATCGAAGAGGTCGCCATTGACGATGTCGAGGCGTTTGGCGGCCCACAGATTGGCCAGCGTCGGCAAACGCGGCGCGCGGATGAGGCTCGCGACCACGCCCTCGTCGGCGATGCGAATCGCCAGCCCGTCGCGCGGCCAGTCGGAGGGGACGAAGGCGTCGTCCCACAGGCGAAAGCCGAACTCGAGACCCATGCGCCGATGGGCGCCGGCGAGGAGCGCCTTCAGGCTTTCCAGCCTTTTTTCCGCCTTACCCATATTGTCTCCCTCGGCGCGTCGCGCTTTCGGTCGGGCGAACGGTCTTGACACTAGACGTCGGGCGTTGAAATGGGCAAGCGCGTCCGGGCGAGGCCACGCGCGGCGGCTTGATTGAGGGCATCGGGGGACGGGATGCAAACGCACGCCTTGGGCGGCATCGTGGTTCGCGCCGCCTCGCCCGACGACCTCGAGGCGATTCAGGCGCTGGAATTTGCCGCCTTTCCCGGCGACCGGCTTTCGCGCCGCTCGCTGCGCGCCTTCATCGCCGCTCCGCATCGGCCGATGATCGTCGCCAAGTTCGGCGAGACGCTCGCCGGCTACGCGCTGGTGGCGGTGCGCAAGGGCGGCAAGACCGCGCGCCTCTATTCGCTCGCCGTCGATCCCAAGCAAGGGCGGCGCGGCGTCGGCCGGGCGCTGTTGCAAGCCTGCGAGCGCTATGCGCGCGCCCGCGATCTCAGCGCCCTGCGCCTCGAGGTGCGTTACGACAACGCCTCCGCCATCGCGCTCTACGAAAAGATGGGCTACCGCCAATTCGGCCAATACGAGGGCTATTACGCCGACGGCGGCGCCGCGCTGCGCTTCGAAAAGCGGCTCGACGCCGCCCCGACCGGCCGCTCGCATGAATTTGCCTGAAAATCCAGGCTCACGCGCGCGCTTTCTGTTGCGCCTGCGGCACGGGCGACGCATGGTGCCGATGGCGATGCGCCGGGCAAGCCCAATTCGCGACCGCGCCGCGACGACGACAGAGTTTCGCTTTTCGCTCGGCCAAGGAGCCGAACGGCCGCATGTTTGGCATATCGTGTAAACCTTTTGCGCGCTCGCCGAGGCGCGGGGCGACGCCGGCGGGCTCCCGATGAACGGCTGGGTGATTCTCGTCGATCACGGGCGCGATTTCCCCAATGCGGACACGCCGCACAAGGTCATCACCACCAGCGACTACCTGGCGCGGCCGAAACTCTTCGCCGGACCCGGCCGCGCCAAGATCATCAACCTGTCGCGGTCCTACAACTATCAGTCCAAAGGCTATTACGCCTCGCTGCTGGCCGAGGCGCGCGGCCACCGCATCATCCCCACCGTCGAGACGATGCTCGAGCTGCGCGAGCACAAGCTCTACGAGTATGCGTTGCCCGACCTGCAGGAGGCGCTCAATCTCGCCGCCCACCGCGCCCGGGCGAGCGAGGCCACCACCTTCGATCTTTTGTTCTGCTTCGGCTTGACGTCGGATCCGCGCTTCGAGGCGTTCGGCCGGCTGTTGTTCGACTGGTATCGCTGCCCGGCGATCGAGGTGACCATCACCCCGGGAAAGCGATGGCGGATCGACCGCCTTCGCCCGCGCCCGCTCGCCAAGCTCGGCCCCGAGGAGGCGGAGTTCTTTCGCGCCGCGCTGCACCAGCACACCCAACGCGACTGGCGCAGTCCGCGCGCGCGCACCGTCGCCAAATACTCGCTGGCGGTGCTTTGCGATCCGCAAGAGGCGCTGCCGCCCTCCTCGATCGAGACGATCAAGTTCTTTCAGAAGTTCGCCGAGCGCAATTCGGTGGACGTCGAGTTGCTCACCAAGCGGCAGTTGGCGGAACTGGCCGAATTCGACGGGCTGTTCATCCGCGCAACGACCTCGATCGACAATTACACCTATCGCTTCGCCCGCCGCGCCCTGCAGGAGGGCATGCCGGTGATCGACGATCCGGTGTCGATGATCCGCTGCACCAACAAGGTCTATCTTCACGAACTGATGGAGGCGCAAGGCGTCCCCATCCCGCCGACGGTCATGCTGGCCGAGGACGAGGACCTCGCCAAGGCCGAAAAGCGCCTGGGCTGGCCGATGGTGGTGAAGATCCCCGACGGCTCCTTCTCGCGCGGCGTCCACAAGGTCGACAATTTCAAGGCTTTGAAGGCGCTGACCGACGAACTCTTCGAGGACACCGACCTCTTGCTGGCGCAGCAATTCATGCCGACGGACTTCGACTGGCGGGTCGGCGTGCTCGACGGCGAACCTTTGTTCGTTTGTCAGTATCAGATGGCGCGCGGCCACTGGCAGATCATCAAGCACGGCCCGGAGGGGGCGCGCGAAGGCGGCTTTCGCACCATGCCGATCGCCGAGGCGCCGCCGCGCGTCATCGAGGTGGCGCTGCGCGCGGCGCGCGCCATCGGCGCCGGCCTCTACGGCGTCGACGTCAAGGAAGCGGGCGAAGCGGTGGTGGTGATCGAAGTCAACGACAACCCCAATCTCGAACACGGCGTCGAGGACCAGGTCGGCAAGGAAGAGGTCTGGAGCCGCATCCTGCAATGGTTCATCAAGCGCATCGACGCTTGAGCCGGGCGGCCGGTTCGCGATGGTCATCCATTCTGATTTTCAGATGCGTTGCCTGTTCAATTTTCGTGAATTTCTTGACGTAAGAACAAAACGGGAACGTCATGACGGTCGGACGGATGGACGCCTGCCGATGAACGTGCCGTTGATCCGAATGTATCGACTCGCCCCGCGCGGCGCAGGCGGGCTCGCGTGCGACAGGGCCGGCGTCGCGCTGGGCGCGGCGGACCTCGTGCGCGCCGGCGCCGACGCGGCGGGGCGGCGACGTTGCGAGGTGCGGCCGCGGCAGGGACTGGGGCGGATCTTGAGCGCGGCCTACGGGCCTCGGCCCGAGGACGTCATTCTTCGCCTTCACCGCGGTTTACGCCGCGCCGCTGCGGCGATCGAGGCCGGCGATCTCTGTCTCGCGGGCATCGAGACCGTCCTGCTCGCGCTGCCGGACCTGACGCCTCAAGCGCTCGCCAAGCTCGCCGAAGTCGCCGAACTGGAGAAAGGCGGAACCGCCTGGCAAATCGAGCCGCACGTCCCGGCCGGACAGTCGGACGGCGGTCAATGGACGACGTCGGGCGGCGCAGGCGGCGCGTCCGCAGCCGGCGCGGAGCCGGCGGCGCGCGTCTCCGCTCACGCGATCCCTTCCAGCCGAGCGCCCGCGCTGCCGCTCGACGACGGCGTCTATCGACCTCAGACCGACGCGCCACACGTTGTCCTGACGGGCGGCGAGGAGGAAGACACGGAACCCCGCCGCTCGAACGGGCCGCCGGACGACTTTACGGTTCTCGAAGACGTTTTCCCGGCCTCAGGGACGTTCCCGCCCTGGCAATTCCCCTGGCGCCCATCGACGGATTTTTCGGTGTCAGCGCGCTCGCCGAAGACGCCAACCTGGAGGAGGCGCTGAATCAATACGGCGCTCTTGTCAGGGAAATCAAAGAGATCGACCCCACGTTCGTGCACGCAGAACTCTTACCTTCGGGCGGGATCGCCGGCCTCACCTGGCAGGGACGCGACAATCTGATCAACACCCTGCGCATGGCGCGGGCCGCCGCCTATTGTCGCGTGCGCGGCGACGTCGGGCGCCTTCAGGCCGAGACGCTGCGGTTCTTGCAGGACGCCGTCGACGCCGCCTATGAGGAAGCTGTCAGCGCGGACGACGCCGGCCGACTTCAGCCGCGACTGTCGCGAGAGGAGGCGATCGGCAACTGGATGGACGCCAGAGTCCGAGCGGAACTCGAGGAAATGTTCGAGGAGTACGATATTCCCTATGGTCCACGCGCCGACGTGACGGTCAACAATCGCGACTACGAGACTTCGGAGAACGGCCGAAGTTATAGACTTCCGGATGTGAGAATCTGGGATGTATCTTTTGATTGGACGCTCTTTCCGAAGACGATCAGCACACCGCAAATCCGCGGGTTTTTCCGCGCCGACTCGCAGCCGCGCGCAGTGATCATCATTCGTCCGAGCCAACTTGGGCAAGACACCACGTACTTGATACCCCGACCCGCCTATGTTCCCTGGTGAAGGTGACTCATGAAGCCAAGAAAGATGTATGTCCCGAAAGGCATCCCCGAACTCTTAGATTTCTTAATTTCTATGCTATTATCAGCTCTGAGGTTCCTGGATAAAACCGGCTATTTTCCATACCGGAATCTGGACTATGTCTTCCGACAGTTGAACGAGGGGCTCAACTTCAACCGGCAGACGCTCGGCGAGGAGCGCTACAGCGAACTGATGCGGATGTCCGACCAGATGCGGGCGCTCTTCGAGGCCGACCCGGAAGACAAGACGGGCGATACGTTGAAGGGCTGCAAAATCATCCATCAGATGGAGGATATCTTGAGGCAGGCCCGGCGAAAATCCTGACGCGGATTCCACGATTGTCGTCACAGCTTGCCGATTTCCCGGTTGACCGCCCGCCCGGCGCAAAGAGGAACATTTCGGGCCTTCGGATTTGGTCGTTTCCATCGGAACAACCTTCCGACGCAAGTTCTCATCCCCGTCCTCTCCGGCGCGCCGTCCCCTATCGCGAACCGCGCTCGCCCAGGATCGCCGTCAACGCCGACATGAGCCGCGCGATCTCGGCTTCCGATCCGACGCTGATGCGCAGATAGGGGGCGATGCGCGGCGGCTCGGCGAAATGGCGCACCAGCACCGCCCGCTCACGCAACGCGGCCGCCAATTCGGCGCCGCCGCGCCTCTCATGGCGGGCGAAGACGAAATTCGCCGACGACGGCAAGACCGCGAAGCCGAGACGCGCCAGGGCCTCGCTCAAGCCCTGGCGATGGCGCGTCACCGCCGCGCGGCTGGCTTGGAAATGGGCTTCGTCCTCGATCGCGGCGACCGCGCCCGCTTGCGCCAGACGGTCGAGCGGATAGGAATTGAAGCTGTCCTTCACCCGTCGCATCCCCTCGATCAGCTCGGCGTCGCCGAAGGCGTAGCCGACGCGCAAGCCGGCCAGCGCCCGCGACTTGGACATCGTCTGCACGATCAGCAGGTTCGGATGCGCGGCGATCAACGGGATCGCTGTTTCGGCGCCGAAATCGACGTAGGCCTCGTCGATCACCACCGGCTTGTCCGGGTGATCGGCGAGCAGCCGCGCGATCTCGGCGCGGGGCAGCGCGATGCCGGTTGGCGCGTTGGGGTTGGCCAGAAGGATCGCCCCGCCCGGTCGACGATAGTCGGCCACATTGAGCCGCATCGCTTCGTCCAACGCGACGGTCTCGTAGGCGATGTCGAACAGCCGGCAATAGGCGGGATAGAAGCTGTAGGTGACGTCGGGAATGAGCAGCGGCGCCTCGTGCTTCAACAGCGCGGCGAAAACGAAGGCGAGCACTTCGTCCGAACCGTTGCCGACAAAGACCTGATCCGGGGTCAGTCCATGATAGGCGGCCAAGGTCGCGCGCAGAGCGGTCGCCTCGTAGTCGGGGTAGAGCCGCAGGGCGTCGGTCGCTGCGGCGCGGATCGCCGCCAGCGCGCGCGGCGAGGGGCCGATCGGGCTCTCGTTGGTGTTGAGCTTGACGAGATCGGCGAGGCGCGGCTGCTCGCCCGGCGAGTAAGGGGTGAGTCCGGTTACGTGCGCGTTCCAGAAGCGGTTCATCGGTTTGTCTCGGGCGATGTGGGGCGACTTCGGTCGCGCGGCGGCGGCGGCCGGCTTATGGCACGGCGGCGGGACGCGAAAAAGCGGCGGCGGCGTCGCAGCCGTCTCAGTAGCCCACCGCCAGCGTCCCGCGCTGGCGCGGGTCGGAGGCGCCGGTCAGCACGCCGTCGGCCGAGCGCGCGATGGTGTTGGCCGAGCCCATCGCCTCGCGCACGACGACGGCGTAGCCCATCGCTTGCAAGAGCCGCACGGTGTCGGGCGACAGGCCGCGCTCGATGCGCAACTCGTCGGGAAAGCCCTGGTCATGCACGCGCGGCGCCTCCTCCGCCTCGGCGACGTTGAGGCCGAAGTCGATCACGTCGAGAATGATCTGCAGCACCGTGGTGATGATGCGCGCCCCGCCCGGGCTGCCGGTCGCCAGCTCGATCCGGCCGTCCTTGAAGACGAGCGTCGGGCTCATCGAGGAGAGCGGCCGCTTGTTCGGGCCCGGCGCGTTGGCGTCGCCCCCGAGCAGGCCGTAGGCGTTGGCGGCGCCGGGCTTGGCGGCGAAATCGTCGAGCTCGTTGTTGAGCAGCACGCCGGTCCCCTCCGCCACCAGCCCGCAGCCGTAGGAGAAATTCAGCGTGTAGGTGTTGGCGACCGCATCGCCTGCGGCGTCGATGATGGAAAAATGCGTCGTCTCATCGCTTTCGTAGCGCTGCGGCCCGCCCGGGCCGATCTCGCTCGAGGGCCGGGCGCGGTCCGGCGCGATGCCGGCGCGCAGATGATCGGCGTAGGCCTTCGAGATCAGGCCCCGCAAGGGAATGCGGACGAAATCGGGATCGCCGAGATAGGCGGCGCGGTCGGCGTAGGCGAGCTTTTCGGCTTCCGCCATCTCGTGGATCGCCGCGGCGGAATTGAGCCCCTGCTCGGGTAGCGGAAAGCCCTCGAGGATGTTGAGGATCTCGATGACGTGCGCGCCGCCCGACGAGGGCGGCGGCATCGAGACGATCTCGTGGCCGCGATAGGTTCCGCGCACCGGCTCGCGCTCGATGGCCTGGTAATGGGCGAGGTCGTCGAGCGTCATCCGCCCGCCCGCCTCGCGCACGGCGGCGACGATCTTTTGCGCGATCGGACCTTGGTAGAAGGCGCTCGCGCCCCCGGCGGCGATGGCCTCGAGCGTCGCGGCGAGATCGTCGAGGCCGATGTGCGCCCCGACCGGGGGCGCGCCGCCGTCAGGCCGAAGATAGATGCGCGCCGAAGAGGGATGCAGGGCGAGCATCGGGGCGGCTTCGGGCAACGAATCGGCGAGGTCGTCGTCGACCGTCAGGCCCTGATGGGCGAGCCGCGCCGCGGGCGCGACGAGGTCGGCGAAGGCGAACTTGCCCGAGCCGTACTTGCGCCACGCCAGCTCGAGCCCGGCGACGGTGCCCGGCACGCCGATGGCGAGGCCGCTGTAGCGCGATTTGAACGGATCGGCCTCGCCCTTGGCGTCGAGAAATACGTCCCCGGTGGTCAGCGCCGGCGCGCTCTCGCGATAGTCGATGGCGATGGTCTTGCCGAGATCGGCGCGGTGGATCAGCATGAAGCCGCCGCCGCCGAGATTGCCGGCGCGCGGCAGGGTCACCGCCAGCGCGAACCCGACCGCCACCGCCGCGTCGACCGCATTGCCGCCGCGCTTCAAGACGTCGAGGCCGATGCTCGAGGCCGCCGCCTCCTGGCTGACCACCATGCCGTGCGTCGCCACGACCGGCCGCGCGATGGCGAAATCGGAAATGATCGGCGCTGGATCGGCGCGCGCCGCGAGCGGGCAGGCGAGAGCGGCGGCGAGCGCGAGGGGAAGCAGGAAGCGAGAAGAAGAGGAGATCATCGCCTGGATTCCTATTCGGTCTCAAAACCTGTCGGCGCGTGAGGACATGACATTCGGGGCGCCTGTTCGCCGGCTCGCCTCACGCCGTCGCGACGCGCCGGCCCTTCTCGTCGACGACGCGCTCGCCGTCCTCCTTGAAGAATTCGCCCTGTTGCGGCGGCAAGAGGTCGATGACCTTTTCCGCCGGGCGGCAGAGCCGCACGCCCATGGGCGTGACGACCAGCGGGCGGTTCATCAGGATCGGGTGGGCCATGATCGCCTCGATGAGCGCCTCGTCGTCGAGCCCCGGGTCGGCGAGGCCGAGTTCCTGGTAGGGCGTCCCCTTCTCGCGCAGGATTTCGCGCACGGCGAGCCCGGCGCGGGCGAGCATTTGCGTGAGCAGCAGCCGCGTCGGCGGGCATTTGCGATAATCGATGATGTGCGGCTCGACGCCGGCGTTGCGGATCAGCCCCAGCGCATTGCGGGACGTGCCGCAGTCGGGATTGTGATAGATGATCACGTCCATCGTCGCGCCCTCGTCGCTTGCCGCCGAAGCGGCGTCTTCCCCTCGAGCTTACGTCCTGATAGCAGCGCGGTCCATGACGCACGCTTCCCTTCAAAGCAACGCCTCGCGCGCGGCGACGCTGATCGGCCTCGGGGCGATCGGGCTGTGGTCGGCGCTGGCGCTGCTGACCGCCTCGGCCGGCGCGGCGCCGCCGTTCGAATTGGCGGGGCTGACCTTCGCCATCGGCGGCGGTTTCGGGCTCGTCTACGCCGCCACGCGCCGGCGCCTCGCCGCGCTCGCCCAGCCGTGGCCGGTGTGGCTCGTCGGGGTCGGGGGCCTCTTCGGCTATCACGCGCTCTATTTCGCCGCGCTCCGCCGCGCCCCGCCGGCGGAGGCGAGCCTCATCGCCTATCTCTGGCCGCTGCTGATCGTGTTGTTCTCGGCGCTGCTGCCCGGCGAGCGGCTGCGGGCGCGCCATGTCGTCGGCGCCGTGCTGGGCTTTGGCGGCGCGGCGGCGCTGTTCATCGGCAAGAGCGAGGGCGGCCTCGGCGCCCATGGGCTCGATCCGCAGGTCGCGCTCGGCTATGGGCTGGCGCTCGGCTGCGCCTTCGTCTGGTCGAGCTATTCCGTGCTGTCGCGGCGCTTGAAGGCGGCGCCGACCGAGGCGGTCGCCGGCTTCTGCCTCGTCACCTCGGCGCTCGCGGCGGCATGCCACTTCGCCTTCGAGACGACGGTCGCCCCGGCCGGCTTGACGCAATGGGCGGCGATCGTCGGCCTCGGGCTCGGGCCGGTCGGCCTCGCCTTCTACGTCTGGGACTACGGCGTCAAGAACGGCGATCTGAGGCTGCTCGGCGTCGCCGCCTACGCCGCGCCGGTGCTGTCGACGCTGATCCTGGTCGCCGCCGGCTTCGCCCCGGCGACCGCCTCGCTCGGCCTCGCCTGCGCGCTGATCGTCGGCGGCGCGGTGGTGGCGACGCGGGGACGATGACGCCGGCGAATAGCAAAAGGCCGGCGCGCGGCCGGCCTTTGCAGGAAATCCCCGGCGCCCCGGAGGGCGGCGGCGTTACGCCTCGACGTTGGTCTTGGGCTTGAGCACCTGGCGGCCGCGATACATGCCGCTCTTCAGATCAATGTGGTGGGGGCGGCGCAGCTCGCCCGAATCCTTGTCCTCGACATAGGTCGGGGCCTTCAGCGCATCGGCCGAGCGGCGCATGCCGCGGCGCGAGGGCGAGGTTTTGCGTCTCGGAACAGCCATCGAAAACTCCATAGCGCGCGCCGGTCGGCGCCGGCGCCATCGGCAAGGGAAAGGGAAGCGCGGCTCTTACACGCAAACGCGGGCAAGCGCCAGCCCTCTTTGATGCGGCCGAAAGCCGGCGCGGCGGGGCAATGCAATGCCCCGAAACATTTGCCGCGCCGCGAAGCTCGCGTCCGACGCGGTCGGGCGAAACGCAAGCGCAAGGGTTCGGACGGTCGCCAAGATCGAGGCGGGGACCCGCCCCGCTACGTCGAAAGCGACGGCTCGGGCGCCGCGCGCGTGCGACCATTGAACATCTCGTCGATCGCCGTCTTCCTCAGCGCCTGGGCGTCCGCTTCGCTCTGGCCCGGCAGCGGCGATCCGTCGATCTCCGACGCGATCAGGCCGGGAACCCAGGCCTCGCCGCTCAAGACCCCCTTCACGGCGTGAAAGCCGAGCGCCCGATAGGCCTCGAATTGCGTCTCGTCGAAGAATTGGTCGCCGGTCGTCTCGTGCGGGAAACTCGGATTGGCGCTCTTGTAGGCGCGGATCAGATCGTTTTCGTCGCCGGTGAGCGATGACTTCACATACAAGAGAACGCCCGGCGGCGCGCCGGGATAATCGATCCGTCCCACTGCGGCGTGACATCCGGGCGTCGCTTTGGGCGCTTCGCCGCTCGCATTGGCCGCCGCCAGCGCCTCATCGTAGGCGCGCGAACGGGCGCGGATGGCGGACCACGGCAGGGCGTCGATGCGAATGCCCAAGTCGATGCGCGCGTAACGCTGCAGCGTGACGAACGCCGAGAAGGCGTAGGAGGGGTCCGCCTCGACGTCGACGACGACGATCAAGCGGCAGCGGCGCTTCAGGAGTTCGTAGACGCCGAGATTTTCGATATGCCCGCCGTCGGTCAGGTAGACCTGGGGGCTCGTCTCGTCGAGCAAGGAGAACATCTCTTCGAAGAGGTAGAACCTCGACGGCGGGCCCCATTGCCCGGCCCTGCGCGGCGCAATCGGCTCGCGGGAGTCGCGATCGATCATCCCCTCCATCGGCGCCGGGTTCGGCAGCCAGTAGCCGAGTCGGACGTTGAGAAGCGCCAGAGTCGGGGCGAGAATGCGAATGGAATAGTCGCCCATGTTCGACGAAACCGCGGCGCCCGAGATCGCCATGGCCGTGCCCAGATCGAGCGCCGGATGCGCCGCCTCCATCGTCGTCGTCGGCGCGAAGCCGGTCGCGTGGCTGCCGACGTAATCTCGACTGAAGAGGAAGAAGTCGGCGTTGCGGCCGCGCTTGTTGACGTAGGGCGAGCCCTGGATGTTGAGCGCGGCGTTGATCAGAAGATAGGGAACGCGGTCGGTGTCGACCGCGCTGAGCTTGAGCGCATCCAGGGCGACGACGTCTTGGCTCAGCGAATCCCCCGCCATCGATCGCGTCCGCGGCGCCGGACCGGCCGACGAAGCGCGCGCCGCCAGCAGATCCTGTTCTCGCCGCGTCAGAAACAGGAAGGCGTCCGAAAGGCGATCGCGATAAAGGCGATGCAGCGAATTCGCGTTGGGCTCCAGGAACAAGGATGCGGCGGTCAACGCCGCCCCTGAGACGAAATAGACGCGGGGCGCCGAGGCGGCGCCGATATTCCCGAGCCAGCCCGGCATGGCGGCGCTGAGCGGGGAGGCTGCGGCATCGACGGCGGTTCCCCAGAACACGAGATAGAGCCAGCAGAGCCAGAGCGACACCGGCACGACGATCGCCGCCAGGACCAGCAGGAATTGGCTGACCAGTCGCCTGGCCAGTCCAGCCCAGCTCGCGTCGGCGGCGTTGGCCTTGACCATGTCGGCGAGCCGGCCGGCGAAAAAGGCGATGACGCCGGCGATCGGGGCGAGGTATTTCGTCGCCGCCGAAACGCCCGCCATCACGTTGCCGGCGAGAAAGCCCGCCAAGCCGCCGGCGGCGCCCTGCGCCTCGAACAGCGCCAGCAAGGCGAGGGGCTGGATCTCGATGAAGGCGGCGACAAGCAACGCCGCCGATATCCAGCGCGCCACGAGAGGCCAGACGCTCTTGAATTCGTAGGGCGCTTTTCCGCGCGCTTCGTCGCGCGAACGCGCCACTCCCCAAACGAAGAGAAATGCGATGAGCCCAATGAGAATGATCGCCGCGAGCGCCCAGTGGCCGAGCGGGCAGTTCTTGATCGGCAGCCCGAACGCGTCACGGCTCTTCAAGCTGCCTTGGGTCGGATGCAAAAACGTCGCCAGCGCGGCGAGCAGCAACAGCGGCCCGAAGACCAATGCGCCCGACGCGACGAGCCCGCGCAAGACGACCCCGATCGAAAGCGTCAGATCGGCGAACCCTCGCGGCATGAGGTAGTTGGAGTAGTCGCGGATATGCTGGACGGCGGCGCTGTCCTTGAGGTCGTTGATATTGGCTTCGTTGGCATGATCGACGTCGGATCGCGCCGAAAAGGGAAAGGCGCCTGTTGCGCCCATGGCGGCGGCCAGCGAGCACCCGACATATCCGCCGCCCGAGACCGTCGACAAATAGTCGATCGCCGGCAGCTTGCCTTCGGCCTCGATTGCTTGCAGGGCGCCGAGGCAGAACGCCGCCGAACGAATTCCGCCGCCGGAAAACGCCAGCCCGGCGTGGTCGAAGACGACGCCGGGGGCGTGCGGCTCCAGCGCATCGCCGGTCGCCCCGTCGGCCCCGATCCATCGAACGCGTCCGCGAGCGCCCCGCCGCGAATTGATGCGCCGGATCTCGGCGCAATGGTGCTCGTTGGGCAGACTTTTGGCGGTGTGCCGACGCTCGCTCATGCCACGCCCCCCATAGCCGCCAAACTCTGCTTTCCCCGATCCCCTCCGTCAAGGCGGCGGAGGTTCCGCCTGTCACGCTCGATCTACGAGTCTTGTCGGCGCGGCGATCGCGGGGATGGGCGCAAGCGATGAGCGACGCATCGCTGGGCGCTTAAGTCTTCGACCCGCTTATCCCAGGAGCGACGGCGGGCGCCGCGGCGGCGGACCCCGGACCCGATCCAATGGGCCAGGGGTCGCCGTCGTCCCGATCTCCCCCATCGCGTGGGGGAGCGGCGCCGTTCACGGCGTGCGCAGTGAAATCGGCGCGTGTGCGCCAAAGCCTTTCATGCGTTGCCCTGCGTCTCGAACGTCGCCATGTCCATCGCTTCGCGGGCGCTGCGGCCGGCCCACAGCACGAACTGGAAGGCCTGGAAGTAGTTTTCGCAGGCGGCGAGGGCGGCGTTGACGATGGTGCGGCATTGCGCATCGCTCGGCTGGGCGCCGCCGGCCAGGCAATGGGCGTGGCGGAACATCACGATGTCGTCGCGGCTCCACAGATCGAAATGGCCGAGCCACAATTGCTCGTTGATCAACTGAACGAGCGTGGTGATTTCGGCGCGCCGGCGCGCCGGGATCTTCAAATCGAAGGAACAGCTGACGTGCAGCGATTCGAGTTCCGGCAGCCAGGTGAAGGCGACCTCGTATTGGGCCCAGACGCCGGCGACCAGCATCGAGATTTCGTCTTCGTCGGCGCGGTCGAAGGCCCAGTCGTTGAGCGAGGCGAGCCGCTCGACGACGTCCACGGGGTGTTCGGGCCGCTCGACGGTCTGGTTTTCATTGGCGATCATCGGAGAGCTTTCGCTAAGACGGTGGCGGGACTGGGCGAGACGCAACGCACATCTTTGGCGGTTGGCGTCGAATTAACGACCCGAATCGCTTGCGCCGGCCTTACCTTGCCGGCGCGCCGCTCAGACGGCGTCACAATCAGTGATTCGCGGCCCGGCGTAAACCGAGCATTGCCCGTCGTCCACAGAATCTGTGAGCCGAATCAATCAGGTGGCGGCGATTCGGCGCGCCAAGTCCCTGCGAGGACTCTGAAATTCGGCTTTACGAATCGGAGGGGGGGCGCTTGGCCTCGAGCGCCGCGACGCGGGCCTCCAAGGCGGCGAGGCGCGCTTCGAGCTTTTCGTTCTGAGCGCGCGCAAGCGCGGCCATTTCGCCGACCGCGTCGAGCTCCTGGCGCGAAACGAAATCCATGCCGGCCGCCAAGCGCTCGATTTGGCCGCGGGCCATCGTTTCGACCTCGCGCCGCGCCCCTTCGGCGAGCCCGGCCGCATCGGTCATCAAGCGCGAGAAATCGTCGAACAGGCGGCTGTTGGTCTGAGGCATCGCGGAACTCCGAAAAGATGGAAACGAGGCGCTGACGGAAATCCATGGAACGCGAAGGAACGGCCGCGATCAGCTCGTCAGCAATCCCTTGATCACCGCGCTCGCCTTGGCGAAATCCATCTGGCCGGGGTAGCGTTCCTTCAGTGCGGCGACGACTTTGCCCATGTCCTTGAGGCCGGCGGCGCCGGCGGCCGCGATCGCCGCCTTGGCCGCGGCGACGACCTCCGCTTCGCCCATCTGCTTGGGCAGGAATTCATTGATGACGGCGATCTCGGCGCTTTCCTGGGCGGCGAGATCTCCGCGTCCGGCCTGTTGGTAAATGGCGAGCGATTCCTGGCGCGATTTGACCATCTTGGTCAGCAGCGCCAATTCGTCGGCGCGGCTGACGATCTTGCCGGCGCCGCGCGCCTCGATCTCGCGCTCCTTCAGCGCCGCCATCATGAGGCGAAGCGCGCCGGTGCGCACCTTGTCGCCCGCCTTCATCGCCGCTTTCATTTGCGCCGCCACCGTGTCGCGCATCGCAATCGCTTCGGCCATGGATCCTCAGGAGGGTTTGTCGGCGACCCCGTTCGGCTTGACGCGCCGCGCCGCGGGCGCTTAAGCACAAGCTCATGTCAGGCGCAACCACACTTAGTCAAACCGCGGGCGCGGTTCAAGGCGAGGCTCGCGAGGGATGGAGCGCGCGGCGGCCGACCGCGCTGCTGATCCTCGCCAGCGGCGCGACGATCGAAGGCTTCGGCGTCGGCGCGACCGGCTCGGCGGTCGGCGAAGTGTGCTTCAACACGGCGATGACGGGCTATGAGGAGATCCTCACCGATCCCTCCTACGCCGGACAGATCATCACCTTCACTTTCCCCCATATCGGCGTCGTCGGCGTCAACGACGAGGACATCGAGACCGTCAATCTGGCGGCCTCGGCGGGCGCGCGCGGCGCGATCTTTCGCGCCGAGATCGCCGAGCCCTCCAACTACCGCGCCACGCGCCGCCTCGACGACTGGCTCAAGTCGCGCGGGGTCATCGGCCTCGCCGGCGTCGACACGCGCGCGCTCACGGCGATGATCCGTCAATCGGGCATGCCCAACGCCGTCATCGCGCACAGTCCCGACGGCCGGTTCGACCGCGAGGCGCTGGCGGCCGAGGCCGCCGCCTGGCCGGGGATCGACGGCATGGATCTGGTGCCCTCCGTCACGTCGACGCAGCGCTACGACTGGGATGAGACGAGCTGGACGCTCGAGCGCGGCTATGGGACGCGCCGGCGCGCCGACCACCGCGTCGTCGCGATCGACTATGGCGTCAAGCGCAACATCCTGAGATTGCTCAGCGATTGCGGCTGTGCGGTGACGGTCGTGCCGGCGACGACCTCGGCGCAGGACATCCTGGCGCTGGATCCCGACGGCGTCTTCCTGTCGAACGGCCCGGGCGACCCGGCCGAAACCGGCAAATACGCGGTGCCGACCATTCAAGCGCTGCTCGCGACGCGCCTGCCGCTGTTCGGCATTTGTCTTGGCCACCAGATGCTCGGACTGGCGGTCGGGGGGCGCACGATCAAGATGCCGCAGGGCCATCACGGCGCCAATCATCCGGTGAAGGATTTCACCACCGGCAAGGTCGAGATCGTGTCGATGAACCACGGTTTCGCGGTCGACGCCGCGAGCCTGCCCGCCAACGCCAGGCAGACCCACATCTCGCTGTTCGACGGCTCGAACTGCGGCATGGCGCTGAGCGACCGCCCGGCCTTCTCCGTGCAATATCACCCCGAAGCTTCGCCCGGACCGCGCGACAGCCACTATCTCTTCCATCGCTTCGTCGATTCGATGGTCGCGGCGCGGGCGGCCTCGGGCGGCGGCGCCTCAGCGCGATAGCTCGTCGGCCAATCCGTACAGGAAGGCGACGCCGGCCGAGAGTTGCGAAGCGGCGAGGAATTCGTCGGGCTTGTGGGCCTGATCGATCGAGCCGGGGCCGCAGACGACGGTCGGCAGGCCGGCGCGCTGGAAATGCCCGGCTTCGGTGGCGAAGGACACCGCGATCGCATGGTCGTTGGAGCGGGCGAGGCGCAGCGCCAGCGCCGCCGCGCTTTGGTTGTCCGTCGCCGCCAGTCCGGGCACGTCGACTTCGAGGACCGTCTCGATGGTCGGACTGCTGACGAAGCGTCTCAGGCGCGGCAGCGCGACGTCGTCGACATAGGTCTGCACCAGCCCCGCCGCCGTGGCCGTGGCGTGGCCGGGCAGGCCGCGGAACTCCCAGTGGAAGACGCATTCGCGCGCCAGGATGTTGCGCGCGGTTCCGCCGTGGATCACGCCGACGAGCAGGGTCGAGTAGGGCGGATCGAAGCGCGCATCGAGCTTGTCGGGCGCCTCGAAGGCGCGCCCCAGACGACCGATCTCGCTGACGATGTCGCAGGCGATCGCCACCGCGTTGGCGCCGAGCCCGGGTTTGGCCGAATGCGCCTCAAAGCCGGTGACGCGGGTGTGAAACGTCGCCACGCCCTTGTGCGCGTCGGCCGCCGCCATCATCGTCGGCTCGCCGACGATCGCCAGCGCGGGGCGCGGGGTTTCCCGTCCGAACTTGGCGATGCAATCGAGCGGTCCGAGGCAGGTCGTTTCCTCGTCGTAGCTGAGCAGGATGTGGACCGGGCGTTTGAGCCTCGCCGCCTGGAAGACGGGAACCATCGCCAGCACGATGGCGTCGAAGCCCTTCATGTCGCAGGCGCCGCGCCCATAGAGGCGTCCCTCGATTTCGCGCAAACGAAAGGGATCGCCGCTCCAAATCTGCCCCTCGACCGGCACGACGTCGGTGTGGCCGGAAAGGACGACGCCGCCCTCGACCATCGGCCCGACCGTCGCCAACAGCGCCGCCTTGTCGCCAACGGCGTTGGGCGCCCGCCAAGTCGGCACGCCGAGCCCGCGAAGATAGCCTTCGACGTAATCGACGAGCGGCAGATTCGATCGGTCGCTGACGCTGTCGAACGCGATCAGGCGTTGCAGGATTGTCCTGGCGCGGGCTTCGACGTCGGCGCTCATGAGCTGGGGGCTCCCGTGACCTCTTGACCGTCGCGCGATCATAGAGGTCCGGTTCGTCGTGTCGAGGCGCATGGCGCAAGGCGCTTAGAGCGAGCCGCCTCGACGGCGCGGCGGCGGCCCGTCAGCTGACGACGACGCGATTGCGGCCCTCGGACTTGGCCCGATAAAGCGCCTGGTCGGCGCGCTTGAAGAGTTCCGCCGCCCCTTCGCCGACGCGCGAACGCGCGATCCCGAAAGAGGCGGTGACCGTCCCGAGCGCCGCGCCGCTCGAGCCCACCACCCACTTCTTGGCCTCGAGCTGCTTGCGGATCTGCTCGGCGACCGCGGCGGCGTCGGCCGGTCGCGCGTCCGGGAGAATGATTGCAAACTCCTCGCCCCCGATGCGCGCCACCGTGTCTTCGCCCTTGACGCCGCTCGACAGGATTTCGCTGAACATCTTCAGCACCATGTCGCCGACGGGATGGCCGAACTTGTCGTTGATCGCCTTGAATCGATCGAGGTCGCACATCACCAGGCACAGCCCGCTCGAACTCCGAGGCCTCGAGCAGATCGGCGTCGAGCCTTTGGTCGAAGAAGCGGCGGTTGCCGAGCCCGGTCAACGAATCGCGCAAGGCCTTGTCGTTGGCTTCGGCGAGGTTGAAGCGCAGCTTTTCGATCTTGGCCACCGAGTCGTCCAAATTGCGCGAGAGATCGCTCATCTTCGCCTGGATTTTCTGGTTCTCCTCGATCAGCGAAAGGACGACCGCGCGGATCTGCTCGGGCTTGTCCAGCGACGGCAGGTCCTCGTTGGCTCGCGTCAGAGACTCCGAATAGTTCGAATTGGCGGTGAGGTACGACTTGAGCAACCGCACGATGGTCGCCATGTCGGTCGCAAAGCGTTGCTCCGCCACGCCGGTTTTTTGGTCGGGGCGCGCATCGATGGCGGGCGCGGACGACGAAGCGTGAGCCGACTCGCCGATTTCGCTGAGGCCGACGCCGAGGACGCCGAAGGCGATCAGGCCGAAGATGCACGCTTCGACAAAGGAATTCTCGGTCGATTGTCGCCAGATGACGGCGCCGAGGACGACAATGCCGAACATCGTCACCAATTGCAGTGCGCGCTTGAAGTGGGACCCCACGGTCAGCTCCTCCCGCCCAGGTGGAATAAGGCTCGGGAATAAGTTGTTCAGACGTCGACAATTCACACTTGCCGGCGGGCGCCGCGACGCCGATTGCCTTGCCTTCGCCGCGCCGACCCCCCCGACGCGTTTGCCGCTCCGGATACAAAACAAACCCCGCCCGTCCGGGATCCCCGGCCGGTCGACGCGACGTGGTTCCTACGGGACCCAGTCTCCCATGCTTGGCAAAAGACGATTAACAAATTGTCACGCCAATTCGTCACGCCATGGCGCGACCGGCCTCGTTGCAAAGATTTTGCCGCCCACGGGCTGAAAATGGCGGAAATATTTCGTTAAATAACGCCATCCCGCCGCGCCGCGTCCGCGCGAGACCCGACCTCGGGCGAATTGTCCGCCCAGCCATGCGGGCGGGCGGCGCGTTGACGCTGAAATCCGTTATGTATAGACCTAAAAGCGTCTTACTGGCGTCGGGGCGAACCGCGAATTAGGATTGCGCCGCAACCCGGGCGCCTTGCAGCGCGCCGCGGGGCGTGCGGCATTGTTGCGAAGAGAGGGGAGGTTTGCGATGAGGACATTCGAGACGTTCGACCTGACGCGACGCCAGGCGTTGAAGGCGAGCCTCGCCGCCGCCGCGGCCGCGGGCGGGCTGTTGGGGGTCACGCGCGCCGCCTATGCCGACGACACGCTTGCCGAGATCAAGAAGCGCGGCGAGCTCGTTGTCGCCACCGAGATGCAATTCCCGCCCTTCGACATTTCCGACAACGGCGTCTACAAGGGCGTCGATCGGGAACTCGTCGACGCGGTCGCCAAGGAGCTCGGCGTCAAGGTCTCCTATCTCGATCTGCCCTGGACCAGCGTGCTGCCCGGGCTCGACGCCAAGAAGTTCGATCTCTGCATCGCGCCGGTGACGATCACCAAGGAGCGGATGAAGCGCTACCTCTTCACCGTGCCGATCGCCGACGCCACCGCGGCGCTGATGAAGCGCGTCGACGACAAGAGCATCGCCAAGCCGGAGGACATCGCCGGCAAGACGGTCGGCGGCCAGAAGGGCACCTCGCAGCTCGAGCAGCTCAAGGCCTTCGCGGCGAAACTGCCGAAGCCCGTCGACATCAAGGAATACGTCGACAACAACCAGTCCTACGCCGATCTGGCGGCCGGGCGCATCGACGCCTCCGTCAATTCGCTGCCCAACCTCGCCTATGCCGCCGCGCAGCGCTCCGACGCCTTTGCGGTGGTGTTGCCGGCGTTCGGCCAGCCGACCTATTTCTCTTGGGTCGGGCGGCTCGACGACGCCACCCTCGTGGACGCGGTCAACGCGGCGATCGTCAAGGTGGAAGGCGACGGGACGATGGCGACGATCCAGAAGAAGTGGTTCGGCCAGACGATGGATCTCCCCAAGACCGTTCCCCAGCCTTCGATCTGACCCTTCGCGGGCGGGGCGGCGCGCGCGCCGCCCTTCCCAGGCGCCCGATGCACCCGCAGGTCATCCTTCATTCCTTCGGCTATCTGACCCAGGCGGCGGGGACGACGCTGGCGATTTCGCTCGCCGGCATCGCGCTCGGCTTCGTCATCGGCGCGGCGGTTTGCATCGCCAAGCTGTCGCGCCGCGTCTGGCTGGCGCGGCTCGGCGGCGTCTACGTCAGCCTCTTTCGCGGCGTGCCGCTGCTGGTGCTGCTGCTGTTCATCTATTATTTCCTCGCCAAGTTCGGCCTCGACGTGCCGGCCCTCGCCGCGGCGGTCGGCGGGCTGGCGCTGTCGTCGGGGGCCTATCAGGCGGAGATCCTGCGCGGCGCGCTTGCGGCGACGCCGCCCGGCCAGGCCGAAGCCGCGGTCGCGCTCGGCTTCTCCGGCCTCGACGTCTGGCGGCGCATCCTGCTGCCGCAGGCGCTGCGCATCTCGATCCCGCCGCTGATCAACGAATTCATCCTCTTGTTGAAAGCCTCTTCGCTGGTCTCGGTGGTGGGCATCGCCGAACTGACGCGGGTGAGCATGAACATCGCCTCGCTGACCTATCGTCCGTTGGAGGCCTATGTCGGGGGCGCCTTGTTCTATCTGGCGATCAATCTCGGCCTGGCGGGGCTCGGCGCGCTCACCGAGCGGCGCCTGGCGCAGGAGCGGGCTTAGATGGACTTCGACGTCCTCTGGCGCTACGCGCCTTCGCTGTTGAGCGGCTTCGGCGTGACCGTGACGTGCTGGGGCGCCGGGGGCGCGCTCGGCGTCGTTCTCGGCTTCCTCATCGCGCTTCTCTATCGGTTTCGCCTCGCGCCGCTGCGCTGGCTCTTGCGCGCCTTCATCGAAGCGTTTCGCGGCACGCCCTTCCTGGTGCAATTGTTCCTCATCTACGCCGGGGGTCCCTATATCGGCTTGCGGCTGAACGCGACGACCGCCGGAATCCTCGGCCTCGGCCTTTATTCCTCGGCCTATTTCGCCGAGATTTTCCGCGGCGGCTTCGCCGCCGTGCCGGTCGGCCAGGTCGAGGCGGCGATGTGCGTCGGCATGAAGCCGTTCGACGTGCTCTGGCGGGTCACCCTGCCCTCGGCGCTGATCGCCGCCGTGCCGCCGATCGTCAACATGCTGATCGTGTTATCCAAGGAGACCGTCGTTCTGTCGATTATCACCGTGCCCGAACTGATGTACCAGATGCAGACCATGGCCGCCGAGACTTTCACCGCGTTCGATGCGATCTTCGCCATGGCGGTGTTCTATTGGCTGCTGGTCGAGGGCGTTTCGCGCCTCGGGCGGCGCCTCGAAGCGCGCGTGACCGCCTTCATGGCGGAACAAGCGAGGCCGGCGTGAGCGAGCCGATGATCGAGATCCGGCGCTTGAGCAAGCGCTTTGGCGCGCATGAGGTGCTGTGCGGCGTCGATCTCACCGTCCGCCATTCCGAGGTGGTCTGCCTGATCGGGCCGAGCGGCTCCGGCAAGAGCACGCTGCTGCGTTGCGTCAACTTTCTCGAATCCTACGACGCGGGCGAAGTGCGCATCGCCGGCAGGCTGATCGGCTACGAGGAGACGCCCGACGGGACGCGCCGGCCGATGGGCGCCTGGCGCCTGCGCGAGATGCGGCGCGAGATCGGCATGGTGTTCCAGCATTTCAATCTCTGGCCGCACATGAGCGCGCTGCGCAACGTCGCCGAGCCGTTGCGCCGGGTGCGCGGCCTGCCGGCGGCCGAGGCGGCCGATCGCGCCATGGCGATGCTCACCCGCGTCGGCCTGTCGGCCAAGGCCGACGCCTACCCCTCGCGCCTGTCGGGCGGCCAGCAGCAGCGCGTCGCCATCGCGCGCGCGCTGGCGATGCAGCCGCGGCTGATGCTGTTCGACGAGCCGACCTCGGCGCTCGATCCCGAACTGGTCGGCGAAGTCCTGGAGGTGATGAAGAGCCTGGCGAGCGAGGGCATGACGATGCTGATCGTCACCCACGAAATGGGCTTTGCCGCCCATGTCGCCGACCGCATCGCCTTCATCGACGCCGGCCGCATCATCGACCAGGGCCGGCCGCGCCATGTGTTCCACCAGAGCGCCGAGCCGCGGGTGCGGCAGTTCTTGCAGACCTATCACGACCGTAACAGTTTTTGAGGCGGGTGGGCGGGCCGAGGGCGAAGGCGTCGCGCTTCGAAGAGGCCGGCGCACAAGTGGGCGCGACAATCGGGCGCCGACAGCGGCGGCCGATCACGCGAACATGATTGAACGCGCCGGAATGTCGCCGGAAAGCCTGACTATGTTGGCGGCCGACGGAGGATCGCGTCGGGTCGAAACGTCGCGCCGCGCCGATGGCCGGGCGGCCTGATCGCGGTTGCCGCCGGCGCCGGCCGGAGGCGGGGCGCGCCCCTTCGGGCGGCGCCGATCGCCGGACGTTCCGCCCGCCGCAAGGAACAATTCGCCGATACGTGCGTTCTCTTGAGCTTACGCCTGCGGCGATAAGCATTGGAGGATGAAATGAAAGCAAGGCTCGCCGCCTCGATCGCCGCCGCGCTTGTCGCCGCGACCGTTGGATTCTCGGCTGTCGATCCGGCCGCCGCCGCGATTTGGCCGCGGTCGGGCGGGGGGCCGTCGGGGCATGTGTCGCCCCACATCAGCGCCGGACACTTTTCGGGTCCCCGATTCAGTGCGGGTCCCCGATTCAGCGCGGGACACTTTTCGGGCTCCCGCTTCGGCGCTGGGCGCTTCGCCGGTCCGCGTCTCAACATAAGTCATTTTGCCGCTCCGTTCGGCGGCTTCAATCGCTTTGCGGCGCACCGTCCCTTCAATATCGGGCGGGCGTGGCGCTATTCGGCCCCTCGATACGGCGTGGCCCATTTCGCCGCGGGCTCAAACGCGCCGCGGTTCGGCGCGATCGGCGCCGCCAAGACAAACGTCAACGCGTTTGCGCGCAATCTCGACGCGTTCGGGCGCCCGCACGGACGATTCGCGTGGCGGGATTTTCATCGCGGTTTCGTCGGCTGGGCCGGGCCGGTGTTCTGGCCTTACGCCGACGACGACCTCTATGACTACGCATTCTGGCCATACGGCGACGAGCCCGACCCCGATCTCTTCTGGGCTTATGGCTACGACGATCTCTTCGCCGGAATCCTGCTGCCTTACGCCTACGCCGGCCTCGCGAGCGACGACGGCGTCGCGCCGCCTGCGCCGGGCGCGCAACCGTCCGCCCCGGCGGCAGCTTCGACGCCGGAACAATCCTGCGCGACCGCGCAATCGCTGTCGGGGGGGATTCCGATCGGCGCCATAACCAAGGCCGTCGAGCCGACATCGGATCAGGCCGCCAAGCTCGATGCGCTGAAAACCGCCGAGGGCAATGCGGAGAAGACGCTCGCCGCTTCGTGCCTCACGCAGACGCCGACGACCGCGGTCGAACGGCTCGAGGCCGTGCAAACGCGCCTCCAAGCGATGATCCAGGCGGCGGACGCCGTGCGCGCGCCCCTCGATGATTTCTATTCGTCGCTGACCGACGAGCAGAAGGCGCGCTTCAATGATCTCGGCCAAACTCGGCCGGCGTCGAATCCGCAAGCGGCCGAACCGCCGAGCCTCGCCCAATTCTGTGGGCCCCAAAATTCGGTTCCCACCATCGCGATTGACCAAATCGACCAGGCGGTTCAGCCCGACGCCAAGCAGCGCGCCGCCCTTCTCGCGCTGCGCGACGCGGCGACCAAGGCCGACAACACGATTTTGGCGGCCTGCCCGTCGCAAGCGCCGATGACGCCGCCCGGCCGGCTCGACGCCGTCCGCGCCCGGCTGCAAGCGATGCTCGGCGGTGTCGGGATCGTTCAGCCGGCGTTGCAGGACTTCTACGCTTCGCTCAGCGACGCGCAGAAGGCCAAGTTCGACGCTTTGACCTTGCCCGTCGCCGTCGGCCCGCAGGCCAAGGCGCCGTAAAAGCGTGCGTCGGTCCCGCGGCCGCCCGTACCCAAGTGCGGACGCCGAGGGTCCGACGCCCCGCGCCGCCTCACCCCCGCCCCGAGCGCCGCATCCACTCCTCTTCGTCGATCGTCTCGACGCCGAGTTCGCGCGCTTTGGTCAGTTTTGAACCGGCGCCGGGGCCGGCGACGACGAGGTCGGTCTTGGCGGAGATCGAGCCGGAGACTTTCGCCCCCAGGCGCTCGGCCATCGCCTTGGCTTCGTCGCGCGTCATCCGCTCGAGCGAGCCGGTGAAGACGATCGTCTTGCCGGCGAGCGGGTGGCCGGCGGCGATCGCCTCCATCGGCTCGATGCGCACCTCGGCAAGCAGCGCGTCGATCACCGTCTCGTTGTGCGGCTCGGCGAAGAAATCGACGATCAACTCGGCGACGACCGGCCCTATGCCCTCGATGCCGTTGAAGGCTTCCGCCGCGTCGGCGGCCCGCGCCGCCGCCCGCAGGCCGTCGAAATCATGAAAATGGCGGGCGAGCCGGCGCGCGTTGGTCTCGCCGACGTGGCGCACGCCGAGCGCGTAGAGGAAGCGGTTGAGCGCAATCGCGCGGCGCGCCTCGATCGCCGCAAAGAGGTTGCCGGCGGAAACCTCGCCGAAACCCTCCCATTCGCTCAAAGGCGGCCGGCCGACCCCGTCGCGCGCTTGCAGCGTGAAGATGTCGGCGGCGGTGCGGATCAGCCCCTCCCTGAAGAAGAGTTCGATCTGCTTGTCGCCGAGCCCCTCGATGTCGAAGGCGTTGCGCGAAGCGAAATGCTTGAGGCCTTCCACCGCCTGCGCGGCGCAGACCAGGCGGCCGGTGCAGCGGCGCACGACGTCGGCCACGCCGGTCTTCTCGTCGATTTCGCGCAGCGCCGCCGACCCGCAGACCGGACAGACATGGGGGAAGGCGAAGGGCCGCGCCTCCTTTGGCCGCTTCTCGAGGATCACCTGCAGAATTTGCGGAATGACGTCGCCGGCGCGCTGGACTTCCACGGTGTCGCCGATGCGCGCGTCGAGCCGCGCGATCTCGTCCTCGTTGTGCAGGCTGGCGTTGGAGACGACGACGCCGCCGACGGTGACCGGCTTGAGTTTCGCCACCGGGGTCAGCGCGCCGGTGCGCCCGACCTGAATCTCGATGGCTTCGATGACCGTCGTGGCGCGTTCGGCGGGGAATTTGTGGGCGGTCGCCCAGCGCGGCGCGCGCGAGACGAAGCCGAGCCGCTGCTGCAGCGCGAGGTCGTTGACCTTGTAGACGACGCCGTCGATGTCGTAGCCCAACGTCGCGCGTCGCGCCTCGATGGCGCGGTAATGGGCCAGCATCTCGGCGGCCGAGCGGCAGAGCTTGGTCAGCGGGTTGACCGGCAGGCCGAAGCCGCGGAAGGCTTCGATCGCGCCCATTTGCGTGGTCGCCAGCGGCGCGCTGATCTCGCCCCAGGCGTAGGCGAAGAATTGCAGCGGCCGCTCGGCGGTGACGCGCGGGTCGAGCTGGCGCAGCGATCCCGCCGCGGCGTTGCGCGGATTGGCGAAAGCCGGCTTGCCGGCCGCCAGCTGACGCGCGTTGAGGGCGGCGAAATCGGGATGGGCCATGTAGACTTCGCCGCGCGCCTCGAGCACGTCGGGCGCGCCGCGCAACGTCTTGGGGATGGCGGCGACGGTGAGCGCGTTGGCGGTGACGTCCTCGCCCTCGTAGCCGTCGCCGCGCGTCGCCGCCTGGACCAGCTCGCCATCGACGTAGCGCAGCGAGCAGGAGAGCCCGTCGATCTTCGGCTCGGCGGTCACTTCGAGCCCGGCGGCCTCGCCGAGGCCGAGGAAGCGTCTGACGCGGGCGCAAAACTCCTCGACTTCGGCGTCCTCGAAGATGTTGCCGAGCGACAGCATCGGCACGACATGGCGCGCCTTGGCGAATTTCTCCGCCGGCGCCGCGCCGACCTTGCGGTTGAGCGAGAAGGCGTCGGCGAGCGTGGGATAGGCCTCCTCCAGCGCCGTATAGCGCCGCCGCAGCGCGTCGTACTCGGCGTCGGAAACGATCGGGGCGTCCTCGCCGTGGTAGCGCCGGTCGTGCTCGGCGATCTCCGCGCCGAGGCGCGCGTGTTCGGCGCGGGCGGCTTCGAGCGAGGGTTTTTCGGGCGGGTTCGGTTTGGCGGGCATGGGAAAGATTTAGCGCAGCGGCGGCGTCAGTGGAAGGCGAGGGGCCGGGGAAATGGCCGCGCTGTCGCGGCTCATCGCCCCAGTCCGTCATCCTAACCTTTTCCCCGCAGCAAGGGAGAAGGGACGCGGCGCGCGCGCCATCATCTCCTCAGGGAAAGCCGATGACCGCGAACAAGGGCTTTGCCGGCCCGGTTTCCGATGACGATGCGCCCGACCTCGGCGCGCCGGCATGGCGGGAGAGGCTTCAGGCGGCGAAAGCGCGCCACGGCCGCAAGCCGCCGGCGTCGCCGAAAGTCTCGCCCCTCGTCGTCGCCCCGATCACGCCGCCTTCTGTCGCCCCTGGCCGACGAAGCTGTCGCGGATGTGGCGCGCCAGGCCCTGGGCGATCGGGCTCGCCTGGGCGCGCGGCAGATGCAGGTTGATGGCGAAAGTGGCGAGATCGGGCAGGCCCGACTGCGTGGTCAGGATATCGAGCCCCGGCGGAACCGTCGCGGCGAGCGAAGCGCTGACCGCAAGGTCGGTCAGCACGGTCGCGGTGATCGCCTCGACGCTGCCGTTGGCGAAGACGGTGCGCCAGGCAAGCCCGGCGCGACGCAAGGCGTCGAACACGATGGGGCGGAAGGCGCAGGTGTCGGCGATGATCGAGACCGGCAGCGGACGCTTCAGATAGGCCTCGCCCCCTTTGGCGCCGACCCAGACGAGGCGTTCGATGGCGAGGCATTCGCCGTCCGACCGGCCGGCGGGCTCCTCGATGATGGCGAGATCGATCTCGCCGGCGGCCAGGGCCTGCGCCAGCAACGGCGAGGTCAGGCAGACGAGCGAAATGTCGACGTGCGGAAATTCCTGCGCATAGGACTTCAGGATCGGCGGCAGGTAGGTCGTCACAAGATCGCACGGCATGCCGAGCCTGACTTCGCCGGTGAAGGCCGGCGTGGTGATCTCGGCCCAGATCTCGTCGTTGAGCCCCAGCAGGCGGCGCGCCTTGCCGAGCAGCCGTTCGCCGGCGTTGGTCAGGCTCAGCCCGCGCCGGTCGCGCTCGAAGAGGGGGCAGGCGAAGGCGTCCTCCAGGCGCTTGATCTGCTGGCTGACGGCGCCCTGGGTCAGGTGGAGCGCATTGGCCGCCGCCGTCATGCTGCTCGTTTCGGCGACCGTGACGAAGCTGCGGAGGAGGGCGGTGTCGAGATTGCGGGTCATGGGCGTCCATTATGAATGGTAATGTTGAGTATCATGCACATTCGCTTTCCTAATGCAATGGGGGCGCCTATCGTGCCGGTCGAACTTCACCGGAGGCGAACATGTCCTTGCCCGCTCATCCATCGGCCGCGCCGACGATGCGACCGGACTGCGGACCCGCGCGCGACCTCGTCGCGTTCCTGCTCACGCTTTACGGCGAATGGCGCGTGCGGCGCCAGATCGCCAGCGCCCAGATGCTCGATTGCGCCTCGCTGCGCGACATCGGCCTGGCCTCGGGCGGCCTCGAGAGCGCGATCCGCCACGGCCGCGGGCGGCCGCTGTCGTTGTGACAGATGTCCAATGCCGAAGCTTCGCGGCTTTGCGGGCCGGCGCGGGAAGCGCCGTCGCCAATCTCTGTCAATTCGCGTCGTCGCCGGGCTCAGAATCTTCTGAGGCTGGATGAGACATTCCAGACTTGCCGCGCTGGCGACGCGCCTCGGCGGCGATGAGGCGCAACTGCGCCGCCACGGCCGTCTTATCGCCCCCGGGGGCCTCGAAGATTCCAGGGGTCCAGAAATCGTCGGGCAGACGGTCGCAGCAAGTGAGCGCCTTATCCTCGTCGCCGAGCCGCGCATGGCAATCCGCCTGGAAAAGCAGGCCGACGCCGAGCTCTTCCCAATCGTCGGGCATCATGCGTTCGCTGCGGTCAAAGTCGCCGAGCGCCGTTTCGTATTCGCCGAGATGCCGAAAGACCTCGCCGCGCGAGAAGTAGGCGAAGGGATCGGGATTCAATTCCACGACCTTGTTCATGTCGTCAAGCGCCTTACGCGGCTCGCCCAGGTTCATCCACGCGAAATGGCGATCAAAATAGGCGTGGTGGTTATTCGGATTTTCGTTCAGCCATCCATCGACGATGTTGAGATAACGCTGCGGATCGAAGCGGCGAATGTCGTGCAGGACCTTCACTTCGTCGGCCGTCGTCGGTTCCTTCATGGGTGGCGCTCCCGGTCTGCATTCCATCAGGCGCTCGTCGCGTTGCCGCCGCAGCTTTCAGACACCTGTCCGGCGTCGCGACATTTTTGATGCCGAAGTCGATGGGCAGACCGTACTGCCGGCTGAGATCGCGATTGAGATCGGAAAGCGCGCGTGGGCGCCGCGCCGGGCGGCCCAGGCGACCGCGCGCCTTCTCGAGCAGCGAGGTTTCGCCGACGAAGAGGCCGTTCTCGTCACAGGACACTCCCGTCCCTGGGGTGTCCGCTAGGCGAAAGAAGCGGTCGAATCTCATGACGAGCGTCTCCAACTGCATGTTCATGATATGTTCCAATCGCGACCGCGTCAACGAAATGCTCCTCGCCGTTGCTCGAGCCCTTGGTCGCCAAAAGCCGCGTCGCCCCGCGGGGCCGGGGCGCGCTCGTGGCGACGAGAAGCGCCAGCGCCGCGACCCAGCCGACGGCGGCCTATTCCCGCCTCGCCTCTGCGCCGCCGAGGCCGCGCTCGGCGATGAGGCGGGCGAGGAACGGCCCGGTGAGGATCACCAGCAGAAAGCGCGTCATCTGCATCGCCATGACGAAGGGCAGATCGACCTTGGTCGAGGCGGCGATGATGGCGACCGAATCGGCCCCGCCGGGACTGGTGGCGAGATAGGCGGTCAGCGGGTCGACGCCCGCCGCAACGACGAGAACGGCGGCGAAGCCGCCGCAAATGGCGATCAGCGCCAAGATGGAGGCGAGAATTCGCGGCAGCGCGCGCGCGGCGTAGCCGAGGATATCCCGGGTGAATCGCGCCCCGATCGCCCAGCCGACGACGGCGTAGCTCGCCGCCAAGAGCCAGGGCGGCAGCGCCAAGGTCAGCCCGAAGCTCGCCTTGAGGAGGAGGCCGAGCGCCAGCGGCGTGAGCAGCGCGCCGGCCGGAATGCGCCGGCTCCGCGCCGCGAGAACGCCGATCGCGATGAGCGCCAGGGTCGCTGCGAGCCCCGGCAGCGGCGTCGGCGCGAACCAGGTGATCGGCGGCGGCGCGCCGCCCGGCCCGCCGACCCACAGCCCGGCGACGAGCGAGGCGACGAGGGCGCAGGCGACCACGCGCAGATATTGCATCAGCGCGACGAGCCGCATGTCGGCGCCGTAGGCTTCCGACATGAGCGTCATGACGGTGGCCGCTCCCGGCGAGGAGCCCCAGACGGCGGTGGCGCCGGGCAGCACGCGCCAGCGCGCCAGCAGAAAGCCCAGGAAGGCCGCCGCGACGATGACCGAGACGACGCCGCCGAGGAAGATCGGCCAGTTCCGCCCGATCTCGCCGGCAAGCGACAGCGGCAGCCGATCGGCGATCATGCAGCCGATGACCGCCTGCGCCGCATAGAAGGGGGGAAGCGGCGCGCGCGTCGCGCCCCCCGCCGCCGCCACGAGGATCGCGGCGGCCATCGGCCCGATGAGCAGCGCGGCGGGCAGGCGCAGGACGAGAAGGCCGAAGGCGAAGAGGCCGGAGAGGGCGATGAGCAGCGCCCATTGCGCCCCGATCGGCCAATTCGCCAACGGCGGCCGGCGGGCCGAGGCGGGGGCGGCGCCCTCCATCTCAGGCGAAGACGACGTCGGGGCTCTGCATCACCCGAGCAAGGCGCGGGAAGATATGCCGGATCGCCATTTCGTGCAGCTCCGGCGACATGGTGGCGCAGGCGTCCTCGACGACGACGACGTCGTAGCCGTGCTCCCAGGCGGCGCGCACCGTCGATTCGACGCCGAAATTGGTGGCGATGCCGCCCACCACGAGGCTGCGCACGCCGCGACGGCGAAGCTGCAGGTCGAGGTCGGTGCCGTAGAAGGCGCCCCATTGCCGCTTGACGACGCGAATGTCGCCGGGCGCGGCGAGGCCCTCGACAAGGCGGCTCCAGTCCTCGGGCAGAGCGCCCGGCGGACGCGGCATCGGGCTGTCGACGTTGGCGGGCGGCGCGTCGGCGAAATCGTCGGCGAAGGCGACGGTGACGAGGACGACCGGCGCGCCGGCGGCGCGAAAGCGCTGGGCGAGAGCGCGACTCGCCTCGACCACCGCTGCGCCAGATCGCGGCGCGAGCGGCCTGCCGAACGATGCCCTGCTGCAGGTCGATGAGGACGAGGGCGGCGCGGCGGGGATCGAGGGCGGGCATGGCGAAACCTTTCCGGCGGGCGGGCGGCGTGATATGCGAGGGCTCCCTCGCATTTCGGATCGTTGAAGATGGCCTCGCAAAAGTCAAGCGCCCTCGCGGTCGCGCCCAAACGGCAGCGCGGCCGCGACCGCGTCGCCGCGATCATCGAGGCCGGCGCCGCGGTCTTCGCCGAGAAGGGCTTCGAGGCGGCGACGATGACGGAGATCGCTGCGCGCGCCGGCGCCGCCATCGGCTCGCTCTATCGCTTCTTCCCCACCAAAGAAGCGCTGGCCGACGCGCTTCTCGCCCATTACGGGGCTTCGTTGGTCGTCGCCTTCGCCGACATCGAGGCCGGCGCCGGCGAAGGCGCCCCCGCCGCGCTCGCCGGCGCTCTGATCGCGGTCATGCACAGCCTGGAGCCGGCCCGCGCCGCCGCGCTCGCGCTCATCGACGTGCGCCCCGACGCCGCCGCGATGCGCGCCTCGCTGCGCGCGGCGATCCGGGCGCGGCTCGCCGCGATCCTCGTCAAGGCCGCCCCGACGCTTGCGCCCGAGGAGGCGCGGGTCGGCGCGGCGCTGCTGCTGCACGTGCTGAAGGCGCTGCGCACGCTGCCCGGCGAGGGCCCCGCGGCGAGCCCGGCGTTGATCGGCCAGGCGCGCATTCTCCTTGCGCGCTACCTCGACGGACTCGGGCGCGCGCCGCCCGTCGGCGCCTGAGGCGCGTTCGCGTCACGCGAAAGCCATGTTGCAGTGCACAATTGGGCGCCCTGGGGCTCGATCAACGGAGACGCGTCCGCCATGAACGTCATCAACCGGGCGCTCGCCTTCGCCGGCCTCGCCGAACCCGCGCCGAAATGGCCCCCGCAGCGCCTTTCGCTCGCCCTGCAAGGCGGCGGCTCGTTCGGCGCCTTCACCTGGGGCGCGCTCGACCGGCTGCTCGAAGAGCCGGACATCGGGCTCGACGCGATCAGCGGGGCGAGCGCCGGCGCGGTCAACGCCGTGCTCCTCGCCGCGGGGCTCGTCGCGGGCGGGCGCGAGGGCGCCAAGGCCCAGCTCGAACGGTTCTGGCGGCGCATGAGCGACGCGGCGGCCTTCGCCCCGAGCGCCGTGCTTGCGGCCTCGCCGCTCGTGGCGGGAATCGGCCTCGTCGCGCGCGCCCTGTCGCCTTATCAGTTCAATCCGTTCAACCTCGACCCGTTGCGCGAGGCGCTCGCCGCCGAGGTCGATTTCGCCGCGCTGCGCGCCCGCTCGCCGGTGAAGCTCCTGATCGGGGCGACGCGGGTGCGCGACGGCAAGCTCAGGGTGTTCGTCAACAAAGAGTTGACGGTCGAGACGGTGCTCGCCTCCGCCTGCCTGCCGCTTTTGCATCATACCGTCGAGATCGCCGGCGAGGCCTATTGGGACGGCGGCTACGCCGCCAATCCGCCGCTGATCCCGCTGGCGGTCGCCTCCAAGGCCGACCATCTCCTCATCGTCCAGGTGACGCCGGCGACCTCGGAGCGGCTGCCGACGAGCCCGCGCGACATCGCCAAGCGGCTCGAGCGCATTCAGTTCAACGCGACGCTGAATTCCGAGCTCGAGGCGCTGAAATGGGGCAAGATTCTCGGCGTGACGGCGAAGCTGCGCCGGCTGCGCATCGGCCGGATTTCCGCCGAGGACGAGTTCGAGGGCCTGGAGGACGAGAGCGCCCAAGATCTGCGCTGGCGATTCCTCCAGCGCCTGCGCCAAAGCGGCCGCAAGGCGGTCGAAGCGTGGCTCGACGAGGCGGCGCCGGGGGCGGGGCGGCGGGGCGAGGCGGAGGCGAGCGTCGCGCAAGCGTGACGGCGTCGCGGCCAGCTCGGCTTCCCGCGTCATGGCGAGCAAAGCGACGCCATCCAGGTTAGGCCGCCGCCGGCGGTCTTGTCCGGCGCTTGCTCGGCAGAGATCGCCGTCGACCTCATGAAAGCCTCTTTTTTCCGAAGGTTCGGGCCTGTCAATGGCCTTCGGCCGCCGGAGGCGGCGCGCCAGCGCGCCATTGACAGGCTCGAACCTTCGGAAGTTCATGCTTTCATGAGGTCGACGGCTTGGTGTGCGGCGGCGAGGGGCCAGCGCCGCCGGGCAATCGGCTGGAGGCGTTGAGGGCGGCTCGCCTTGGCCAGCACGCGATCCGCATCAACGATCAATGGCGCATCGGCTTTGTCCCTCTCCCCGCGCCTGCCGGCCCACAACGACCGCTCTTGACGCGTCGCGTCGGCCTCCCCACTTCGTTGGCACTCATCGTCGGGGAGTGCTAACCGCCCGGTCTCAAGCGTTGAGGGGCGAAATTCACATGGCGCGCTCCCCACTCATGAGCAGCAAGAAGGAGTGGAAAATGGCGGTGCTTATAGACCCATTCGACGCGCTTTCGAGATTGCAGCAGGCTTTGGACTCTTACCGGGCGTCCGATTGGCTGACGGCCGGTCCGAGCGGCGGGGGCGCCTATCCCCTGCTGAACGTGTTCCGCAAGGGCGACGATTTCATGGTCGTCGCCGAGGTTCCTGGCGTCCAGAAATCGGACCTGGACGTGCAGGTGAAGGGCAACACCATCCGCCTGGCCGGGCTGAAGTCGGTGGCCTATCCCGAGAAGGCGAGCCTGCATCGGCGTGAGCGGCTCGAAGGCCAGTTCGATCGGAGCGTCACTTTGCCCGTCGAGATCGACGAGGACGGCGTCAAAGCGGAATACCGCGACGGTATTCTCGCTTTGTACTTGCCCCGCGCCGAGCGCGACAAGCCGAAGTCGATCCCGGTGGCCTGAGCGTCCATGCGCATTTCGAGACAAAATGGAGGAGAAAATGGCGGAGAGCCAAGAACTGGCGGTTCGCGACAAGAAGGAACTGGTCGCCAAGGAAGAGAAGACCGTTCCGGGCCGGTATTACATCCCCTATGCCGACATCTACGAGATCGGCGACGCGCTCTCGGTCGTCGTCGAGATGGCCGGCGTCGAAAAGGATAACATCAGCGTCGCCCTCGAGAACGATGTGTTGCGGGTGGAAGGACGAATCGAGTTTGCAAAATACGATGGGATGGAGCCCGTCTACACCGAATACAACGTCGGCCATTACGCGCGATCCTTCGGGCTGTCGAACAAGATCGATCAGGAGAAGATCAGCGCCCAACTCGCCGACGGCGTGCTGACCTTGACCTTGCCGAAGGCCAAGCAAGCGCAGCCGCGGCGGATCGCGATCGGGTGAGCTGAAGCGCTCGCGCCGGGCGAGGGGCGACAGCGCCCTCGCCTGGCGCAAGCCTTCGAGACGCTCATCGGCCGCTGGATTGGCGAGAGCGGCGTCGCAAGGGACCCCCTTCGGCGTCGATGGGGACCCCGGTAAGATGCCAGTTTGTTGTCTTATATCAGCCGCTTATACGGCACGGAGGCCGGGGTCCCACAGCAGCGCCGATCCACGGCTATGTTCACTTGTAGGAAGGCGGCCAGCAAGGCGAACTGCGATAGTCCGCCGCGGGCGTTGGCGCGCATCGCGGCGAGAGATTTTCCTCCGCGAGCTTGACGAGTTGGCTCAGGGTGGGAACCGACATCCCGTCGATTTCCGGGTTCATGACGATGTCGCCGCCGCGGTTGAAAAGGCCGTAACTGTTGACGCCGAAATCGCGCCAGGGCTGTTGGAAGGCGACGGAGTAATATAGCGAATCGGTCAGCCCGCCCCGCATCATCTCGACCACCAGCAAGTCGTCTCCGGACCTATCGGGCTCCGCGTAGAAGACGGAGGCTTCGTCCCTGTGATAGACCTCGCGCGAACGCCAGGCGCCGTCGACAAAACTCCAACGCAGCACGCGGTCGGTGGAATTCGCGGTCACGACGTCGTAGCTCTCGCCGGCGAAAAAGGCGGTCGCCGGTTTGGCGACCGAGAGTTCGCCGATCGCCGCGCCTTCGAGTTTTCGCGCGCTCCTCGCCTTGTCAAAATCGTAGATGAAGACCTTGTTCTTTCGGTCGTCGCCGGCGTCGTCCTTTGGCACGACGAGCAACCGCTTCCAATCCCTTGAAAACGTGATACAAAGCGCCGAGAAGCCCAAGTCGATATTGAGGCTCTCGCTCCCCTTCGACAGTTTGATGGCGTTTGCGGCGTCGCCGTAATTGGCCGACCAGCCGTCGAACGTGGTCTCGGTTCGGCTCATTGCGCCGCCGTCGCTCGCGCAATTGCTGTGATTGAGCGGCGCGACGGCCGCGGGTTCGGCCGATTTGGGCGGCGGCAGATCGGAATAAAAACTGTGAGGTTTGGAAGGCTTCCTGCGTAGATCGTGCAGCACGAGAACGCCGGCCTGGTCATCGACGATGAGCAGATCTTCCGAAGTCAGGAACCGCCCCATCGACGGGATGCTCGTGTGTTTGGTCGCCAGAGGTTGATCGTCGGTGGTGTTTTCTGGCCGGGCGTAGACGGCCCGATTGTCCGTAACGGCATAGGACGACGATTTCGGGTCGAGCCCAACCCAACCCGTGTTGAAGCTTCCCGCCCCCTGCGCGCTTCCCACCGTCTCCTTCACAGGGTCCCGCACTTCGGGTCCGGTCGCGGCGAACGAACCCTGATCGATGATCGCGAATTCATAGGTGTCGCCCCCGTCGGCGGTCGCGAAGTCGTGGGTGAGCAGCAGGCTGTCGCCGTACTGGCGGCAAGCGAACGAATTTTCGAAGCCGTCGGCCGATTTCAGCGCGGTCATCGCCACGTCCCGCCAAGCCGTCGCCTTTCCCGTGGCGCAATTCCCGTAGCGCAATTCGAATGGGCTCAACGCGCCCTTCGGCGCGAGTTTCGTCGTGAACCCTCGACCCTTCGGCACAAGGGTCAGAAGCGAGTTGTTCTGCTCATCGTAGGCGAAGATGTCTCCCTTGGGGCCGCGAAGAAACACGCCGTTGCCGCGCGGCATCGGCGCATCGAGGAACTGGCCCGTGCGCAGGTCAAGGATTTGTGCGGCGCCGTCGGGTTTCGTGTCCGAATTCTTGGCCCAGAACATCCGAATGACGAGGTCGGCGGATATATCGACGGAGTCGGGCGCCCAGTAGTCGGATTCGCTCACGCTCGAAATCGTCGGGAATTTGCCGAACGTCTTGCGCGCGCCGTCGGCGACGCGGATCAGTTCGACCTCGAGCGATTTGCGCACCACGACAAGGCTGTCCTTGGCTTGGTTTTCGCCGATGGCGAGGATCGGGCTGTCCCCGGACGCGCCGGCGACGAGCCTCTTGCCCGGCAGTTTGTCCGATATCGCCAGGATGTCGTTCGTGCCGTCGTTGACCAGAACGAGCGCCGCCGTCGCCTCGAAGGCGCGCATATTCGGGAACATCGGAATTTGCGTGGTGCGCGTCGCCTGGTCGACGGCCTGATACATCGCGAACCGTATTTCCTCGGGCGCCGAGGCGTCGTCAAACCAACGCGCGCCATCGAGCATAAGCAGCAGCGCCGCGTCGATCGCGCCGCCGTCGCTCAATTGTTTGGCCGTATTGGCGGCGAGAACCGCCGAACGCTGCGCCGTCGTTCGCGTCGCGGCCCGCGCTTCCTTCTCGCTGAGGTTGGCGGTCTTCGCCTCTTCGAACGCCCATATCGCCGCCGCGCCCGCGATCAGTGCGAGCAGGCTTGCGGCGGCAAGGCCGAGGCGCGTTCGGCGCGCCGCCTTCCTCTCCGTCGCCGCGAGTTCCTGAGCATCCGTCACGCGCCGCGCCTGCTCCTCCTCGCGCTCGAGTCGACGTTGCTCCGCCTCGGCGCGCGCCGCATCCTCCCGCGCGCGGCACGCTGCGAGATAGGCCCGGTCCGCCGAATCAAGCTTCGCCGCGATATCGGGGCGCGCGTCCAGCGCTTGCGCCTCGGCAAGGCGTTGAGCCTGATGGGCGAGCCAGGCTTCGGCCTTTGCGTTCGCGTCCCAGTCGCGCGCCGCGCGCTTGACTCCCTCGAGCGCGGCAAGCAACGCGAAATCCTCCTGAAGCCAATCCTGAAGCCGCCCCCACTGGCGCAACAACGCTTCATGAGCCGGCTCGATCGTCGTCTCGCCTGTTTCCCTATCGACGTCGCGCGTGAGAAGTCGCTGCTCGACAAGCAAATCGATCAGCGAGCGCGCCTCCTCGGGGATTTGCGCGGCGCGGGCGACGCGACGCCGGGGCGTCCGACTCTCCGGGTCGACGCCCGCGAGCCACGGAATCAGTCCGCGCCGCAACAGCGTGAGCCGCGCCTCGGAATCGCGCGGAATGCGCCCGTCCGCGTCCGCGGCCAAGAAGACCCTCGCCATGGCCGCCTCGATCGCGCCGGCGAGACCGCCGAAGCTTTCGTATTCGGCGCGGCTCAAGCGGCGCCCGTCGTTGTAGTTGAGATAGAGCTGCTCCAGAGTGAAGGCGAGCAGCGGCAGGGAATCGCCGCCGCCGCCCGTTTCGATGTCGGCGAGCAGCGCCTGGGTGAGGCCGGGATCCATGTCGAAACGCTTGCCCGCCTGCGCCAGCCGCTCCGTCGGCCGCTCGATGACGGTTTGATAAGCGCCGCGCGGCATTGGAAGCAGCGAGAAGGGCCTCTGCTCCAAGCCTTCGAGCGGCCTTGCCCGCTCCAGCGCGTCGTAGGAATCCGATCGGATCGCGAAGATCGCGATCATGGCGGGGTCGTCCACGACCGTAAGATCATGAAGCAACCGCAGGAACGCTTCGCCCTCCCGCAAACCCTCGGCGGCGAACAGTTCCTCGGCTTGATCGATGGCGAGCACCAGCGTCGGCGGCTTCGTCGCGTCGGAACGGGCCGCCAGCGCGCGAAGAAACGGCCGCAGCGCCTCGACGCCCTTCGCCGCCGCTTCGCGCAAGTTGGCGCGCGTCGCCTTCACGCCATATGTCGTCGCCGCGGTCGTCAGCGCGTTGACGAAGCCGTTGGGGCCGTTGATGATCGCGCGCTCCGGACGCACCGGCTTCAGACAGAGGAAATTCGCGTCGTCGCGCGCGAGCCGCGGGAGCAGCCCGGCGCGCAGGAACGACGACTTGCCCGCGCCCGAGGCGCCCAGGATGACGAACAGGCGCGGCGTCGCCGATTCGCGAAGGCCGCGCAGCGCGTCCAGCGCCTCGACGATCGGGCCGTCGCGGCCGAAGAACACGCCGGCGTCCGCCGCCTCCATCGGTTCGAGGCCGCGATACGGGGCCCGCTCCGGATCGCCTTCCGGCGGCCAAGCGAAGAAGCGCGGATCGAGCCCGGCCTGCACCAGCCCGGCTTTCAATCGCGCGAGTCCCTCGCGCGAAAAGGTGACGTGCCGCTCTTCGTGGGTTCCAGGCCGTACGACGCGAAACAGTCGGTGATCCTCGCCCGACGCGAGCGGCACAGCCTGAAATGTCGCGGTGAGATAGGCAGGCAGTTCGACGATGGGAAGGTCTTCGATCGGCGCGATGAAGACGCGCTTGTTGAGCCGGCGCGCGAGTTCGAACTCGCTCCGGCACCAGTCCGAATTGAGCCAGTTGCGGGAAACGAGGAAGAGAACCGCCTCGCAGCGCGCGGCGTTCTCGTGCAGCGCCCGCTCCCAGTGTTCCCCGGGACGGATGCCCCGCGCGGGGTCGAGATCGAGAAAGACGTCGTCCCAGCCTTCCTCGGCAAGCCAGTCGCGAATCGCAACCGCCGCGAAATCGTCCTTGCTGGAATGGCTAAGGAAGATGCGGGACACGGAAACCTGGCAGTGAAACCCCCGGGGCGGATAATTTCATCTGCTCGGAACGTTCCGTCAACAGGCGGGAATCGGCCCGGGACCCGTGACCCGAATTGCGCTGACACGCCCGTCTTTCCCCTTCTGCGTGGCGAGCAGCCCGACGAAGGCGACGAGCAGAGCTGACACGCAAGCCGCCCGCCAAAGTTGAGGGCGATTTCAAAAAAAGGAAAGACGGGCGTGTCGCCGGGAATTACGGTTATGGTGTGGACGGCGCCCGCACCGGCATCTGGCTCTGAATGAGGGCTGTGCCAAGATGGTTGTCGTTGAGCAACTCATCTGAAGGAGCGCCGTCCATGGGAAAGTCTATCACCGATTTGGCGTCTGTCACGACCGTCGGACTCGACCTGGCCAAGCACGTTTTTCAGGTTCACGGGGTCGACGCGGCGGGGCGCGTCGTCGTGGCCACGGCGGTCAAGCGGGACAAGCTGCTGGCGTTTTTTGCTTCGCTGCCCCGTTGCCTTGTCGGCATGGGTTGCGGGGACGTGATACACATTGCGCGATCTCTCGCCTCGAACGGCCCCTCTGGCGAGACGCGGCTCATTCAGCGACAGGCTTTCTTGGCGACCGCGCCGGGACGAGGCGCAGGACCGGCGGCGTTCGGTTCCCCCGGTATTTCAGATAGTTGAATATATTAAATAACGGTGATGGTGTGGACGGCGCCCGCACCGGCATCTGGCTCTGAATGAGGGCTGTGCCAAGATGGTTGTCGTTGAGCAAATCATCTGAAGGAGCGCCGTCCATGGGAAAGTCTATCACCGATTTGGCGTCTGTCACGACCGTCGGGCTCGACCTGGCCAAGCACGTTTTTCAGGTTCACGGGGTCGACGCGGCGGGGCGCGTCGTCGTGGCCAAGGCGGTCAAGCGGGACAAGCTGCTGGCGTTTTTTGCTTCGCTGCCCCGATGCCTTGTCGGCATGGAGGCCTGCGGTTCGGCGCATCATTGGACGCGCGAGTTGATCAAGCTCGGCCACGACGCGCGCATGATGGCGCCGATTTACGTGAAGGCCTATGTTCGCCGCCAGAAGAACAACGCGGCGGACGCGGCGGCGATCTGTGAGGCGGTTTCGCGGCCTTCGATGCGTTTCGTGAGCCCTCGCTCGGTCGAGAACCAGGCGGAGCTGATGCGCCACAAGGCGCGCGAGATGCTGGTGGCGCAGCGCACGCAGCTGCTCAACGGCGTGCGCGGCCACTTGGGCGAGATCGGGGTGATTGCGCCGCAAGGGCCGCGCAGCGCCCGCCAACTGGCGGGGATGATCGAAGCCTGCGACGAACGCTTGCCGATCGCGGTGTGCGCGGCTCTGGCGGAACTCGTGGTTCAACTCCACCGGCTCGATGACGCCATCGACCGGCTCGACAAGACGATCGCCAAGGCCGCGCAGGCCGACGCGAGGGCCCGCCGCCTGATGACCATTCCCGGCATAGGGCCGATCACCGCCTCGGCGATTGTGGCCAGCGCGCCGGATGTCTCGGGCTTTTCGGGTCCACGGGAATTCGCCGCTTTTCTCGGCCTGACGCCCCGCCAGCATTCGTCGGGCGGCAAGGAGCGGCTGGGGCGCATCTCGAAGATGGGCAATCGATATTTGCGAAAACTGCTGGTCGTGGGCGCCCACGCTGTGCTGTTCCATCGCAAGGCGCATGACGACGCGCTGCGGATGTGGGCCAAGAGGCTCATCGACAAGAAACCCTTCAAGCTGGTCGCGGTGGCGCTGGCCAATAAGCTGGCGCGCATCGTCTTCGCCATCCTGAAGGCCGAAACGAGCTATCGAGCGGTTCCGGCTTAGAGAACGCCGGTTTGAGATCGCGGCCCAGCGTTCGACAAGAACGCGAGGCCGCCAAAGGGGTCGAGGGTGACCAAGAGGTGATGCTAGGGAAAGCGGATTGATCCCAAAGCCCGGGGTACTGTCTGCGCTTCAAAAGCGCGATACGGTGATGGAGGGCAAGGGATCAGCGGACAACATCAGGGCCAGCGGAAACTCCTAACCTCCGCAGACAAAGGCCGAAGACATGACCGCACCCCCGATCCCACGCAGCGCCTCAAAGAACCCCTTGACAGCGGGCGCCGTCCAGACATGACACGCCCGTCTTTCCCCTTTTACATAGCAACCAGCCCAACGAAGGCGACGAGCAAAGCCGAGACGCAAGCCGCCCAAAAGGGTTGAGGGCTCTTTCAAGAAGGGAAAGACGGGCCTGTCACCGCAATTCCTGCAAAAGGGTTGAGGAATTACGGTGACAGGCCCGTCTTTCCCCTTTTACATAGCAACCAGCCCAACGAAGGCGACGAGCAAAGCCGAGACGCAAGCCGCCCAAAAGGGTTGAGGGCTCTTTCAAGAAGGGAAAGACGGGCCTGTCACCGCAATTCGGGCCTTGCCGGCGGGGCTTTTCGTTTCTCTGCCCGCCATCGGCCAGCACAGAGCCCCGCCAGCGCCCCTCGACTAAGCGTCCCTCGTCATCCCGCAGCGCGCCGGCCAAACCCGCCCATGGCGGCGCTAGCGCCTGGGGGGACTGGAGCTGGGAACAGGCGAACCTTAGGATTGTGGTTCGATCTGGACTAGCGGTTTCCGAAAGCAGATTCCGCATTGCTTAGTGGGGCTCGCAATGGCAAGATTAGCACAGATAATTCGAGCGTTAATTCGAGAATGGTTCGGACTGCGGGCTTTCTTGCAATCCACAAAGGATGTGCAAGAAGCCCAGATGGCACAGAATTTTGACAAAGCGAAGAAGCTTTCCGATTTTGTTGGGATGATTGTTCGTTTGGCTTTCATAATGTTGTTCGTTGGCTACTGTTTTAACAAAGCTCAACAATCACACGATTTGCCACAAACGTGGTTATACGTAACCGCAGGTACCTGGTGTATTGGATTTTCGGTTTATTATTGGTTCTTGGTAATCAGTGTAATATTACACTATTTCCTGCGCGACGTTGCGTTACACATAAACCTGTGGATAAAGATTCCAATTATGCTATCTTCATTTATTGCATACTACGCAATAACTCGCGCGCTTTGGGAACTTTCGATTGCTGTTGCTCGCGCCGCAAAGATTGGGCAGTGATTCGTCGGCCAAGAGGTCGCGCGTCAAAACCCCCAGACAAACGTTCTTGTCTTGTTCCCATCTCAGCGCTACGGTCGCCCCGCATGACCGAGCCGCCAGATCGCCTCACGCCCGCCACGCCCGACGACCTCGCCGACGCCTTGGCGTTCGCGTTGAGATTCGACGGCCGGAGGCGGAAGCACAATTACGGTGATGGTGTGGACGGCGCCCGCACCGGCATCTGGCTCTGAATGAGGGCTGTGCCAAGATGGTTGTCGTTGAGCAACTCATCTGAAGGAGCGCCGTCCATGGGAAAGTCTATCACCGATTTGGCGTCTGTCACGACCGTCGGGCTCGACCTGGCCAAGCACGTTTTTCAGGTTCACGGGGTCGACGCGGCGGGGCGCGTCGTCGTGGCCAAGGCGGTCAAGCGGGACAAGCTGCTGGCGTTTTTTGCTTCGCTGCCCCGATGCCTTGTCGGCATGGAGGCCTGCGGTTCGGCGCATCATTGGACGCGCGAGTTGATCAAGCTCGGCCACGACGCGCGCATGATGGCGCCGATTTACGTGAAGGCCTATGTTCGCCGCCAGAAGAACGACGCGGCGGACGCGGCGGCGATCTGTGAGGCGGTTTCGCGGCCTTCGATGCGTTTCGTGAGCCCTCGCTCGGTCGAGAACCAGGCGGAGCTGATGCGCCACAAGGCGCGCGAGATGCTGGTGGCGCAGCGCACGCAGCTGCTCAACGGCGTGCGCGGCCACTTGGAATTACGGTGATGGTGTGGACGGCGCCCGCACCGGCATCTGGCTCTGAATGAGGGCTGTGCCAAGATGGTTGTCGTTGAGCAAATCATCTGAAGGAGCGCCGTCCATGGGAAAGTCTATCACCGATTTGGCGTCTGTCACGACCGTCGGGCTCGACCTGGCCAAGCACGTTTTTCAGGTTCACGGGGTCGACGCGGCGGGACGCGTCGTCGTGGCCAAGGCGGTCAAGCGGGACAAGCTGCTGGCGTTTTTTGCTTCGCTGCCCCGATGCCTTGTCGGCATGGAGGCCTGCGGTTCGGCGCATCATTGGACGCGCGAGTTGATCAAGCTCGGCCACGACGCGCGCATGATGGCGCCGATTTACGTGAAGGCCTATGTTCGCCGCCAGAAGAACGACGCGGCGGACGCGGCGGCGATCTGTGAGGCGGTTTCGCGGCCTTCGATGCGTTTCGTGAGCCCTCGCTCGGTCGAGAACCAGGCGGAGCTGATGCGCCACAAGGCGCGCGAGATGCTGGTGGCGCAGCGCACGCAGCTGCTCAACGGCGTGCGCGGCCACTTGGGTGCGGCGCGACAATCAGGATGAGAATCCCGCGACAATCAGGATGAGAATGCGCCGCCGCGGGGGTGACGAAGGAAGGGCGTAGCCCGACCGGAGACACCCCCGCGGCGGCGGCGAGCGCCCAAGGGGCCTCGTCTGGCGGTAACGGCGGCTGGATAAGGGGGCGGCTTTCTCTTTCGAGAGGACCGACTTTTTGCCCGGCCGACACGTCACCGATTGTCAGATGAGGCTATTCATGAACTTGCGCCGCAACCATTCGCCGGCCATTGCCGGCGCGAAGGCAGGATTCAGCACGGCCGCCGCCTACCGGTTTGAAAAGGATCCCCGACTTCCCAGCCAGAAGGAGGCGCGTCGAGAACGACGGCGAGCCGATCCATTTGCCGATGTTCTCCACCCCCAATCGGTGCTTACAAAAAAACACCGGAAGACCATGCCCGACTTCCCGTCTGCTGGCATATGAGGACTGCCCGGAGGCGATCCAATATCTGGGTCTCGACGAGAAAGAATTGCAGGACGAGGAGGAACGGGATTGCTTTTCGGCAATGACTCGAGTTGCGTCGCAGCCCTCGAGCAGGTCGGTCTCTTAAGGGAGCAGGGAGAAACAAAAGCAATCGGAAGCGGCCTTGTCTTTCGCTCCATGACGTCCTCCATCACGATGAACTTGAACACCATACTCCGAACCAGGGGCGCGTGCTGGACCATCAGCTCCGCCTGTTCGAGCGGCGGACATGCGGTGGGCCAGGCAGCCGACCTTATTATGCTCGGCAGGCAAGAGCGTATGGTCTGCGGCGGTGCCCAGGAGATCAACTGGGAGTCCATGTGCAGTTTCGATGCCCTCGGGGCGTTTTCGACGCGCCTGACGCGACCCGTCCTGCGGCGTGTCGTCCCTTCGACCGGGAGCGGGACGGCTTGGTCCCGAGCGGAGGCGCGGCAGTCCTTCTCCTGGAGCGTACGATCTCGCCAGGAAACGGGGAGCGCGATCCTCGGGGAGATAGAGGCTACGGTTTTTCCTCGGACGGCAATAATATCTCCGTGCCGAGCGCTCACGGCCTCATAGCAGCCATGACCAAGGCGACGAGATCCGCCGGCTGTTGCCCCAAGACATCGACTACGTATGCGCCCATGCCACGTCCACACCCTTAGGCGACTCGGTCGAGGCCGAGAGCATCCTCGCCGTCTTCGGAGAGACGGGCCGCTCGTATCGTCGACAAAGTCCATGACGGGCATGAGCTGTGGATGTCGGGCGCCGCACAGGTGGTCTACTCCGTGATCATGGCAAACCAGGGATTCATCGCCCCCAACGTCAATTTCACTTCGTCCGACCCCGGGACGGAGCGGCTCAGGGTGGTACGGGAAACGGTCGAAAGGCCGCCGAAACGTGTTCTGTGCAATTCCGCAGGCTTCGGTGGAAGCAACTCCTGCCTGATCCTCAACTTCGGGACATGACTTACGATTATCTGGTCATCGGAGCGGGTCTCTCGGGTCTAACCGCCTCCGTTATTCTCGCCAGGCACGGCTACCGGGTCGCCCTGGTGGAGAAGGCAGACAAGACGGCGCCGCTCGTCAGGGGTTTCAGCCGGAACGGCGTCTTCTTCGACACGGGTTTTCACTACACGGGGGGTCTCGATGAGCACGGGATGCTGGACACGTTCTTCAAGTACCTTGGCGTCGCACCGGTCCTCGAAAAGGAGGCCTCGCAGGTCTGCCGATCAGTCAGCCTCCGGTTCATCGCCCGTGTATACGGTCGCTGGTCTGTTCACCCATTGGGGAGGATTACAGTTCGTCTGGAGAGCATGTGGTCGCTGGTCCTGCCCCCCCCCCACGTTATCCCGCGGCTCTGTGGAAGGCAAGTGTGTTTCTTGGCCTTCGGCGGGCTGCGGCGGTGCTCGGGGGTGGTTGCGGCGACCGCTTCCGGCAAGAGCACTGTGCTGGTGGTATTCATCAGGAGCGCAAATCCGCCGGTTAGCGACATGCCCAGGCTATATGTTCCGAGCGCCGATGCCGCCGCCCAGCGCGAAAGCGCGATCGACGGGACGTAGTTGTAAAGCGAGCCGATCACAGTGGAAAGCGTGATCCAGTTGGCGAATACGGCGATGGGCTTCCAGGCTGGCCGGGGGCCGGGCCGCCGGGCTGCCGCCAGCACCGCGGCGAGCAGGCTTATGTTAGCGGCGACGATCCAC
>CAVWKL010000121.1:0-16931 GCA_963755075.1 uncultured Alphaproteobacteria bacterium
ATTTCGCCAACGGCGCTCAGGTCGTCTTCGATCAGTTCATCTCGTCGGGCGAGCGCAAGTGGCTGCGCATGTCGGGCCTGGTCTGCCTGTTGCCGCACGGCTACGAGGGCCAGGGGCCGGAGCATTCCTCGGCGCGCCTGGAGCGCTATCTCCAGCTCTGTGGGGAAGACAACATCCAGGTGGTCGTCCCCTCGACGCCGGCCAATTTTTTCCACGTGCTGCGGCGCCAATTGAAGCGGGAGATCCGCAAGCCGCTGATCGTCATGACGCCGAAGTCGATGCTGCGCAACAAGCGCGCCGTGTCGGCCCTCGAGGCTTTCGCCTCGGGCGCGAGCTTTCATCGCTTGCTGTGGGACACCGCGGAGACGCACAAGGGCGAGAAGATCAAGCTGGCGCGCGACGAGAAGATCCGTCGCGTCATCCTCTGCTCGGGCAAGGTCTATTACGATCTCTATGAAGAGCGCGAGAAGCGCGGCATCGACGACGTCTATCTTGCGCGCGTCGAGCAGCTCTACCCGTTCCCGCTGAAGAGTCTGGTCAAGGAGCTGACGCGGTTCAAGAAGGCCGACCTCATCTGGTGCCAGGAAGAGCCGAAGAACATGGGCGCCTGGACGTTCGTCGAACCCTATCTCGAATGGGTGCTCGGCCAGGTCGGCGGCAGGGTGAAGCGCGCGCGTTACGCCGGTCGTCCGGCTGCGGCGGCGCCGGCGACGGGCTTGATGTCCAAGCACATGGCCCAGCTCAAGGCCTTCCTCGAAGAGTGCTTCGCATGAGGGGCGCGCCTGCGCCCGCGCTTTGTGCGACGCCGGCCGGAGAGGAATGAAATGCCTTACTTCCTTTGCCGACTGTCGCCGCCGCGCGCGACCTTTCTCGTCGACATGGCGCCGGACGAGCGCGAACTGATGCGCGCCCACCAGGCTTATTGGCGCCCGTTCGTCGACGCCGGAACGGTGATCGCGATGGGCGCCGTGGCCGACCCCGCGGGGGGCTGGGGCGTCGCGATTCTCGAGGCGGGCTCGGCCGAGGCGGTCGAGGCGATGCAGGCCGACGATCCCGTCGTCGCGGCGAAGCGAGGATTTCATTACGCAATCTATCCGATGCCGACGATCGTTCACCGTGCGGCCGAATCGCGCGCGGCGGTTTCCTCCGTTACTCCTTGAGAAGAAGGGCGCCGCTTGCGGCGCATTGGAATCATGGTCACAGAAATTCGCGTTCCCACCCTGGGCGAATCGATCTCCGAGGCGACAGTGGGCAAATGGTTCAAACAGCGCGGCGACGCGGTGAAGGCGGACGAGCCGCTCGTCGAGTTGGAGACCGACAAGGTGACGTTGGAAGTGAACGCGCCCGCGGCGGGCGTGCTGAGCGAGATCGCCGCCGAGACCGGACAGACGGTGGCGATCGGCGCGCTTCTTGGCGGCCTCTCGCCCGCCGCCGGCGCCGCCGCCGCCCCCGCCGCCGCGTCCGCGGCCGCACCCGCGCCGAAGGCCGCCGCGCGGACGACGATGCCCCCCGCGCCCGCGGCGGCCAAGATCGCCAGCGAGCAGGGGCTCAATCTGTCGCTGGTCTCAGGCAGCGGCAAACGCGGCCAGGTTCTCAAGGGCGACGCGCTCGAGGCGCTCGCCAAGGCGCCTGCGGCCGTGCCCGCCGCGCCGGTCGCCGCGCCGACGCCGGTCGCCGCGCCAACGCCGGTCGCCTCGCCGGCGCCGGTCGCGGCGCGCGCGCCCTCCGCGCCCGACGACGCCCAGCGCGAGGAGCGGGTGCGCCTGACCAAGTTGCGCCAGACGATCGCGCGCCGGCTCAAGGACGCCCAGAACACCGCCGCGATGCTGACGACCTTCAACGAGGTCGACATGAGCGAAGTGATGGCGATGCGCCAGCGCTACAAGGACGCCTTCGAGAGGAAGCACGGCGCCAAGCTCGGCTTCATGGGATTCTTCGTCAAGGCCTGCGTGCAGGGGCTGAAGGAAATCCCGACCGTCAACGCCGAAATCGACGGCGCCGACCTCGTCTACAAGAACTACTACCATCTCGGCATCGCGGTCGGCACCGAAAGAGGGCTGGTCGTTCCCGTCGTGCGCGACGCGGACGCGCTGTCGGTCGCCGCGATCGAAAAAAGGATCGCCGATTTCGGCCGGCGCGCCCGCGACGGCAACCTGAAGATCGAGGAGATGCAGGGCGGCACCTTCACCATCACCAATGGCGGCATCTATGGCTCGCTGATGTCGACGCCGATTCTCAACGCGCCACAGTCCGGCATTCTCGGCATGCACAAGATCCAGGAGCGGCCGGTGGCGGTCGGCGGCAAGATCGAGATCCGGCCGATGATGTATCTGGCGCTGAGCTACGACCACCGTGTCGTGGACGGCAAGGAGGCCGTGACATTCCTGGTGCGCGTCAAGGAAGCCCTCGAAGACCCGGCGCGCCTTGTGCTAGACCTGTAAGGCGCGAAAGGCGCCGCCAAAGGGGGGAGACCATGAACGAACTCACCTGTCTTGAACTGAGCGTGCTGCTGTGGATCGTCCACGTGCTGGCCCAGGCGTTCACCGCCCGAGCCGAGTTCGGCGACGCGTATCTCTTCAGCCCGCGCGACAAAGAGAAGACCGCCAAGGCGCCAATCCACGGCCGCGCGACCCGGGCGCTGGCCAATTATGTCGAGAATCTCGGCCCGTTCATCGCGCTGGACCTCGCGCTCATCGCCACGAACCATGCGGGCGGACTCGGCGCGACGATTTGGATTCTCGCGCGCATCGTCTATCTCCCGATCTATCTCGCGGGCATCTCCTATGTGCGCACCGCGGTTTGGGCCGTTTCGATCGTCGGCCTGCTGATGATGCTGGCAAGGCTGGCGGGCTACTGAGACGAGCGATCGAGCCGAAGGCTTCGCCTTAGATTTTCGTCCGCGGCGGCGCGGATGGTCCGTGACCGGGGGAGAGCTGTGGTTTCGCCCGTCGAGCGCTAGAAAGGTTCCATGTCTTACGATCTCATCGTCATCGGCGGCGGCCCCGGCGGCTATGTCTGCGCGATTCGCGCCGCGCAACTGGGCATGAAGGTCGCCGTCGTCGAGAAGCGCAAAACGCTCGGCGGGACGTGCCTCAACGTCGGCTGCATTCCCTCCAAGGCGCTGCTCCACGCCTCGGAAATGTTCGAGGAGGCCGGGCACGGCTTCAGCGCCCTCGGCGTCGTCGTCGGCGCCGCCCAAGCTCGACCTCGCCGCGATGATGAAGCACAAGGACGAGACCGTCGCCGCCAACGTCAACGGGGTGGCGTTCCTGTTCAAGAAGAACAAGATCGACTGGGTCGTCGGCGAAGGCCGCATCGCCGCGCCCGGCAAGGTCGTCGTCAAGGCCGCCGACGGCAAGGAGACGGCGCTCGAGGCCAAGGCGATCGTCATCGCCACCGGCTCGGACGTCGCGACCCTGCCGGGCGTCGAGATCGACGAAAAGACCGTCGTCTCCTCCACCGGCGCGCTGGCGCTCGCCAAGGCGCCGCGCAAGCTGATCGTCGTCGGCGCCGGCGTCATCGGCCTGGAGCTCGGCTCGGTGTGGCGGCGGCTCGGCGCCGAGGTGACGGTGGTCGAATTCCTCGATCGCATCCTTCCCGGAATGGACGAAGAGGTCGGCCGGCAGTTCCAGCGGCTACTGGAGAAGCAGGGTTTCAAGTTCCATCTCGGCCACAAGGTCGTGCGCGTCGAGGCGTCCGCCGGCGGCGTCACGGCGATCGTCGAGCCGGTCGCCGGCGGCGCGTCGCTCGCGCTCGAGGCCGACGTCGTGCTGGTGGCGATCGGCCGGCGTCCCTATACGCAAGGCCTCGGTCTCGAGGCGCTCGGCGTCGCGATGGCGCGCGGACAGGTGGTCATCGACAAGCATTTCGCCACCAACGTCGCCGGCGTCTACGCCATCGGCGACGTCGTGCGCGGGCCGATGCTCGCCCACAAGGCCGAGGACGAAGGCGTCGCGCTCGCCGAGATGCTCGCCGGGCAGGCGGGCCACGTGAACTACGACGTGATCCCCGGCGTCGTCTACACGAGCCCGGAAATCGCCAGCGTCGGGCAAACCGAAGAGGAGCTGAAGGCTGCAGGCGTCGCCTACGCCGTCGGCAAGTTCCCCTTCACCGCCAACGGCCGCGCCCGCGCCATGCGCCACACCGAGGGCTTCGTCAAAGTGCTTGCCGACGCGGCGAGCGACCGCGTGCTCGGCGTCCACATCGTCGGCTTCGGGGCGGGCGAAATGATCCACGAGGCCGCGGTGCTGATGGAATTCGGCGGCTCGGCCGAAGATCTCGCCCGCACTTGCCACGCCCATCCCACGATGTCGGAGGCGGTGAAGGAGGCGGCGATGGCGGTGGCCAAGCGGGCGATCCACGTGTGATGGCGGCCCCCGCCTACCCCTCCAATCCGCCCATATGCTTCTGCCCGTAAAGCTCGGCGCCGATCTGCTTGATCAGTTCGAGCTGCGTTTCGAGGAAATCGATGTGGTGTTCCTCGTCCGTCGTCAGCTGCTCGAACAGATTCTTCGAGCCTCGCTCGTTGACCGACTGGCAATATTGCGCCGCCTCGAGATAGAGGGCGCGCGCGCTGACCTCGGCCGCCAAATCGCACTCGAGAACTTCCTTGACGTTCGCGCCGATCCGCAACTGGTCCAGGGTCTGCATGCTGGGGTGCCCCTCGAGGAACAGGATGCGCGCCACCAGAATGTCGGCGTGTTGCATTTCCTCGATCAATTCCTTGCGCCAGGTCTTGGCGAGGTCCTTGTAGCCCCAATTGTCAAGGATTCGGTAATGCAGCCAGTACTGATTGACGGCGGTAAGCTCATGGCGCAGAGCCTTGTTCAAATATTCGATGACTTTCTGGTCGCCGCGCATTGTCGTCCTTTCCGCTATCGTCGCCCGGCCGAAACGTCTGCGCCGGTCAGCCGTCGACTCGCCCCGACCTGCACCCCTCTTTGGCCAGGATGAGGGTCAAATGTCTGGTCGAATCAAAAAAGCTAACACATCGCCCGCGATTGGGCGAGCCGTCGGGACGGCCGGTCTTTGACGCATTTTGAATTTCCGCAAAAAAAGGGGTGTCGCCAAGCCTCGCGTTCGATCAGGGGCGGCGACCGCTTCGCGCCCATCCCTCGCCGTTCGGGTCCGCCCCATGCCATCCTGAAACCGGTCGTTCGCCGATGTTCCGGCCGATTGGCGTCAATCGATCTGTCTTTTGCTCCGCCGCCGCAGCGCGGAGAACGCCGCGTCATCGGCGCGGCGTTTCGCTCGACGACGAGCGGCGAATGGGAGAAGCCGTCGTCGGGCAAAGCAAGACGGCGGCGAGAATGATCGCGCCGCCGGTCATCTGCAACGGCGCCATTCCCTCGCCGAGCACGCCCCAAGCGATGAGCGCCGAGAACGGCGGCTGAGCGAGGATCGCCAACGCGACGAGCCCGACCGGCGCGCGGCCCATCGCCACCGAGGTCAGCCCCTGTCCCGCCGCGTGGATGAGGAGAGCGAGCAGCGCGATGATCAGCCAGCCGAAGGCGCTCGTCGGGATCATTTTCTCGCCGTGCAGCCAGGCGGCGGCCGCCAGGATGACCGCCGAGACCGCCGCCGACCACAGCGTCGCGGTCACGCCGTCGAGCCGGTCGCGCAGTCGCTTGATGATGAGGAGATAGCTGGCGTAGGCGAGTGACGCCGAAAGCGCGAAGGCGTCGCCAAATCCGATGCGGGTCGGTCCGAGCATCCCGGCCATCACCCAAGCGCCGACAAGCGCAAAGCAAAGCGTCAGCCACACGCGCGGCCGCGCCCGTTCATGGAAGAACAGCGCGCCGCCGGCGACTGTGACGATCGGCCCGACCGCGCCGATGAAGCCCGCGTTGGCGACGGTCGTGCCGGTGAGCGAGATGTGGAAAGAGCCGATGTTCGCCGCGAACGCGACGCCGGCAAGAATCAGCAGGCCGGCGGAAGGTCGGAGTTTGGCGCCGCCGCGCTGTCCGCGCCGCGCGAGCTTTGCCCACGCCGCCAGCGCCGGCACGGCGAGCGCCATGCGCCATGCGCCGCCGGCGAGCGGGCCGACGTCGAGCAGGCGGGCGAGCACGCCAGACCACGCCGTGATCGCTGTGCCTACAATCAGCGCGGCGACGCCAGTGCGGTCGACATTCGAACTGAGAAGGGGGAGCGCGTCTTCAACGCGCGGGCTGACGGACATATCGCCCCTCGATAGCCGACTTGGGGGAGGCAATGTCCTGCGCGAGATCAAACTCGCGCGCCTTTCAACGAAGGGTGATGTCGCTTGCCCGACGCGCCCGCTTGCGCCAAGGCTGCGGCATGGCCCGGCGGCGCTTCCCATTTGGCATCCTGGCGCGAGGCGTCGCCCTCGGCGGGCTGGCGCTGGCGTTGGTTTTTGCCGGGCTTGTCGCCCTCGACGCCATCGCGCCGCCCGTCTCGACGCTCATGCTCGGCCGCATGGTCGTCGGCAAGAGCTACGAACGTATTTACGTGCGATTGGCGGACATCGCGCCGGTGGCCGTCGCTTCCGTCATCGCGTCGGAGGACGCCAAGTTCTGTCAGAACGACGGGGTCGATTGGGGCGCCTTGCATGAGGTGTTAAGCGCCGCCGGCGAATATGGCCCGAGACGCGGCGCGTCGACGATCACCATGCAGATCGCCAAGAATCTGTTTCTGTGGCCCGGTCGCTCGGCCATTCGCAAGGGCATCGAGATCCCGGTTGCGCTCGTTCTCGACAAAGTTTGGTCGAAGGCGCACACCGTGGAAGTTTACCTCAACATCGCCGAATGGGGCGACGGGCTCTTCGGCATCGAGGCTGCCGCGCAACACTATTTCCACAAAAGAGCGAGCCAACTCGACGCGCAGGAGGCGGCGCTGCTGGCGACTTCGCTGCCGAACCCGATGAAGCGCGACGCCGCGCATCCGAGGCTCTTTCAGCGCATTCTCGCCGCCAGCATCGTCAAGCGGGCTCGCGACAGCGCCGAATGGCTGAACTGCCTGCCGCGATGAACGCGCGGCAAATGACGCGGCCTTAATCCGCTTGCCTCGTCGACTCGTTCTATCGCTGGCGCGGCCGCGAACTGGCGATCCTCGCCAACTATGCTAGGTTTGCGCCTCAATCTGCAGGACGGGAGAGACGCCGATGACGCCGACGATCGCCGAGAAACGCGCGCGCTTCGCCGCCCTGCACGCCGCGCCCGGCTGTTTCGTGACGCCCAATCCGTGGGACGTCGGTTCGGCGAAATACCTTTCCTCCCTCGGCTTCAAGGCGCTCGCCTCGACCAGCGCCGGCATGGCGTTTGCGGCGGGGCGGCCCGACAACGGCGTCGCCCGCGCCTACGCCCTGAAGCACATCGGCGACCTCGCGGCCGCGACCGACCTGCCGCTCAACGCCGATTTCGAGGCCGGCTTCGCCCGCGACCCCGACGGGGTGCGCGAGAGCGCGCGTTTGGTCATCGGCGCCGGCGTCGCCGGTTTCTCAATCGAGGACTACACCGGCGAACCCGAGGCGCCGTTCTATTCGCTGAACGAATCCGTCGCGCGGCTGCGCGCCGCCCGCGCCGCGATCGACGAAAGCGGTCAACGGGTGCTGTTGACCGCCCGCAGCGAATGCGTGTGGATTCCCGGCGGCGGCGGCCTCGCCGAGGCTTTGCGCCGGCTTGCGGCCTTCGCCGAGGCGGGCGCCGATGTTCTTTTTGCGCCGGGCGTGCGAACGCGCGAGGACATCGCGGCGGTCGTGCGCGTCGCCGGCAAGCTGCCGGTCAATGTCGTCGTCGGCGCGCCAGGGCTCACCCGCGCCGAGCTCGAGGATCTCGGCGTCAAGCGCGTCTCGACCGGCGCGGCGCTCGCCCGCGCCGCCTGGGGCGGCTTCATGCGCGCGGCGCGCGACATCGCCGAGCACGGCCGCTTCGACGCCTTCGCCGGCATCCCGGCCTCCAAGGAGATCGAGGCGTCCTTCGCGGCCCCAAGCGCGCTCCCCTCCGACGCCCCCGGGCTTCTTTAGTCGGGTTGTCAGGTTCGCAACTGAGTTTCCTCATGCCCGTTGCGGATCGGCTGCCGGCCAATTTCGGTCCTTTGGACGCGCTTGAGGCCGCGAAGGATGCGGCGACATATTTTGGTTCGATCGGGCCGCCATATTCCCTCGGCGCCGGCGCTCGCGGAAGGCGCGCCGCGAAGGAGTTCGTCACGATGAGGTTCGCTTATGGGCTCGCCGCGGCGGCGGCCGTCTTCGTCCCGCTCGGGAGCGCGCCCGCCTACGCCGACCGCATGGCGCTATGGACGATCGTGCACGAGCAATGCGTTCCCCATCTGCGCGCCGGCGAGGGACCGAAGCCCTGCGAGCGCGTCGACCTCGCACAAGGCGAGGGCAGGGGCGTGGCGCTGCTCAAGGACCGCAACGGCGTTGCGCAATTCCTCGCCATCCCGACGGGCCGCGTCACCGGGATCGAAGACCCGCTGATCCTCGCGCCGGACGCGCCGAACTACTTCGCCTTCGCTTGGGGCGCGCGAAGCGCTCTCGAGGCGCGGCTCGGCCACGCCTTGCCGCGCGAGGCGGTCGGCGTCGCCATCAATTCGCAGTTCGCGCGCAGTCAGGATCAGCTGCATCTGCACATCGACTGCCTCGACAAAGAGGTCATCGCCGCGCTCGGCGCCTACGCGACCGCGCTCGACGAGCAATGGCGGGTGATGACGGTGGCGCTCAAAGGGCGTCGTTACTGGGCGCGTCGGCTTAACTCCGACGATCTCGCCGACGCGGCGCCGTTCCGCCTCCTCGCCGACGGCGTCGAGGGCGCTCGGGATCATATGGGTCTGGAAACGCTCGTGGCGGTCGGCGCGACGTTTGGCGGCCGGCCCGGGTTCGTTCTGCTCGCCGATCGCGCGGAACTGACGGCCGGCGGCCATGGCGAGGATTTGCAAGATCACGATTGCAAGGTCGCAAAGACCGCGCCCTAGGGCCGCGACCTTTGAGCGGCCGGCCGTGGCGAATTGTCGCTTGCCCAATGACGCCGTCGCCCAGGGCTTGTAGGCCCGGCGCAAGTTCGGCGAGTATGATTTCGATTGGCGCGAAGGGGAGCGCCGCGGCGAGGGGGATATGCATTTCGTTTCGAGACTGGCGATCGCGCTCGGCGCGTTGATCGGCCCGCCGGGCGCGGCCTGCGCCCTGGTCCACATCGACGTCGATCTTGCCGCGCAGACGATGAGCGTCGCCTCGGACTCCGGCGCAAGATTCCAATGGCCGATTTCGTCGGGCGCGGCAGGCCGCGAGACGCCGCGCGGGACGTTTCGGCCGACGGCGCTTTATCCGATGGTCTATTCCTACAAATACGGCAACGAGCCCATGCCGCATTCGATCTTTTTCCATGGCCAGTATGCGATCCATGGCACCGTGGAGGTCGACGCTCTCGGACGACCGGCCTCGCATGGCTGCATTCGTCTGGCGCCGGACGACGCCGCGATCCTCTATTCGCTGGTCAGCCAGGAGGGCGCGCTGATCCGCATCAGCGGCGAGGCGGCGCCGAGCGCCGTTGCGGCGCCGTCCGGCGGCGGTCTCTGGGAAGGGTGGGCGGCCGAGCCGAACAGCGCGCGCTGAGCGAGAGCCATTGGCCGGTCGGCGCAGGGTCCGCGCGGGAACGGCGGCAGCGCGATCGCACGCGGCGAATGGCTGTGGCCGCCGATCGTTTTCCATGCCAAGAATGTCGCCAAAGAGCATTCGCTCAGTTGGCGAAACGGGTCGCCGCCGCCCGGAGGCCGACCGACGTCTGGCGCCGATTTTGCTGCTTCGGCGCGACGCGCTCGCTCGGCTTCGCCGCCGCGCGGTTTCGGAGCAGGTCTAGGTTTGCGTCGGGCTGGGAGGGGAATATGCGTTTCGTTTCGGGAATGGCGGTCGCGCTTGGCGCGTTGATCGCACTGCCGGGCGCCGCTGGCGCGATGGTCCGCATCGACGTCGATCTCGGCGCGCAGACGATGCGCGTCGTCGCCGACAGCGGCGAAAGCTTCCAATGGCCGATTTCGTCCGGGCGCGCCGGCCACCTGACGCCGCGCGGCGTCTTTCGGCCGATCGCGCTCTATCCGATGGTCTATTCCGCCAAGTACGGCAACGCGCCGATGCCGCACTCGATATTCTTTTACGGCCAATATGCGATCCACGGCACCGAAGCGGTCGGCGCCCTCGGCCGACCGGCTTCGCACGGCTGCATTCGCCTCGCGCCGGCCAACGCCGCCACGCTCTTTGCGTTGGTGGTCCGAGAGGGCGCGCAGATCCGCATCGGCGGCGAAGCGGGTGGACAAGCGACCCTCGCCGCGGGGAGCGCGCGCGGCCATCGTTGGAGGGCGCTCGGCTACGTTCCGCATCGGCCCGTCCGCACGCTCAAACAATGGGCCGCCGATCCGCTGAACAATCGCTGAATCCAAGGCGCAAACCCTCGCCGTCGCGCGTGCGCGCCGGCTCGTCGGCGACGACGGGCCGACGAAAAATCGCCTGTCGCGTTTTGGCGCGAATTGGGTTATCAGGCGTTCCGACGAATTCCCGCAAGTTTCCATTCGAGGAGGCCTTGGTGCAACGACGACATTTTTTGGCCGGCGCGGCGGCCCTGGCGGGCGGCGCGCTGGCGCCGCGTTTCGCCATGGCCAACGTGCCGACGCCTTTCACTTTCGACATGGCGCCGCCGATGGACAACCGCGAGAAGTTCATCGCCTGGGGCGTCGCGCAGCGCGGCGAAGACCCGAGGTTCCTGGGCGAACGTTTCGATCGTTTCGTCGCGCTGGTGCGCAACGAGGACATCTGGGACGACCGCCACAAGCGCGCCTTCCTGCTGACGCCGCGCGAGAAATTCGTGTTGAAGCAGAACCTCGACCGCGCCTACGCGCACGCGTTCCTCGACATCGGCTTCGGGGTGACGATTTCCGGTCCCCACATCGTCGGCCGCATGACCTCGACGATCGATCCGAAGAAGGGCGAAAAGGTGCTCGAGATCGGCACCGGCTCGGGCTATCAATCGGCTTATCTCGCGCACTTGACCGACCAAGTCTACACGATCGAGATCATCAAGCCGCTCGCTGAGCGCACCCGCGGCATCTACGACGACCTCGTCAAGGACGGCTACGTCGAATTCGCGGCCATCCGCTCGCGCGCCGCCGACGGCTACTACGGCTGGGTGAACGAGGCGGTCGCGCCGGCCGCGGCGTCCTCGCCCGCCGCCTCTGCTTCGCCCGCCGCCGCGCCGGTGGCGACGCCCACGCCCGCCGCCGCGCCGGTCGCCGCGCCGAGCCCGGCCGCCGCCGCTGGTGCGACGCCTTCGCCCGCCGCCTCGCCTTCGCCCGCCGTCGAGGGGCCGATGATGTTCGACAAGATCATCGTCACCTGCGGCATCGACCACGTGCCGCCGCCCCTGCTGCAACAGCTCAAGCCCAACGGGATCATGGTCATTCCGGTCGGTCCGCCCGGGGCGCAGCGCGTGCTGAAGGTCGTCAAGACCCAAGCCGAGGACGGCACGATCACCGTTTCGCGCTCGGACATCTACGGCGGCCGAATCGTTCCCTTCGTGCCTTTCACAAAGCTCGAAGGCGACGTCATCAAGGGCACGCACAACAATTGATCGCCTCGCCCCCTCGCGCACGCGACGGGCGCGCATGACGGCGCGCCCGCGCGCCCGCGGGCTTGGAGCCTTTTCTGATGGACGAAGCAGTCGCGACGGCGGACATCGGCGCGCCGGCGAGCGGCGCGAGCGATGACATCGCGCCCGAGGCCGGCGGCCGGCTGGCGCTCTATCTCGCCGTCGGCCTCGGCGCCGGCGCCGTCATCGCCTTGCAGATCGACATCATGCGGGTGTTCTCGGTCGGCAGCTGGGCGCATTTCGGCTCGCTGGTCGTCAGTCTGGCGATGCTCGGCTTCGGCCTCACCAGTGCGGTCATGTGCGTCGCCAAGGACTGGTTCCAGCGCCAATGGCGGCTCGCGGCGGGCGTCGCGCTTGGGCTCTTCGGGCCGCTCGCCGTCGCCGCCAATCTCGTCGTTCAGCAACTCGGCTTCAACGCGATCTTCTTGGTCTCCGATCCGGCGCAGAAGTGGAAGCTGCTCGCGATCTTCCTTGCTTCGCTGACGCCGTTTCTCGCCGGCGCGGTGTTTCTCGGTTGTGTTTTCCTAAAGAGCAATCGCACCTTCGGGCGCGTCTATTTCGCCGATCTGGCGGGCTCGGGCCTCTGCGGCCTCGTGGTCCTCGTCGCAATGTATGGCTTCACCCCGGCCGACCTCATCGCGGCGCCGCTGGCGCTTTGGTTCGCGGCCTGCCTGGCCTGGGGGTTCGGCCCGGGAGGAAAGCGCGCGCTCCTGCCGTTTGCGGCGCTCGCCCTCGTCGCTTTCGGCGGCCACTTCGTCGCCGCGCCGGCGTTGGGGTTGAGCCGCCTGGCGGTCAACGACTACAAGGGCGTCTCCTACGCGCGCAAATTTCCCGACGCGCAGAAGGTCTACCAGAGCTCTTCGCCGTTCGGCTTTCTCGAGGCCTATTCGAGTTCCTATCTGCACTTCGCGCCGGGCCTCTCTGACAACGCCGGCTTCAATCTGCCGGAAATGCCCGCCAACGCCTATCTCGCGCTTTACATCGACAGCGACGGGCCGATCGGCATCATCCGCGATCTGCCGCCCAAGGACACGGCCTATTTCCGTTATCTGCCGATGTACTACCCCTACGTGATCAAGACGGCGCCTAAGACCTTCATCACGCAATTCGGCGGCGGCATCTCGACCGCGCTCGCGTTGCGCTCGGGCGCCAAGGACGTGACGGTCGCCGAAGGCAATCGCGCCGTGCTCGCTGCGTTCCGCGATCCGGCGATCAGGGACTTCACCGGCGACATCCTCGGCAAGGTGCGCGTCATCGATTACGAGGGCCGCCATTTCCTCGCCCAAACCAAGGAGCGCTTCGACGTCGTCGATTTGAGCCTGGCCGACTCCGTCGGTCTCTCCAATCCCGGCGGCTTCGCCATCGTCGAAAAATTCCCCTACACGCAGGAGGCGATGGAGACCTACATGCGCGCGCTCGCCGACGGCGGCGTGCTGTCGGTGACGCTGTGGAACAAGGAAGAGCCGCCCAAGTCGGTGCTCAAGCTCTACACCACCATGGCCGCCGCCGCGCGCGACGTCGACGGCGCGCATATCGCGGATTCGTTCTTCGTCGCCTCGTCCTATCTCTCGACCGCCACGGTGCTCTATAAGCGCGGCGGCTTCACGGCGGACGAAATCGACAAACTGCGCAAGCACACCCATGCGATGTCGTTCGACGAGATCTACTCGCCGGGGCTCTTCTACGACGCTTCGCAGACCGACCGCACGCTCGAGAGCTACGTCGAGCAGATCTTCGGCGGCGGCCCCGCCAGTCCGGCGGCGCCGTCCGACGCCTCGGACCCAAGCGCTCCCGCCGACCCGACCGCGCCTGCCGACGTGGCCGGCCCGCCCGGCGGCAAGGCCGACGACGGCGTGCTTCCCGCCACCGTCATGGGCCGGCTCGCCTGGCACACGTTGATCAATGGCGGTTGGCCTGACATCGCCGAGCGCTACGTCTTCAACACGCACAAGCTGACCAACGACGCGCCCTATTTCGCCGCCTACGTCAAGACCAAGGATTTGCCGCGCGTTCTTGACTTCGACGCCTTTTCGGCGACCGCCGCCGCGGACGGCTATTGGGCGGCGCTGAATTCCGGTCGTCTTTTCGACCGCCTCGAACAATTTCAGGACGAATGGGGCTATCTCTTGATCTGGGCGACGCTCGGCGTCGCCTGCCTCACCGCGTCGGTGCTGCTGGCGATTCCCGTCATTTGGGGCTGGCGGTCGATCTTTTCCAAGTCCCGCGGCAAGTTCCTGTCCATCGTCTATTTCGCTTGTCTGGGCGCGGGCTACATCATGGTCGAGGTCGGGCTCATCGCCCATTTCGTCATGGCGCTCGGCAACCCGACCGTCTCCGCCTCGATCCTGATTACGGGCATGCTGGTGTTCTCGGGGCTGGGGGCGCTCACCTCCGAACGCGTCCTGCCGGTCATGCGCGCCGTCATGCCGGTTATTTTTGTCGCCATCGCCGCGTTGCTGATCGGCTACGCCTTGTTCCTCAACCTCGCGCTCGACGCGATCGGCGCATTGCCCTATGTCGCGCGCCTGTTGTTCTGCTTCGCCTTCATCGCGCCGCCGGCCTTCCTCATGGGCTTTCCCATGCCCACCGCGATGACGACGCTCGGGCGGCTCGGCAAGGAGCATCTGTTCATCTGGGCTTGGGGGGTCAACGGATGCTTCTCCGTGATCGGCGCGGCGGCGGCGCCGGTCATCGCCACCAATTTCGGCCTCGGCGCGGTGATCGAGATCGCCGGGTTCGCCTACCTTCTGGCGCTGCCGTCGTTCTTCGGGGTAATATCTGGCGCCGCGCCGAATCGTCTGGCCTGAGCAGCGGCGCGATCGAGGCGGGGAGGGTCGACGATGACGGATCGTGCGTTTCGCGCCAGCGCCTCCTTTGCCGGCGTCGCCTTGGCGTTGGCGCTCGCGGGCTGCGCGGGCGGGCCCGGCGCGCCAAGGGAGTCGAACGTGTCGCCTGGCGCTTCGTCGACATTCACGCAGGTGGATGGCGCAAACGTGGCTTTCGCCGAGTTCAGGAACTCGGCTTTTCCGTATCACGGCTTGATCCCGCCCGACGAAGACAACGACAAGGCGCGGCCGTTCCTCGACGTCAATGACGGCGGCCGACTCGGCCATTCTTCGCCGCGCGGCGGCCTGTTGTGGGAGGACACGACCTACAACGACCGCCACGTCCTCCTCGCCGCTGGAGAGGGGTTCGATCCCAACCGCCCGGGCGCGCTCGTGGTGTTCTTCCACGGCAACCAGACGACCTTGGCGCGCGACGTCGTCGATCGGCAACAGACTGTCCGTCAGCTCGCCCAGTCCAACCTCAACGGCGTGCTCGTCGCGCCGCAACTCGCGGTCGACGCGGCGGATTCGAGCGCGGGCAATTTCTGGCGACCCGGCGCGTTCGCGCAATTCCTCGACGAGGCGGAGGCCAAGCTCGCCGGCCTCTATCCCGGCGCCTCGCGCGCCGCGTTCCAGCGCATGCCGGTCGTCATTGTCGCCTATAGCGGCGGTTACATGCCGGCGGCCTATTCGTTGGCCGAGGGCGGCGCGGGCCATCGCATCCGCGGCGTCGTGCTGCTCGACGCGCTCTATGGCGAAGAGGACAAATTCGCCAACTGGATCGAGGGCGCGCGCCTCGGGGCGTTTTTCGTAAGCGCTTATTCGAGTTCGACGCGCGACCAAAACGCTGCGCTGCGCCGACGATTGGAGCGCGACGGGGTCACCGTCCAAAACGGCCTTCCCGATGGCCTGCGGCCCGGCGTCGTCGCCTTCATCGATTCCGGCGACGTCCGACACGAGGACTTCGTCAACGTCGCCTGGACCGGCGATCCCTTGCGCGAGATTCTCTCGCGCGTCGATCAATAGATCGGCGCGGGTCGGTCAGTTTTGTTGGGATTCGAGCGCCGCAATGCGGTTGCGCGCCGCCGCGAGGCCGGCCGAGAGCGCCCGCGCGTAGTAGTCGCGGGCCTGGGAGGCGTCGCCCTTGAGGCCCACCGCGCCCAAACGCGCCAGCGTGGCGGGATCATAGGTGTCCCCGAGGACGAGAATGGCGCGTGCGTCGCCAGCCTCGGCGGCGCGCTCGAGAAACGCCCGCGCTGCGGCAATGTCGCCGTCGGCCAGCGCGACGAGACCTTGCGCGCGTAGGCAAAGCGCGGCGTCGTTGGCGTTGGCGGCGCTTGCCGGCGTCAAGGCGAGCGAACGCGTGGGCGAGGGCGCGGCGGCGTCGGCCGGCGCGCCGGTTCGCAAGGCGGAGGCCAATTTGTCGATGGCGGCCTTGTCGGCCGCCGGCTTCGCCTCGGCCGCGTTGGTGACGAAGATTGGCCGCTCCACCGCCGGTCGCGCGCTGACCACGGCGGGTTCGATTTGCGGCCAAAAGGCGAAAGTCAGGACCCCCACGATGACGCCGGCGACAAGGCCGGCGACGACTTTCAGAAGGATCGGCATGCGTCGCCCTCCGTCATTGTCCCGTCCCGCGCCATTGCATCAGACTGTCGAACAAGCGATCGGAATCCTGCGCGGCGGGACCTCCGTTCGCCGCCGCCGCGGTCTTGGCGACTGCGCGGAACGCGTCGAGCGACGAACTCGACGCGGCGGTGTTGAGCTTGATCCAGGCCTGCGCCGCCGGCAAGCGCGGCCACGGCGCGACGGCGGCGAAATTGACCTCGCGCCAGCTCGGGTCGTTGTCCGGGCCGAGCAATTTGTCGAAGCCGTCGAAAAAGAATTTGGTCAGCGTCGCGGAGCGTTCGGCGCGCCCAGAGGATGGCGGGGCGTCGATCGCGACGAGCGCCATCGGCGCGCCGAGCGTGTCGATCTTGGCGCCGGCGGCGATGAGGTTCGGCCGATCCTTCGTCGTCACGCGCGCCGGCGCGTAGAGCGAGCCCAGCGACGGCGACCACGGAATGGCGATCTCGTGGAACCGCCCGTCCTTGCCGAAATCGGCCAAAGTCTTCGAGGATCTCGCGCCGACCGCCACGACCGCGACGAGCTTGCCCGCCGCCAGGTCGGCAAGCGCCGGCCCGAGCGGCGCGAACGAGGGCTTGGGCGCGACGCCGAGATGGGCGAACAGCGTCGCGGCGGTGGCGGCGCCGGCGCTGTCGGCGGCGCCGAAGCCGACGTCGCGGCCCGCGAGCTGGCGCACGTCGGCGATCGCCTGCGGCGCGATGATTTCGACGGTTTCGGCGCCGAGGCGGGCGATATACGGCGCGCGCTCGCGCCAGTCGACGCTCGCCTTATCGTCGCTGACGAGAGCGTCGATCGCCGTGATCGCCAGATCGGCGGCGTCGCTCTTGACCGCCCTGGCGAGGGCCGCGGGCGAGGTCTGCCCCGCGATCACGCGACCCTTCGCGCCGCTGAC
>CAVWKL010000122.1:0-41565 GCA_963755075.1 uncultured Alphaproteobacteria bacterium
GCCACGTATTGCTAGATCGAAATCAAACAGATCGACGCGCATGGGGAGCCCTTTTCCCGCCAGCGGGCGGCCAGGCGAACGTGCCGTTCGCCGAGAGATGGCGCGGAGCGCCCGACGAGGGCGTCGCCGCCGCTCACTCTCTCTGCGCCGAAAAGGGCGAGCGCCTCTCAGCCCAGCGTCGCCTTGACGATCTTGTCGGGATCGCGCACCGGCTCGCCGCGCTTGATCTTGTCGACGTTCTCCATGCCGGAGACAACCTTGCCCCACACCGTATATTGGCGGTCGAGGAAGCGGGCGTCGTCGAAGCAGATGAAGAACTGCGAATTAGCGGAATTCGGACTCCCGGCGCGCGCCATCGACACCGTCCCGCGCACATGCGGCTCGGAGTTGAACTCGGCTTTGAGGTCGGGATATTTCGATCCGCCCGTTCCCGTGCCCTGCGGACAGCCGGTTTGCGCCATGAAGCCGTCGATGACGCGGTGAAAGACGACGCCGTCATAGAAGCCTTCGTCGACGAGCCGCTTGATATGGGCGACATGGCTCGGCGCGAGTTCGGGACGCATTTCGATCACAACCGGGCCTTTGGTGGTCTCGAGCGTCAGGGTGTTTTCGGGCGTGCTCAAATCCGCGCTCCTGTGCGCTTAAGGGATCGGGACGTCAGTCCGGGTTGGTCGGGGCGTCGGTGGGTTCGGCCGCCGGCGCGTCGGGCGCGGAGGTCGCCTTCGGCTTCGGCCTCGCTTTGGCGTCCGAGGCGAGACGCAGCGTGACGATCTTGTCGGGATTGTCGACCGCGCCGTTGTTCTCCTTCGTTCCCGCCTTGATCTTGTCGACGACCTCCATGCCGGAAACCACTTCGCCGAAGACGGTGTATTGCCCGTCGAGGAACGACGCGTCGGCGAGGCAGATGAAAAACTGCGAATTGGCCGAATTCGGGTCGCTCGCTCGCGCCATGCCGAGCGTGCCGCGTTTGAACGGCGCGGAAGAGAACTCGGCCTTGAGATCGGGCAGATCCGACCCGCCCGAGCCGGTGCCGGTGGGGTCGCCGGTCTGAGCCATGAACCCGGGGATGACGCGATGAAAAACGATGCCGTCGTAGAACTTGCGCTTCACCAGCGTCTTGATCTGCGCGACGTGCTTAGGGGCGAGATCGGGCCTGAGGCGGATGACAACCTTGCCGTGCTTGGTGGTTAGAATCAGCGTATTGTCGGCGTCGTCCTCGGCGAAAGCCGCGCCGACGGCGGCGGCGAGGGGAAACGCGAGAACGGCGCGGCGGCTCAAGAACTGCATACGGGCCTCGTGAAAGCGGCGGGATGCCGGGGCGCGGCTTGATAGCATGCGCGCACGGCAAAGCAAGCGCACGGCAGGCTGTCGGCCCGCCACGGGCGACTCGATGCCTGGCCGGGTCCGCGTTCGTTTCCCTCGTCGAATTCGAACCGCGGACGCGCCCGAGGGCCGCGGGAACCCGCTACTCCGCCGCGACCGCCGGCAGCTGCGCCAGCGAGGCTTCCAGCGCGGCGTGATCGTAATCCTGATCGATGAGCTTGCCGGCGAAATAGTCGGTGTAGGCCTGCATGTCGAAATGGCCATGGCCGGAAAGATTGAACAGGATGGTCGGCGATTTGCCTTCCTCGCGCGCCTGCAGCGCCACGTCGATCGCCGCGCGCACCGCATGGGTCGATTCGGGTGCGGGAACGATCCCTTCGGCGCGCGCGAACATTACGCCCGCTTCGAAGCATGGGTTCTGGTGATAGGCGCGCGCCTCGATGAGGCCGAGTTCCTTGCAATGGCTGACCAGCGGCGACATGCCGTGGTAGCGCAGGCCGCCGGCGTGGAAACCCGGCGGGATGAACGTCGAGCCGAGCGTATGCATCTTGACCAGCGGCGTGAGGTGGCCGGTGTCGCCGAAATCGAAGGCGTAGCGACCGCGCGTCAGCGACGGACAGGCGGCGGGCTCGACCGCGATAATCCGCACGTCGCGCTTGTCACGCAGCTTCTTGCCGAGGAACGGGAATGCAATGCCGGCGAAATTCGACCCGCCGCCCGCGCATCCGATGACGACGTCGGGATAGGCGTCCGCCGCCTCCATTTGTTCGATCGCCTCGATGCCGATCACCGTCTGATGGAGGAGAACGTGGTTGAGCACGCTGCCGAGCGAGTATTTGGTGTCGGCGTTCTTGGCGGCCACCTCCACCGCTTCGGATATCGCGATGCCCAGGCTGCCCGGAGTGTCAGGAGTGGCGGCGAGAATGGCGCGGCCCGACTCCGTCTCCATGCTCGGGCTCGCCACGCATTTGGCGCCGTAGGTCTCCATCAACGCCCGCCGGTAGGGCTTCTGAATATAGGAGACCTTCACCATGAAGACCTTGACTTCGAGGCCGAACAGCGCGCCGGCGAAGGCGAGCGAGGAGCCCCATTGGCCGGCGCCGGTCTCGGTGGAAAGCTTCGCCACGCCCTGTTGCTTATTATAGAAGGCCTGGGCGACCGCGGTGTTGGGCTTGTGGCTGCCGGCAGGGCTGACGCCCTCGTATTTGTAAAAGATGCGCGCGTTGGTCCCGAGCTTCTGTTCCAGGCGCCGCGCGCGATAGAGCGGCGTGGGACGCCACAGGCGATAAATTTCGCGCACCGGATCGGGGATTTCGATCTCGCGCTCCGTGCTGACTTCCTGGCCGATGAGCGCCATGGGAAACAGCGGCGAGAGGTCGTCGGGCCCGATCGGTTTGCCGGTGCCGGGGTGCAGCACGGGCGGCGGCGGCGCCGGCAAATCCGCCGCGATGTTGTACCAGGCGCGCGGAATCCGCTCTTCGCTCAGCTGAAACTTGACGCTCTCACCCATGACGCTCCCCTGTGCTTCGTCTTGCAAACGCTTGCCGAAGCGTGACGCTAGCACGAACCGCCGAGACTGTTGAAACGCAAAATGGACGACAAGGCGCCGCCCTTGACGGCGGCGGCCTGGCCGCGCAATCAGGCGCCCACGGCTTGGAGCCGAGGGGACCGCCGGACTGATGAGCCGTTTCGCGCGCGCGCGCCAATTCGTCGAACGATACGTTGAATACGCGGTGTTTTTCCTCACCGCAGCGCTGATAAGGGCCCTGCCCCTTGAGGTCGCCTCGCGCTGGTCGGGATTCGGCTGGCGCGCCGTCGCCCCGCATCTGCGACGCCACCAGCGCGCGCTCGACAACCTCGCGCTCGCGCTGCCCGAAACGAGCGCGGCGGACCGCCAACGCATCGCGCTGGGCATGTGGGAAAACCTCGGGCGCACGTTCGCCGAGTCCTTCCATCTGCGTGAAATCGACGCACAGGGGCGCCTCGCGCTGGAATCGGCCGAGCGTTTTCAGGCGATCGCCGACGCCGGGCCCTTCGTCGTTTGCGGGCTGCATATGGGGAACTGGGAGTTGATGGCCATTGCGGGCGTGCGCTTCGGCGCGAAGTTGGCGGGGGTCTACCAGAAGATCACCAATCCGTTGGTCGACCGCGCCATTTATGAAATGCGCGCGCCGTTTTATCAGGGTGGCCTGATGGACAAGTCGCCAGCGACGGCGCGCGCCCTGCTGCGCAGCGCCCGCGAGGGGCGCTGCCCCGCCTTCCTCGCCGATTTGCGCGAGGGCCGCGGCGAAAAGACGCCGTTCTTCGGCCGGCCCGCCAGCTCGAACCCCTTTCCAGCGCTGATCGCGCGCGCTTCGGGATTGCCGCTCTACGCCGCTCGCGTCATGCGCCTCCCCGGCGTGCGTTTCTCCATGCGCATCGAGCGGGTCGAGGTTCCCAGGACCGCCGATCGCGACGCGGACGTGAGAATCGCGACCGCGGCGCTGCAGGCGCGCTTCGAGGAGTTCATCCGCGAAGCGCCGGAGCAGTGGACGTGGGCGCATCGGCGCTGGGACTGAAGGCGCCGGCTTCCCGTCGGCGGCCGAAGCGTGCGAGACTGGTCGAATTCAGCCGAAGGAGCCCGCCCCTGATCATCGCCACCTGGAACGTCAATTCGGTCCGCCAACGCCTGCCTCATCTCCTCGACTATCTCAAGGCGAAGAGCCCGGACGCGCTGTGCCTGCAGGAGATCAAGTGCGTCGACGAGGCGTTTCCCCGCGCCGAAGTCGAGGATCTCGGCTACAACGTCGCTACGCATGGGCAGAAGGGCTTCAACGGCGTCGCCATTCTTGCCAAGCGGCCCATCGAGGTCGCGCGCGGCCTGCCGGGCGATCTCGGCGACGCGCAGGCGCGCTATCTCGAGGCGGTGATCCCGACGACGCGTGGCGCCGTGCGTGTGGCCAGCATCTACCTGCCCAACGGCAATCCCGCGCCCGGCGAAAAATACGCCTACAAGCTCACGTTCATGGACCGGCTGATCCGCCACGCGCGCGCGCTCCTCGCCTACGAGGAGCCGCTCGTGTTGGCGGGCGATTTCAATGTCATTCCCGAACCACGCGACGCCGCCCATCCCGAACAATGGACGGCGGACGCGCTGTTCCTGCCGCCAACGCGCGCCAAGTTCCGCGAACTCGCCGCGCTCGGCCTGACCGACGCGCTGCGCGCGACAAGCGACGCGGCGGGTTTGTACACCTTCTGGGATTATCAGGGGGGCGCCTGGCCGAAGAACAATGGCGTCCGCATCGATCACGCCCTGCTCTCGCCGCAGGCGGCGGATCGGTTGGCGTGGACCGAAATCGACAAGGACATGCGCGGACGGGAAAAGGCCTCCGACCACGTTCCGCTGCGCTTGGAGCTGAACGAGACGTGAGGATCGCTTCAGGTCCGCCGCGCCAGCGCCCTGACGACCGCGCTCGCGCCGACGTGCAGCGTCCCTTCCTCGAACACGGCGTCCGCCTCGGCGAGTTCGATCACATCGAGCGCGGCGAAATCGGCGCGCAAATCGTCGAGCGCGTAAAGCAGCTCACGCGCGCGCGGGCCGCCGCGCGCGCCGGCCGCCTGGCGCGCGAGCTGCTCGGGCCGGAACGCCTCGAGAACGATCAAGCCGCCCGGCCTCAACGCCGCGACGGCTTTGGCGTGCAGCGCGCGCCGTTCTTCCGCAACCAGGTGGAGAAAGATCAGCGCGACGACGTCGTAAGCCTGGCGCGGCCAATCCCAGGCAAGCGCGTCGGCCTGGACGGCGTTGAGCGGCACGCCTCGCGCCTCGGCCAGCCGGCGCGCCTTGGCGACGCCGTAGGCGGAGAGATCGAGAGTGTCGACGATCAGCCCCCGCTCGGCGAGCCAGACGCCGTTGCGCCCCTCGCCGTCGCCGGGAACGAGCGCGCGCATGCCCGCCTTCAGCCGCGCGGACTGGCTCGTCAGGAAGGCGTTCGCGGTGTCGCCATAGGCGAATCCCTCGCGCGCGTAGCGCTCGTCCCACATCGCGGCCGGGTCGACCCGCATCTCGCTCATGGCCCGCTCTCCCGCATGACGTTCGGCGCGCATCATGCCGACCTGTCGCCGCGCCGCAAGCCTCGCGGGACGGCGCGCGGAGCGACGAAGGCGCCCGCCGCCTTGGCCGGGGGGCGCGAGGACAAATTGTCGCAGCCTGCGGCGCGCCGCTCCCGATGTCCGCGACGAGAATGACGCCCGGGCGCGCAAGCCCAGTTTGCCTCTTACAGGGTTCGACGCGTCGCGGTAAGTCTGGACAGACCGTGCCGGAAGGCGCCCGGCTCGGCCCAAGCGAGGGCGGGATCGTCAATGGCGATCGGGGCAATGGCGGCCGCCGCCCGGGGCGAAGAACGGAGGCTGCGATGTCGGGTTCGCGACGACTGGCGATACTCTCCGCGCTCGCGCTCGCGGGGTGCGTATCAAGCGGGGACGAGCCCTTCCCGCTCGACGACGGCGAGGCGGTGTCGCTGGCTGCAGACGGCTACGTCTGCGATACTTTTGACGCCAAAGGCAAGACGGCCGCCGCCGCGCAGCAAGGGCGGCTCATCCTGCTTCGCCGCAACAAGAAGTCCCAGTATGCGTTCATCGGCGACAAGACCTCGGGGGCGGAACCGTTCACGCTTCACAACGCCGGGGGAAATTTATACATTGTTGCGGTAGCGCATTCGGAGGCTGCCGGCGAGGATCTCTATGTCGCGCAATTCGCTGATGCCGGAAAAGAGTTCCAATTCTACACCGAAGGCGACGGTTTCGATGTCCGCGCGAAAACCGTCGCCCGCGAGCGCGGCGTAACGCTCGCGCACAATCAGTTCTCGAGCGATCTTAGCGGCCCCATCGACGCGCAAAAGGCTTTCATGATCGATCTGGCGTCGGACTTGAAAGGCTGGAGACTGTCCGCGGATTGCTGGGCGAAGCCCTGAGATTATGGGCCGAAACGGTCGCCGCCCGACTTGGCCGAAGGCGGCTTCCTCGTCAAAGAAACGGGCGACAGAGAGCCTTTGGTCAAGGCCGGCTCGGCATTCTCTCCGTCGGCTATGCGCCGCGGCACAGTCTCTACGATCGGGTGCGCGACAAGGTTCCCGAGCATTGCCGCATCTGCGACGCGCGCCAGGCGCAGAACATCATGTCCGCGTCTGGGACCCCTACGAGGTCGCGCGCGGGCTTTGAGAGGAGCAGTCTGCAGCTGTCTGCCTCGCCAAGAATTGACGAGAGGGTCGGAAGCCCCGCCTTTCCGGAGGATCCACAGGGTTCGCACACCCAAATTCTCGATCTTGCCGGTCCAGCTCTCTGCCTGAACCATGCTCGGCGTCAAGGCCAAGCCCGGTTCACGGGTCGCGCGCCATAGGGCGTTCCGTGGCCAATCACCCCAACGGCCACCGCGACGTCCCCCTTGCGGAACACACCGCGAACAGATACGCATCGTTCGTGATTTGTTTACGCCTGATCGTGATTCTCGGCTTGCGCGCGGCGCATCCAGCGATTTGCGGCGCGAGCCGCCCGAGGAGACTGCCATGCTGACAAAAAAGCAAAGCGAATTGCTGCGCTTCATTCATGAGCGCCTCCAGGCCGAAGGCGTTCCGCCCTCCTTCGACGAAATGAAGGACGCCCTCGATCTGCGCTCGAAATCGGGCATCCATCGCCTCATCATGGCGCTCGAGGAGCGTGGCTTCATCCGTCGCCTCGCCAATCGCGCCCGCGCGATCGAGGTGCTGCGACTGCCGGAATCAGCCACCGTCGGGGCGCCGCGCGGACAAAAGTTCTCGCCGAGCGTCATCGCCGGCAATCTCGGGCGGGTGCGCCCGCGTTCCGGCCCCGAGACGGAAGCGCGCTCAGTGATGATCCCGGTGATGGGGCGCATCGCCGCGGGCACGCCGATTGCGGCGATCCAGACGCGCGTCGAGACGATCGCCATGCCGCCCGACTTCCTCGGGGCCGGCGAACATTTCGCCCTCGAGGTGCGCGGCGACTCGATGATCGAAGCCGGGATATTCGAGGCCGACACCGTCATCCTGCGCAAGCAGGACACCGCCGAGACCGGCGACATCGTCGTGGCGTTGATTGACGACGAGGAGGCGACGCTGAAGCGCCTGCGCCGCCGCGGCGCCTCGATCGCGCTCGAGGCGGCCAATCCCGCTTACGAAACCCGAATATTCGGCCCCGACCGCGTGCGCATCCAGGGCAAGTTGGTGAGCCTGCTGCGCCGCTATTGACCCGCCGCCGAACCATGCCGGCGGTCGCGTCCGGCCAGTCGTTGCGCCGTGACAAATTCGGCCAAGGCGGCGATTGGCAGTCGCGCCTTTGATGACATGGAGGCCGGCCGGAAGCAGCGTTGAGGAGGCCACTCCTAGCTGCTTCCGAGCCGGCCGACCCCACGGACCCGGGAGATGCGGCGGACCCGAGCACCCCGCGGGGTATCTCGCGGGCTTTCCCTATGCCCTGCGAAGATGACGGTACGCGGACAGGGGCCGATTGCAACCGCTAAGCCGATTTGGCGGCTGGAAACCGAAAATTTACCTAAATATTGATGGTTAAAGGTTAATGCCGGCTCGCCAACGCTGTGGAAGCCGCGAATCGCCGCCTTGCGGCCGCCGTCATCGCGCGTCAAGGTCGAGCCTGGCAGCGTTGAGGTGATTCGTGGCCGGCGTCGCGGCGGAAACAGAGGATTTTCGTGTCGAGCGAGGGGAAGGCGAGCCGGCGTTCACCGTCGATCTCGACGGTTTCGAGGGCCCGCTCGACCTGTTGCTCGAGCTAGCGCGACGACAGAAGGTCGACCTCGCGCGCATTTCGGTGCTGGCGCTCGCCGAGCAATATCTCGCCTTCGTCGAGGCGGCGCGCCAGTTGCGCCTGGAGCTGGCGGCCGACTATCTCGTCATGGCGGCCTGGCTCGCCTATCTCAAGTCGCGCCTGTTGTTGCCCACGGGCACGAAAGCTGAAGACGGCAACGCGGCCGAGCTGGCCGACGCGCTGGCGCAGCGCCTCAATCGGTTGGAACAGATCCGCAGGGCCGCCCAAGCGTTGATCAACCGGCCGCGGCTCGGGCGCGACTTCTTCGCCCGCGGCGCGCCGGAGGCGATCGCCACGTCGACGGCGGTCGTCTACGAGGCGAGCCTCTATGATCTCCTGTCCGCCTACGCCCGCCAGAGCCAGAAGCACGCCCGCGCCCATGTGCGCCTCATGGCGCGCGCCGTCTGGTCGCTTGCCGAGGCGCGAGAAGCGCTGGCGCGAATGGTGGGGCGAACGAGCGAATGGACCGAACTTGATTCGTGGCTGATCGCCTATGGCGTTGAGCCGAATATGCGCCGCACCGCACGGGCGTCGTCCTTTTCCGCGTCGCTCGAAATGGTTCGCGAAGGCCAGATCGAACTGCGACAAGACCGCGCCTTCGCGCCGCTATGGGTGCGCGCCGTCCCTCGCGAGGCGCTGGCCCGACGCGGCGAGTTCGATTAGGACGAGGCAACGCCATGGGGACCGTCGCGCAATTGTTTGAAACCGTCATCCCGGCGCGGCTCGCGCCGGAGGATCTGCGCATCGCCGAGGCGCTGGTCTTCGCCGCCGCCGAACCGCTCGACGAAGCCTCGATCGCGGCGCGTCTTTCGGCGGGCGCCGACGTCGCAGCGATCATGGCGGAGTTGCAGCGCCGCTACGCCGACCGCGGCGTCAATCTCGTGCGCGTCGCCGGCCGTTGGACGTTCCGCACCGCGAGCGATCTCTCCTGGCTCCTGGCGCGCGAGGATCAGGACAAGCGCAAGCTGTCGCGCGCGGCGATCGAAACGCTCGCCATCGTCGCCTATCATCAGCCGGTCACTCGCGCCGACATCGAGGAGATCCGCGGCGTCGCCGTCTCCAAGGGGGCGCTCGACGTTTTGATGGAGGCCGGATGGGTGCGCATGCGCGGTCGCCGAAGAGCGCCGGGCCGCCCGATCACCTACGGCACGACGCAAGGATTTCTCGTGCATTTCGGCCTGGACGCCATTGGCGATTTGCCGGGCCTCGACGAATTGCAGGGCGCGGGGCTGTTCAACGGCAGGCTGCCGCCGGGATTCGGCGTTCCCCAGCCCAACGACGACACGAGCCTGCGCGCCGACGAGGAACCGCTCGAGGGGCCGACGCCGCTCGAACAGGCCTGGGGGCCGGTCGGCGAGGCGGACGAGCCCTGAGGGCGTTCGGCGCGGCCACGAAAGCGCCGAAAATCACGGCGACAACACGCTTGAGAACCGCCGCGCCGGTCCGGCGCGAGTTTAGGGATCCTGAATGAAGCGCCGCACCGCCGTCCTGTTTCTCGCTTTGGCCGCCACTATCGGCTCCGCGCGCGCGCAAGGCGTCCTCCCCTTGGCCTCGCACCGCGCGGCCTACGAAATCTCGCTCGCCGACAATTTCTCCGCGCGGATGCCCAGTTCGCAGACGCCGGTCGCCGCCAGCGGGCTGATCGCCTACGAATTCACCGGCTCGGCCTGCGAAGGCTACGCCTCGAACTTTCGCCAATTGACCGAACTGCAACGCAGCGAAGGCGATCCCATTTCCTCCGACATCCGCGCCCTCACTTTCGAGGACGGCGACGCCAAGGGCCTGAAGTTCCAGATCGATTCGCAAACCGCGGGGGACGCCAGCCCCGCGATCGTCGGTTCGGCCAGGCGCGTGGAGAGCGGCGAAATTACGGTCGCGCTGAGCAAGCCGTCGAGCGACACCTTGAATTTGGGCAAAGACATCCTCTTCCCCACCGAACACATCGAACGCGTCATCGCCCAGGCGAAACGAGGCGGCGGCGCGATGGAGGCGCGCGTTTACGATGGCTCCGACACCGGCAGGAAGGTTTTCCAAACCTTGACCGTCATCGGCAAGCAGGCGAGCGGGCCGACGCCGGAGATCGGCTTCGTCGATGCGCTCGGCGGCATCCGCCACTGGCCGGTCACGGTCTCGTATTTCGATGAAGCCGCCAAGGACGCGCCGCCCGAGTACGTTCTTAGTTTCGATCTCTATGAGAACGGTATTTCCGGCACGCTGAAACTCGACTACGGCTCGTTCGCTCTGATCGCCAAGCTCAGCAAGCTGGAATTGCTGCCCACGCCGGCTTGCGCGAAATAGTCGTCAGCTCTTGCGTGGGGCGACCGTCGGCTTGAAGGCGAGGCCGCGCTGGATCGCGGTCGCGCCGAACTTGTCTCGCAGCGCCGCGATCGCCGCTTCTCGCGCCTTCTCGCGAGCGCGGTCCCCCTCGATGAGATCGGCTTCGTCGGCCTCGCGCGCCGGCTTAAGATCGTTCGCGCCGACGCCGATCAGCCGATAGGCCGTCCCCTCCGTTTGCGCGTCGAGCAACGCGCGCGCCGCAGCGAAAAGTCTTGGCGCCATCTGCGTCGGGGCGATCCCGGAACGGCTGCGCGTTCGCAGCTTGAAGTCCGGCGTGCGCAACTTCAGCGTCACCGCGCCCGCCGCAAGTCCGCTTTTTCGCAATCGCGCCGCTACCTGCTCGCAATGAGCGAGCAACACCCGCGTCAACTCGGCCTTGTCGACGACGTCATCTTCGAATGTGGTTTCGCTGGAGACGCTCTTGGCCTCGCGATCCGGCGTCACCCGCCGGTCGTCGATCCCGCGCGCCAGCCGCCACAGCCGGCGCCCCTCCTCGCCCAAGCGCGCCGCCGCCGCCGATTCGTCGAGCGCTTGCAGGTCGCCGATCGTTTTCAGGCCGAGATGGGCGAGCCGCTCCGCGGCGACCTTGCCGACCCCCCAAAGCCGGCCGACGCCCATCGGCGCCAGCAGCGGCGCCGCGTCGTCGCGCGAGACGACGGAAAAGCCGCGGGGCTTGTCGAGATCGGAAGCGAGCTTGGCGAGAAACTTGCAATAACTGAGGCCTACAGAGACGCTGACGCCGACGTCTTGCTCAAGCTCGCGGGCGAAGCGAGCAAGGGTGACCGCTGCGCCGGCGCCGTTGGCGCCCTCGCAGCCGCTCAGGTCGAGAAACGCCTCATCGATCGATACGGGCTCGACCAAGGGGGTCAATCGCCACATCCGATCGCGAATTTCCCGCCCAACGCGCGCATATTTAGCCATGTCTGGCTTGAGGACCACCGCCTGCGGACAAAGCGCCAGCGCCCGCCCGGTCGGCATCGCTGAGCGAACGCCGAAGGTGCGGGCGACATAGCAGCAGGTGGCGACGACGCCGCGGCGCCCGCCGCCGCCGACGATGACCGGCTTGTCGGCAAGCGAAGGGTCATCGCGCTTCTCGATCGAGGCGTAAAAGGCGTCGCAGTCGATGTGGGCGATCGTCAATGCGTCGGCGCCGCGCGCGTCGACGATGCGCGGCGAGGCGCAATGCGGGCAGCGCCCGCCTCTTGCTGACCCGAAGGCGAATTGCGCCAGGCAGTCGCGGCAGAACCCGTCGCCGCTCGCCTTGGCCTCGCCGGCGCTCACGCCTCGAACGACGGCGGCGCCCCGCCGAAGCTCTCTTTGGCGCGGGCGATCGCGGCAGGATCCAAGCCTTGATTTGCGGCGAAGGCGACGAGCAGGAGTTCGTCCGAGGCGACGTAATCGAGAACCGCGGCCAGAAATCCCAAATCGGCAGCCGCCTCGCGCAGATTGTGCGGCCCGAGCCCCGAGAGAGCGAGAAATCGCTCCAACCGCGCTTCCTCTCCGGCGAGGAAGCCGAGGGCGGCGATCGCCACAGAATTCGCCGAAGAGCTTGCCTGTGGATAGATTGGCGTTAACCTGCCGCCGCACCGTCCGATTTTCCTTTCGTCAAGGTCTTAAGCTTAATATGCGTCGTCGGGCTCGACAATGTAAACCGCGCCCTTTGCATCGCTTCTCGCGGGCCAACCCATGCCAAAGACAGTGCTGATCGTAGAGGACAACGAGCTGAATATGAAGCTCTTCAACGACCTCGTCGAGACCAGGGGCTGTCGAATCTTGCAGACCCGCAGCGGCATCGAGGCCGTCGAGTTGGCGCGGCGTCATCATCCCGACCTCATCCTCATGGACATTCAGCTGCCCGAAGTGTCCGGGCTCGAGGTCACGCAGTGGCTGAAGGACGACGAAGAGCTGCGCTCGATCCCTGTGATTGCCGTCACCGCCTTCGCCATGAAGGGAGACGAGGAGAAGATTCGCCAGGGCGGATGCGAGGCGTATCTCTCCAAGCCGATCTCCGTGGCGAAGTTCTTCGACACGATCGACCATTTCCTCGGAGCCAAGTGAAGCGATGACCGCACGGGTTCTCGTTGTCGACGACATCCTCCCCAACATCAAGTTGCTCGAGGCGCGCCTCAACGCGGAATATTTCGACGTGCTGACCGCGACCAACGGAACCGACGCGATCGCGATTTGCGAGCAAGGGTTGTGCAACATCGTGCTGCTTGACGTCATGATGCCGGGCATGGACGGCTTCGAGGTCTGTCGGCATTTGAAGAGCCAGGTCGCGACGGCGCACTTGCCGATCGTCCTCGTCACAGCGCTCGACCAACCGGCGGACCGCGTGCGCGGACTGGAAGCCGGCGCCGACGATTTCCTCACCAAGCCGATCGACGAAGTCTCGCTGATCGCGCGGGTCCGTTCGCTGGCCCGGCTCAAGGTGGTGATCGACGAATTGCGCAATCGCGCCAATACGACCGTCGCGCTCGGCATGATTGCGCCCTTCGCCACGCCGAGCGCCGACGACGGCCGGCGCGGCCGCGTCTTGATCGTCGACGATCGCGCCAGTTCGGCCGAGCGCCTGGCGCAAGCGCTGAGTCCCCATCACAACGTCTATGTCGAGCCGGACGCGCATGAAGCCCTGTTCAAGGCGGCGGAGGACAACATCGACCTCATCATCGTCAGTCTCGGGCTCAGCGGTTACGACGGGTTGCGAATGTGCAGCCAGGTCCGCTCGCTCGAGCGCACGCGCAATCTTCCCATCCTCGTCGTCGCGGATATCGAGGATCGGCAGCGCGTGCTGCGCGGCCTCGACCTCGGCGTCAACGACTGCCTGACGCGCCCGGTCGACCGCAACGAGTTGCTGGCGCGGGTGCGCACGCAATTGCGCCAGAAGCGGTACGCCGACAGCTTGCGCGAAAAAGTGCAGCAGTCGATCGAACTCGCCTTGTTCGACCCGCTGACCGGCCTCAACAATCGCCGATTCATGGAGAACCATCTCGCCACGATGCTCGACAACGCTCGGGTGCGCCGCGCGCCGCTGACGCTGATGATCCTCGACATCGATCACTTCAAGCAGGTCAACGACACCTACGGCCACGACTGCGGCGACGAGGTGCTGAAGAGCTTCGCCGATCGCTTGCGCGGCATCATTCGCGGCGGGGATCTGCTCTGCCGCCTGGGCGGCGAAGAATTCGTCATCGTCATGCCCGGCGTCAATGTCCAGGCGGCGACGCGCATCGCCGAGCGGGCGCGTCTGGCGATCCAGCAGGAACAATTCGTCATCGACAAGTCGGGTCGCATGATCCCGGTCACCGTGTCGATCGGCCTGGCGGAACGCGCCGCCGACGGGGACGCGAGTTCGCTGTACCGACGCGCCGACCGCGCGCTCTATCGCGCCAAGGCCGAAGGCCGAAACCGCGTCAGCGCCGACGCGGCGTAAACGAGACGGCCCGAGCCTCAGCCCGACGCGCTCACCAACAGCGTGTTCGAGCGTGAAGCTGCCGTCCGCCTCGATCTCAAAATGCTCGGTCACCTCCGCTCCGGCGCGCGCCTGCAATGATCGGATCGCCTGCACGTGAACTTCCGGCGGATTCATCCGTTTGATCCAGGAGGCGAACTCAAGCCGCAGCCGGAAACGCGAAACTGCGCCCGGGCACAGTCCAGCCGCCTCCAGCATCGCCCGCCATTGCTCGATCGAATAATTGCGCACGTGCGACGGGTCGCGCAACAACTCGAGCGTCTGCAGCCAGGTGTCCAGCAAGGGCGAGCCGGGCGTCGCCACGTCCATGAAGACTGCGAGCCCTCCCGGCTTGAGCGCGCGCCGCGCCTCGCGCAGGCCGGCGGCCGCGTCGAGCCAGTGGTGCGTGCTGTAGCGGCTCACGACGATGTCGAACGCCGCATCGGGACAGGGCAAACGCTCGGCCGAGCCCTGGCGCGCGTCGAGATTGCTCAAGCCCCGGCGCGCCGCCTCGGCGCGCACCGTCCCCGCCATCGCCTCGGAGAGATCGTAGGCCACCACCTTGCGCACGAGGGAGGCAAGCCGGAACGAGGCATGACCGCCGCCGCAGCCGAGGTCGAGCGCCAACGCGTCGGGCTGCGAGCCGACAATGGCGGCGAGTTGGTCGAGGTCTTCGCCCTGCGCATGGACGACGCTGGCGAGATAGGAATGCGCCTGCGGACCGAACTGCTCGGCGACGAGGGAATCGTGGGAACGATCTTGCATCGGGGTCTCCTCCGGGCGTGACCAGGCCAGAGTGGACCGCAAATTACACTGGTACAAGAGTGTTGTTTATCCTAGTACAATTTGTATCATGACGAAGATCGACGCGCGCCGCGCCCTCGGCGCCTTCTTGCGCGCCCACCGTGAACGCCGCCCTCCCCCGGTTTCGGCGCCTGGCCGTCGGCGCACGCCCGGGATGCGACGCGAGGAGCTCGCCGAGGCCTGCGGCGTCAGCCTGACCTGGATCACCTGGCTGGAGCAGGGACGCGACGTTTCCGCGTCGCCGCGCGCCTTGGCGCGGCTCGCCGTGGCGCTGCGCCTGACGCCCGCCGAGCGCCTCTATCTTTTCGAACTCGCCGGTAAGCGGGATCCTGCCGACCCGCCGCCGAGCGGCGAAGTCCTTCCCGAAGCAGTGATCGCGCTGCCGAGTCGCACGACGATCCCGACCTATCTGCTCGACGGGGCCTGGACGGCCCTGGCGTGGAACCCGGCTGCGGCCGAATTGTTCGTCGGGTGGCTCGACGACGCTCACGAACGTAACCTGTTGCGGTACATCTTCTTGTCGCCCGCCGCGCGCCGCCTCATCGCCGACTGGGACGAGCGCGCGCGCCGCGTCGTCGCCGAGTTCCGCGCCGAATTCAGCCGTCGCCTGCGTGATCCCGCGATGCAGGAGCTCGTCGACGCGCTGAGCGCGCAGTCGCCCGACTTCGACCGTATTTGGCGCGAGCAGGCTGTCCTCGGTCGCGAGGGCGGCGAACGCCGCTTCGCCAATCCAGTGCGCCGATTTTATCAGAGCACACTGATCCTCGCCTCGCATCCCGACGTCAAATTGGTCTGCCTGACGCCGATCGAAGACTGATCCGCCGCTGGGTCAAGCCGCCGTTTGCGCCGAGAATAGCGCCGCCAGTTCGGTGCGCGCCGCCTCAATGTCGAACGCCTGCGGTCCGCCGGCTATCCGCGCGAGGGCGCTTTCGGCGCGGCGAAGCGAAGCCCCCGCCAGTTCCGGGCTCGCCTCGGCCACCGCGCGCGCCTCGGCGAGATCGCCGTTGCAATGCAGCGCCATGTCGAGGCCGGCGGCGAAGACCGCGCGCGCGCGCTCAGCGAATGGGCCGCCCAGAGCCTTCATCGACAAATCGTCGCTCAGGATCAGGCCGTCAAAGCCGATCGCCCCGCGCATGATCTCCTTGACGACGATCGGCGACGTCGTCGCGGGAGAGGCCGGATCGATCGCGCTGTAAACGACATGGGCGCTCATAGCCATCGGCGCATCGCGCAACGCGGCGAAAGGCGCGAAATCGCGCGCCGCAAGATCAGCCCGGCTCGCGGCGACAACCGGCAGTTCGACATGGCTGTCGGCTCGCGCGCGTCCGTGTCCGGGAATATGCTTGACGACCGGCAAGACGGCGCCGGCGATGAGGCCCTCGCAGACGGCGCGACCCAACGCCGCGACGCGCTCCGGCGCGCTCGAATAAGCGCGGGCGCCGATCACGGCGTGCGTGCCGGCATCGGCGACGTCGAGCACCGGAGCGCAATCGACGGTGATCCCGACCTCGCGCAAATCGTTCGCGACGAGGCGCGCCGCGAGCCGTGCGGCGCGCTCCGGCTCGGCGACGGCCTCGAAGCGGGCGGCCGCGGGATAGGCCGGCCAATGCGGTGGGCCCATGCGCTGCACCCGGCCGCCCTCTTGGTCGATCAGCACGGGCGCATCGCCGCGCCCGAGACAATCGCGGAACGAATCGGTCAGCGCGCGCACCTGCGCGCGGTCAACGACATTGCGCTTGAAGAGGATCAGGCCCCAGGGGCGCGCGTCGCGGACGAAGGCGCGCTCCTCCGGCCCGAGCGCCCCTCCCGAGCAGCCGCAAATCAAGGCGAGCGTCAATCCGGCGTCCTCCGTGAACCGCCTGAGATCAATTCTTGGCGATGAAGCAATCGCCGCCGCTCGCCTTCACCTTGGCGCAAAGCGCGGCGGCGTCCGCCTTGGAAAGATCGCCGGTGCGTACGCGATAGATCGTTTCGCCCTTGACCTCCGCCTTGCGCACGGCAAGGTCCGCGCCGCCGAGCTCGGCCGAATATTTGCTCTTCAGACGGGAAATCGCCCTCTGCGCATCCTCCTCGGAGCGCGGGGCGGCCAATTGCACCGCCCAATCCCCGCCCGCCGCGACCGGCTCCGTCGTCGCGGCCTGCACGGCGGGCGTGGGGGCGGCGTCGGCTTCGGCGACTACTGCTGCGGCTTTGGCGGGCGGCGTTTTCGCGATCTTGTTCGGACGCGCCGGGGGGCCGATTTGCAGCGGAGCGTTCGGCGTCGTGTCCGTCGCGGCGGCGGGCGCCGTGGTGTCGGTTTTGGCGACGACGCGCGCCGAAGACTTCGGCGACAGTTTGGTCGGCAGTTCGAGTTTCGGCGTCGCGGGTTCGCCGGCCGCGGCCGTCGGGGCCGCCACTTGCGACTCGTCGATGGCGCGCGTCGCCGCCGAGGCCGCCGGCGTCGGCATTGGCGTCGAATTCGACGGAAATCAGCGTGCCGTCCGGGCGCACGGACACCGTCTTGACCGGCTTGGCTTCGGGGAAAAGCGGCGCCACGGTCGCCGTCGTCTCGGAGGGTGCGACAATCGGCGTATTGGCGGCCGGCGCCACCGGCGACCCCGCATCCGCCTTAGCCAGGGCGGACGCGGTCGGCAGCGGGGCGGAAGCGACAGGCGACGGGGTGGACACGACAGGAGCCGGCGTCGCCGCGGGGCTCGGCGCCTGCGCCCGCAAGTCGACCGGTTGCTCTTCCGTGGAGACGACTTTGATTGGCGCGGAGGTCGCTGAATCCTTCATCAGCAGCGCGGCGGTATCGGCGCCCGATCGCGCTGTCGCGTCGCTCGGCGCGGGAACCTTGTTCGGCCCCTCCGCCGCCGCGATGAACGGCGGCGTTTTCGGCAGGCCGGGCACGCCGCCATGCCTCAAGATCGCCGCGCCGCCCAGGAGCGCCAACCCGATCGCCGCCAGACCCGCAGTCTTGAAATACCAGGAATGCGAGCGGCTCTTTGCCGATTGTTCTTCCATCGCTGTCGCCAACGGCTCGCCGCGCTCGTCCGGCGAAAGATCGAAGTCCTCGGGGGCGCCAGATCGCGCTATTGCGACGACGCCGGGATCCGGCGGCGGCGGCGGCGGGATCGCCCGCCCAACCGAGCCATGCCACGCTTGGTCTCGGCCCAATTCAACATGAGCCACCGGCCCATCGACGCCATCATTGGCGGCCAGGGGAAAGCCGTCCGCTTTGGGCATCCGCGCTGGCGGATCTCCGACGCCCGCCACGCTCTTGGCGGCGTCTCGGCTGATCATGTTGACCAGCCGGGTCAATTCAGCAAGCGGATCCTCGGCGCCGCTTGGCTGCGCGCCCGCGGAGCGCAGGCGCTTTTCGAACTCGTCGAGATTGATTTCCGGGACAGTCTTCGCAGGAGAGCCGCTCATATCAAACCCCGCTGGACGCCGCCACGCCGTCCTGGCCGAAGAGCAGCCTGAGACGTCGCAACCGCCTTCCTTTGCGCCCCCGCGCCCGGCGACCCCAAGTCGGCCGCGCTATCGCATTTCCTCGGGCGCACCGACACCCAAGATGGACAACGCAGACGCCAATACCATGGCGAACGCCGTCACCAGAGCTATACGCGAATTCGTTAAAACTTCGCTACCTTCGTTAACGTATCTTAAATGCGGCAAATCTTTGCCGCGGTTCCAATGAGCATGGAACAGCGTCGCCAGGTCGTGGGCGTAGAAGGCGACGCGATGCGGCTCATGCGCCTCGGCCGCCTGCGCAATCGAACGAGGAAAATTGGCGAGCGCGCGCATGAGGCCGCGCTCCCCCTCGTCCGTCAGTAGCGCGAAATCCGCCCGCGCGAGGGCGGCCGGCGCAAGGTCGAAATCGGGAAACGCGGCGCGAGCCTGTCGCAACACGCTGCGCGCCCGCGCATGGGCGTATTGCACGTAGAAGACAGGGTTGTCCTGGCTTTGCTCGATCACCTTGGCAAGGTCGAAATCGAGCGGCGCGTCGTTCTTGCGCATGAGCATGATAAAGCGCACCGCATCGGCGCCGACTTCGTCGACGACTTCGCGCAACGTCACGAAGTCCCCGGAGCGCTTCGACATTTTCATCGGCTCGCCTGCGCGCATTAGCCGCACGAGTTGGCACAGCCGGACATCGAGCCTCGCCTGGCCGCCGGAGAGCGCCGCCACCGCCGCCTGCATCCGCTTGACGTAGCCGCCGTGATCGGCGCCCCAGACGTCGACGAGGCTCGCGAAGCCGCGATCGATCTTGGTCTTGTGGTAGGCGATGTCGCAAGCAAAATAGGTGTAACCGCCGTCCGACTTGAGCAGGGGCCGATCGACGTCGTCGCCGAAATCGGTGGTGCGGAACAAGGTTTGCTCGCGATCCTCCCAATCCTCCGACACTTGGCCCTTGGGCGGCGGCAGGCGGCCCTCGTAGACGATGCCGCGCCGGCGCAGATCCTCGATCGCCTCGCGCACCCGATCAATCCCGCCGTCGGCGCCGGTCAGCGCCCGCTCGGAGGCGAAGACCTCGTGGACAATGGCGAGAGCGGCTAAGTCGTCCCTGATCATCGCGATCATCGCCTCGACGGCGCGCGCGCACACCGGCGCCAGCCATTCCGCTTCCGGCCTGCCCAGCAGCGAGCGGCCGAATTCGCGCGCCAGCCCCTCGCCGATCGGCTTCAGATAATCGCCGGGATAGAGCCCCTCGGGGATCGCGTCGATCGTCTCGCCCAGCGCCTCGCGATAGCGCAGGTGCGCCGAGCGCGCGAGCGCGTCGACCTGGGCGCCTGCGTCATTGACATAATATTCCCGCGTCACGTTGTGCCCGGTGAATTCCAGAAGGTTCGCGAGAGCGTCGCCGAAAACCGCGCCGCGCGCGTGGCCGACGTGCATCGGACCCGTCGGATTGGCGCTGACATATTCGACGTTGACTTTGCCATCGGCGACGCTCGCTTTGCGGCCGTAGGCGGGGCCTTGGTCGAGAATCGATTTCAATACGCCTTCATAGACTTCCGGCTGCAAACGGATGTTGATGAACCCGGGGCCAGCGACCTCCGCCTTTTCGACGTCCCGCTGTTCGGCGAGCGCGGCGGCAAGTTCCTCCGCTAGCGCGCGCGAACTCGAGCCGGCGGCCTTGGCTTCGCGGGCGTAGACCATCGCGGCGTTCGTCGACAGATCGCCATGCGCGGCCTCGCGCGGCGGCTCGACGACGAAGCGTTGGAGGTCGAGGCCCGCGGGCAAGCGTCCCGCGGCGATCCTCGCCTTCAGAAGCGCGCCGACGCGCGCTTGGAAATCCTCGAAAACATTCATGAAAACCGCCCGAAACCTAAGCGGCGCGCTTTAGCCCAACTTGGCTGCAGGGTCAAAGAGGCGTCGGTACTCGCCAAGCGCGAAGCGGTCGGTCATGCCGGCGATGTAATCGGCGACCGCCCTTGCGCGCTCGCCTGCATCCTGGCTCGCCTTGGCCGCCCAATCGGCCGGCATGGCGGTTGGGTCGCCGCAATAGGCTTGGAACAGGCGCCGCACGATCGCATCGGCCTTCTCGCGCACCCGCTTGACCTCGGGATGGCGATACATATTGGCGAACAGAAACGTCTTGATGTCGCGATCGGCCTGCTGTAGCGCGGGCGAATGGCCGATCAAAGCCCTGCCCGCGCGGCGCGCGTCGTCCATTTTGGCGACGCCGGCGGCGGCGAGGCGGGCGCGGCTTTGCGCGATCGCGTCCTCGACGAAGCCCGTGATCACGCGACGCACGAGTTCGTGGACCACACGCGCGCGCTCCAGGCCGGGATGCCGCCGCGCAATTTCATCCAACAGCGCAGCGACGTACGGGATGACGCGAATCGCCTCGAGATCAAAGAGGCCGGCGCGCAGCCCGTCGTCGAGGTCATGCGCGTCATAGGCGATGTCGTCGGCGACCGCCGCCGCCTGTGCTTCCAGCGAGGCGTAGAGGTCAAGATCGAGGCTCTGGCGGCGGTCGTAGGCGAGAATTGCCGGCGGCGCGCCGCGCTCCCGGTAGCGCTCGAGCGGGAGGCCCTTGGCGTCGAGAAGCGGGCCGTTGTGCTTGACTAAGCCCTCGAGCGTCTCCTGCGTCAGGTTGAGGCCGTCGAAATCGGCGTAGCGGCGCTCCAACTCGGTGACAAGGCGCAGGCCCTGGCTATTGTGATCGAAGCCGCCGTGACCCGCCATGCAGGCGTCGAGGGCGTCCTCGCCAGTATGGCCGAAAGGCGTATGGCCGAGATCATGGCCAAGCGCCACCGCCTCGGCGAGTTCGTCGTCGAGCGCGAGCGCCTTGGCGAGCGCGCGCGCGAGTTGCGCGACCTCGATCGTATGGGTCAGGCGGGTGCGAAAGTGGTCGCCCTCGTGATAGACGAACACTTGCGTCTTGTGCGCGAGGCGGCGAAACGCCGTCGAATGGATGATGCGGTCGCGGTCGCGCTGGAAATCGCTGCGGGTTGGCGAGGGCGGCTCGGCGTAGAGGCGCCCGCGTGAATGGGAGGGATCGGCGGCGTAGGGCGCGCGCCGCGCGAATGCCTTGCCCGCCATTGTCGCCCCCGCATTGCGCTTCGCCTCAGAAGCCTTATCTTATTGCATATTGCAGCGCCGATTGTCTGGAAAACCCGGGATGGACCGATGAGCGACACCGCAGGAGCCGTTGAAGCGCAGGCGCCTCTTTTGATCAGCGCCGGCGCGGCGCGGCGGCTCAAGACGGTTCTGGCGGGCGAAGCCGGGGCGGCGTTGCGCATTTCGGTGAAAGGCGGCGGCTGCTCTGGCTTCCAATACGCCTTCGACATCGACAGGAATTGCGCCGCGGACGACCTCGTGGTCACGCGCGACGGCGCGAGCGTGGTCGTCGATCCGGTCTCGTTGGAAATGATGCGCGGTTCCGAACTCGACTTTGTCGACGACCTCATGGGCCAGTCCTTCAAGGTGAAGAACCCCAACGCTGTCGCCTCTTGCGGCTGCGGCGTGAGTTTTTCGATCTAAAGGGCGCTTGCGCGGCGCCGATCTCGCGGGCAATCTCCCGGTCGGGAGGGTCGCCGCCGATGAGCGTTTCCTTGACGGGCGGTTGCGCTTGCGGCGCTCTGAGATACCGCCTTGCCTCGCGGCCGATGTTCGTTCATTGCTGCCATTGCAAGGATTGCCAGCGGCAGACCGGCAGCGCCTTCGTCCTCAACGCCCTGATCGAAACGGCGCGCGTCGAAAGGTTGGCGGGCGAAACCCTAGCCGTCCCCGTCCCCACCGATAGCGGCCAGCCCAATGAGATTCATCGCTGCCCGCTATGCCAAACCGCGGTTTGGAGCCACTATGGCGGACGAACTGCGCTTGCTTTCCTGCGCGTCGGCGCGCTCGACGATCCCAGCTGGCTGCCGCCCGACGTGCACATTTACGTGCGCTCGAAACTGCCGTGGATCGCGCTGCCGCCGGGCGTTCCGGCTTTCCCCGCCTATTACGACTCGAGAACCCTCTGGCCGTCGGACAGCCTAGAAAGGCGAAAGGCGCTGTTTGGGTAGAATAGGATCGAGATCGACGAGCCCCACGACGAAAAGGCAAGGAGCCGATCGGGCGCGCTAAGCGAGCGCCGCTTCGCGCCGGCGCGGCGGCGCCAGCGTCACGATCAACGCGGAAGCCGCCAGACAGGCCGCGCCGGCGACGTAGAGCGCCGGCAGATAGCTGGAAAAGTTGGTGCGCGCCGCGCCCGCGCCAAACGCGGCGCACGCGGCGCCGATCTGATGGGCCGCGAAGATCCAGCCAAAAGTAAGGTTCGCCCGCTCCGGCCCGAAGGCGTCCGCCGACAGCCGCACGGTCGGCGGCACGGTCGCCACCCAATCCAACCCGTAGAACACCCCGAACAGCGAGAGACTGATGACGGAGAACTCGCTGTACGGCAGATAGATCAGCGACAGCCCGCGTAGGCCGTAATAGAAAAAGAGCAGCCAGCGATTGTCGAAGCGATCCGAGAGCCAGCCGGAAAGGATGGTTCCGACGAAGTCGAATATCCCGATGACGGCGAGGATGCCGGCGGCGCTGACCGGCGCGAGACCGTAATCGCCGCATAAGGCGATCCAATGGGTCTGGATGAGGCCGTTGGTGCTGAGACCGCAAACGAAGAAGGTGACGGCCAGGATCCAAAACACCCGCTCCCCACTCGCCTCGCGCAACGCAACCAACGGGGAGAGCAGCAGTTTCTTGACGTCGCGAACCTTCGCCGGCGCGGGAACGATCGTGCGTTCGCCGAACGGCGCGAGCCCGAGATCGGACGGTCTGTCGCGCAACAACGCAAGAGCTAAGACCAAAGCGGTCAGCAGCAGAGCAACCACGAGGGCGAGCGCTGCGCGCCAGCCCCAATGCTGCGCAATGGCAGCTAACAGCGGCAGAAAGACCAATTGCCCCGTCGCGTTGCTCGCCGTCAGCACGCCCACCACCAGACCGCGTCGCGCGGCAAACCAGCGCGTCGCAACGGTCGCTCCCAACACCAGCGCCGTCATGCCGGTGCCGAGGCCGACGACGACGCCCCAGAACAACAGGAGATGCCAGACCTCGCGCATCGCCATCGTGCCAATGACGCCAAGCGAAATCAGCGCCACCGCGAAGGCGACGACGGCGCGCACGCCAAAGCGGTTGATGAACGCCGCGGCGAACGGGCCCATCAGCCCGAACAGCAGCAAGCGAACCGCCAGCGCGACGGAAATATCTGCGTTCGACCAGCCGAACTCGCGCTGCAGGGGTTCCAGGATCACGCCCGACGCCCCCATCGCGCCAGCCGTTGCGAGCATGATCAGGAAGGTGATCGCGACGACGACCCATCCGTAGTGGACGCCGCGCGCCTGAAGATAGGCGGCCAGTCGGGTGGAATTCATGGCGCGCGCCTTTCCAGAATGGGCGGGAGCGTCCGATCGCGCCCGATTTGTCGCACGGACCCACATGGGGCCAAGACGTCACAGGGCGTCGAGGAGCCCACGCAGATGGGTCGCCGTCTCCGCGCCCAGCGCCGTTTCGACCTGGCGCTGCGCCTTGTCCCACAGCGGCGCCCCGTCGCGCAGAACGGCAAGGCTCGGTTCGTCGAGGCTCACCGTCGCCTCGCGGTGATCGGCGCCGGGCGTCACGCGGACGAGCCTCATCCGCTGCAACACTTTGACGTTCCGGCCGACCGTCGAGCGATCCAATTCGGCGAGCCGACCGAGCTCGGTGAGCGACACCGGTTCGGCGCGCTCAATCTTTCGCAACAGGCTGAACTGCGCGACATTAACGCCCGCCGGCGCCAACGCGGCGTCATAGACCGCCGTGGTCTTGCGAGCCGCCGCGCGCAACGCCGCGCAATAGCAGATTGAAGTCATGATACGGGCATGTACCCGAGTTCGGGCCGACAAGCAAGGCGGCGAAACGGAAGGTTCGAGGCTATCCGGTTTCCATTCGAGCTCCCGCTCAGCCTTCGAAGCGATTGTTCTTGGGGAACCCCTTGGGCGGCAGCCGGCCCGCCTCGGCGCGCGTTCCGATCCACTCCCTCAGCTCGGTCTTGCCGATGGTGAAGGTCCGCCCCGCCGAATCGCGCCAAGTCATGCCGTCGCGAAGCGCGAAGACCCGGGCGTCCGAGAGGCCGCCGTCCTTGTAGCGTTGCAGGCGCACGCCCTTGCCGCGCGCCATTTCCGGCACTTGGACGAGCGGAAACACCAGCAGCTTGCGGTTCTCGCCGATAACGGCGACGTGGTCGCCGGCCGCCGGCGTCACGAGCCGCGCCTGCGCGGCGGCGTCGATGTTGAGGAGCGCCCTGCCCTTGCGCGTCGCCGACAGCATTTCGTCCTGCGCCACCACGAACCCGCGTCCGTCCGAAGCCGCCGCCAACATCTTTTCGCCCGGCGCGTAGGGCCACACCGCGACGATGTCGGCGCCTTCGTCGATGTCCGCCATCAGGCGGATCGGTTCGCCCGACCCGCGCCCGCCCGGCAACTTGGCCGCCTCGAGCGTGAAGACCTTGCCGTCGCTGGCGAGCACCAGAATCTTCGAGGTGGTTTCGGCGAAAAACGAAGTCTTCAGCGCGTCGTCGCCCTTGAAAGCAACGCCCGAGAGATCGGCGACATGGCCCTTCAGCGCGCGGATCCAGCCCTTCTGGGAGACCAGGATCGTCACCGGCTCGCGCTCGATCATCGCCTCGGCGAAATCGACGACGACCTCTGGCGGGGCCTCGAACGACGTGCGCCGCTTGCCGAGCTTGGTTTCCGGCCCGTACTTCTTCTTGGTGTCGCGGATTTCGTAGGCGATCGCCTGCCATTGTTTTTTCTCGCTGGCGATCAGCGCCTCGATCGACCGCTTTTCCTCGCTGAGGTCCTTCTGTTCCTTGCGCAGCGCCATTTCCTCGAGGCGCCGCAGCGCCCGCAGCCGCGTGTCGAGGACGTAGTTGGTCTGGGCCTCGGACAGGGCGAAACGCGCCATCAGCGCGGCTTTCGGATCGTCGTCCGCGCGGACGATGCGGATCACTTCGTCGAGGTTGAGAAAGACGACGATCATCCCCGCGAGCAATTCGAGCCGGCGCTCGATGGCGGCGAGGCGGTGGGCGGTACGGCGCAGCAGCACCGCGCGGCGATGGTCGAGCCATTGGCGGAGCGCCTCGGCAAGGCCAATGACGCGCGGCGTCACCCCGTCGACCAGCACGTTGATGTTGACGGGGATGCGAGTCTCCAATTCGCTGAGCTTGAAGAGCTGCTCCATCAGCGTCGCCGGGTCGACCGCGCGGCTGCGCGGCTCGAGCACGATGCGCACGTCCTCCGTCGATTCGTCGCGCACGTCGCCGAGCAGGTGCGCCCTGCGCTCGTTGAGCAGGTTGGCGAGCTGCTCGATCAGGCGCGACTTCTGCACGCCGTAAGGGATTTCGGTGACGACGACGACCCAGCCGCCGCGTCCGGTCTCCTCTTTCGTCCAGCGCGCGCGCAGACGAAACGAGCCGCGCCCGGTGCGATAGGTCTCGGCGATCGCGGCGCGATCGTCGACCACGACGCCGCCGGTCGGGAAATCGGGGCCCGGCGCGAAGGTCAGCAGCGCCTGCGAATCCGCCTTCGGGTGGGCGATGAGATAGAGCGCCGCGTCGCAGAGCTCGGCGACGTTATGGGGCGGGATCGAGGTCGCCATGCCGACCGCGATGCCCTGCGCGCCGTTGGCGAGCAGATTGGGGACCGCCGCGGGCAGGACGATCGGCTCCTTCGTATCGCCGGAGTAATTGTCGCGCCAGTCGACCGCCTCCTCGTCGATCCCCTCCAGAAGCAAACGCGCGACATCGGTCATGCGCGCCTCGGTGTAGCGATAGGCGGCGGCGTTGTCGCCGTCGATGTTGCCGAAGTTGCCCTGCCCCTCGATCAGCGGGTAGCGGGAGGAAAAGTCCTGAGCCAGGCGCACCAGGGCCTCGTAGATCGCCTGGTCGCCATGGGGATGGAACGAGCCCATGACGTCGCCGACGATCTTGGCGCATTTCTTGAACGCCGTGCCGGGATCGAGCTTGAGAATGTGCATGCCGTAGAGGATGCGCCGATGCACCGGCTTCAGCCCGTCGCGCGCGTCCGGCAGCGCCCGACCCATGATTGTGGAGAGGGCATAGGCGAGGTAGCGCTCCTCGAGCGCCTCGCGCAACGGCACGTCGATGGAGGCCGCGGGCGGCGGCGGAGGGGGAGGGACGGCTTTGGCCATGGCCGGAGGGGTTAGACGCTAGGGCGAGTCGCGGCAAGGGCGGCGAGCGTCGCCTCTCCTGCATAACCGGTCGAAGGGCGGCTTCCCAAACAGCGCCTTGTGCGGAAGAGCGCCAGGGTGAGCGCCTCGGCCGCCTTAGGCGCGAAACGCCAAATTTCTCCAAACTTTTCCAAGCCTTCCAAAGAAATTCCAAGCTTTTCCAAATTTTTTCCAAGGAAATTCCAAAGAAATTCCAAATTTTTCTTTGGCGGTTTTGTGGAAAATCAGGGGGTTATCGGTTGGTCAGCTCGGATTTCGTCTTTCCAGAACGAACGGCCGAGTTCAATCGGAGGGGACAACAGACGGTCGCCGCCGCCCTGTGATTTCCGTTCCTCGTCTCAAACGGTTGCGCGAGAAACTTCACTCTAGCACGAATTGCGATTTTCCGAAAGAACAAAAGCCTGCGACCGCCCCGCATGCGCTCGTCGCGCCGGAGACGGACGATCGACGAGGTCACGCCGCGCTCAGCGATGATGCCCTTGAATCCAGGGAACGCCGCCATGCGCGAAACGGCCGCCAAAGCCGCTGTGAGCGAAAGAATGACCAAATCCGCCGTACCGCGCTCCCCCGAAGCGGCGATAACCGCGGAAGTCGCGCCCATAGCCGTAGCCATAGGGATAGCCGTAGGCATAGCCGTAACTGGGTCCGCACCAACCAGGATAGTCATAGGGGTCGTAAGGATCGCAGGCGTACGGGTCCTGATAGGAATTGGCGATCCCGAGGCCGATGATGCCGAAAGCGGCGGCGGCGAAGGCCGCGCCGGGGCCCCATCCATAGCGGCGATGGCGCCAGATGCGGCGCCATGCGGCGGGGGCGACGAGATTGTTGGCGCTCGCCGTCGCCGCCACCGTCATCGGGCTCAAGGCGGGAAGCGCGACCGCCCCGGTCGGCATGGCGAGGCCGAGCGAAGCCGCGAGTGCCAAAGCTTGCGCCGAAGCGCGAAGAACGCCGTTCGACATGACGCATTCCTCCGTTTTGACCGCGGCGTCTCGCGCCGCGCGTCGCCCCTCCTTTTTCGTTAGCTAATATCGTCCTAGCGCGCGCGCAGCCCCCGATCGCGATCACTTTCCTGTGCGCGCCGCGTCGCGAGCGGCGGACGTGCGTCGCATTCCCCCCTGCCGGCGCGCAAGGCGGGCCATAACCGCCCTATTCCGCCTCCGGCCGCGACTCCCCGTTCTTATAGGTGACGACAATTCTGTCGCTCACCGTGTCGCGCACGCAATTGAAGAACCGTCCGCAGCCCGAGGCGTGGCGCCAGCGCTCGGCGTGCGCGCCCCGATCGTTGGCGCGAAAATAGAGGAATTCGGTCCACTCCTCGTCGCTCGCCGCGTTCGGATCGGGGCGGATCAGATGCGCCTCGCCGCCGTATTTGAATTCGATTTCCGGGCGCTCCATTTCGCAATAGGGACAGCGGATCAGCAGCATGGCTCTTTGCCTCAATGCGCGACGGCGGCCGCGGTCGCTTCGTTGATCAGCGCGCCGGAGCGAAAGCGGTCGAGCCCGAAGGGCGCGGCCACCGGATGCGGCTCGTCGGTCGCCAGCAGGTGGGCGAAGACGTGGCCCGAGCCCGGCGTCGCCTTGAAGCCCCCGGTGCCCCAGCCGCAATTGACGTAGAGGCCGGGAACCGGCGTCTTGCCGATGATCGGCGAGCGGTCGGGAGTGGTGTCGACGATGCCGCCCCAATTGCGCATCATGCGCAGGCGCGAGGCGATCGGGAACATCTCGCAGATCGCCTCGAGCGTGGCCGAGGCGATGTGCAGCCCGCCGGTCTGGCTGTAGGAGATATAAGCGTCGGTCCCCGCCCCGATCACCAGTTCGCCCTTGTCGGATTGCGAGACATAGGCGTGGATGGTGTTGGACATGACGACGCAGGGCATGACCGGTTTCAGCGGCTCGGAAACCAGCGCCTGGAGCGGAAACGACTCCAACGGCAGTCGGACGCCCGCCATCGCCATGACGACGCTGGTGTTTCCGGCCGCGACGACGCCGATTTTCTTCGTCGCGACGGCGCCGCGCGTCGTCTCGATCCCGCTGACCGCCCCCGAAGCGTCGCGCCGGATCGCTGTGACCTCGCAATTCTCGATGATGTCGACCCCGAGCGTCGAAGCGGCGCGCGCAAATCCCCAGGCGACCGCGTCGTGACGCGCCGTGCCGCCGGTGCGCTGCAGCGCCGCGCCGCGGACGGGATAGCGGATTCCGGGGATCGATATTGAGGATCGGACAGAACGCCTTGGCCTCGTCGGGCGTCAACCACTCGTTGGCGATCCCGGCGAGGCGATTGGCGTGAATGTGACGCTTGAAAGCGACTTCGTCGTGGTGGCTGTGGGCGAGCAGCAGGACGCCGCGCGGCGAGAACATCAGGTTGTAGTTGAGCTCTTGCGACAGCGTCGGCCACATCCGATGCGCGTGGCGGTAGATCGCCTCCGAAGCCTCCCAAAGGTAGTTGGAGCGGATGACGGTGGTGTTGCGCCCGGTGTTGCCGCCGCCGAGCCAGCCCTTGTCGACCACCGCGACGTTCGTTACGCCGTGCTCCTTGGCCAGATAATAGGCGGCGGCCAGACCGTGGCCGCCCGCGCCGACGATCACGATCTCGTACGACGATCGGGGTTCGGGGGAACGCCATTGTTCCGGCCACCCCAAGTGCCCGCTCAAAGCCTGGCGGGCGAGGCTGGCGAATGAGAATTTCACGAGGCGAGGTCTCCGGGGCGGCTCACGCGATCTTGGCGCTTGCGGCCGGCTTCGTCCAGTCTCCATAAGCGCGACGGGCGCCGAATGCGCCCCCGATCGTTCGATGTCGGCGCGCAACTTTGTCATGGCCCAACGGCCTTCGTCGCCCAGACGCCGCGCCGCCCCTTCGTTTTCCACATTTTGCCCTTGGCGGAACGCCGCGCCGGCTCCAATATGGCGCCGCGGCGTTCGCCAACTCCGTCTCGGCGCGCCGTCGCAAAAGGAGTCCGAAATGGCCTATGATCTGACCGATGACTTCCGCCGACCGGTGCCGTTGGCCCTCGCCGCCCTGGCGATCGTCGGTTGGTTGCTGGTTTCCTATTTCTGGTCGCAGGCGGCGGACGCGCGGGCGCAAATGGAGGACTCCCTGAGGCGCGCCGAGCACGCGCGCGAAACCATGGCGGCCGATCTGCAAAACCTGCAGAAGGAGGCGGGCTCCGTCGCGGAATTGCAAGTTCGCGCCAAGGATGCGCAAAAGGCCTTGGCGGACGCGGTCGAGGCGCGCGCCTCGGCGCAGAACGAACTTGCCGAACTCACCAAGCAGATCAACGAAGCCAAGCTTGCCGTTTCCGGCGCCCAGGAGGAGGCCAACGCCAAGAGCCACGATCTCCAAATCGTCGACGCAAAGCTGAAAGACGAAACCGATCAAAAGAACGCGCTGGAGGGCCAGATCGCCGCAGATCAAGCGCAATTCGCCGACCTGCAACGCCAGATCGACGACGCCACGCGCAATCTCGCCGATCTTCAGGCCAAGGCGCAAGCCCTCCAGCAGAGCCTCGACGCAGCCGCCAAGCCGGCCGAAACCCCGGAGCCGACGAAGCCCTAATGGCTCAGGTTTTGAGCGAAGCGGGCCGCGAGGTCCGCTTCGTTCGCGGCGCAAACGCCGCGATCGGTGATGAACCCGTCGATCAATTCGGCCGGCGTCACGTCGAAGGCCGGGTTGGTCGCCCTCGCCCCGGGCGGCGTCAAGGCGACGCGCGCGACCCGTCCGTCGTCGAGACGTCCGTGGATATGCGTGACTTCGGCCGGGTCGCGCTCCTCGATCTCGATCTCGGCGAGGCCGTCGCGGATCGTCCAATCGATTGTCGTATGCGGCGCCGCGACATAAAACGGCACGCGATTGGCGCGCGCCGCCAGGGCCTTTAGGTAGGTGCCGATCTTGTTGGCGGCGTCGCCGCGCGCGGTGATCCGATCCGCGCCGACGATTGCAAGATCGATCCGCCCGTGCTGCATCAGATGGCCGCCGGCGTTGTCGGCGATGATCGTATACGGCACGCCGTGCTGACCGAGTTCGAAAGCCGTCAGCGCCGCGCCTTGATTGCGCGGTCGCGTCTCGTCGACGAAGACATGAACCGGCACGCCGCGATCATGCGCCAAGTAGATCGGCGCGCTCGCCGTGCCCCAATCGACGGTCGCCAGCCACCCGGCGTTGCAGTGGGTGAGGATATTGACCGCGCGCCGGCGGTCGCGATGGAAGGCTTCGATCAGCGGCAATCCGGCTTCGCCGATGCGCCGGTTGCGCGCGACGTCCTCCTCGCAGAACGCGCCCGCCCGCGCCCATGCGGCCTCGCCGCGTTCGAGGGGGGCAAGCGGGGCGACGACGGCGCGCATGTCGTCGAGCGCATAGCGAAGGTTGACGGCGGTCGGCCGGCTCTCCAGCAAGGCGCCATAGGCGCGCTCCAGCGCCTCGTCGTCGGCCGCGCGGCGCAGCGCCAGGGCCAGACCGTACGCCGCTGTCGCCCCGATAAGCGGGGCGCCGCGCACGACCATTGTCTTGATGGCGGCGACCGCGCCCTCGACATCGTCGATCCGCCGCGAGGCGAACCGATGCGGCAGCAGCGTCTGGTTGATCACCTCGACCGCGGCTCCGTCCGGCGTCGGCCAGATTGTGCGATAGGCGCGTCCGTCCACCTTCATCGCTACGGTTCCCGCTCTCGCGAACGCACGCCCTGGCGCGACGAAATCCCGCGCCGTCCGCGACCCCGGCGGATCGATAGAGAAGATTGAGAAGATTCTCAACCGTGTTAGAAACGACCGGACTGCGCGCAGCGGGGGCGAGCGAAAAATGGATCAAAGCATTTCCGAGACGAACGGCGCGAACGATCAGGGGGTCTGGGCGGTGCGCCGATACGGCGCCGAGGAACTCAAGACGGCGATCCTCGCCGAACTGACCTATTCGCTCGGCAAGAACGCCGTCGCCGCCAGTCAGCGCGACTGGTTCCTGGCGGTCGCGTTCGCCACCCGCGACATCATCGTCGAGCGCTGGATCGAATCCACCAACGGCATCTACGACGACGACCGCAAGCGCGTCTACTACCTGTCGCTGGAATTCCTGATCGGACGCATGCTGTTCGACGCGATGACCAATCTCGGCATCGTCGAGCCGATGACCGAGGCGCTCAGCCAACTCGGCCTCGACCTTGCGGCGTTGCGCCAGGTCGAATTGGACGCCGCGCTCGGCAACGGCGGCCTCGGCCGATTGGCCGCCTGTTTCATGGACAGCATGGCGAGCCTCTCGATCGCCGCCTATGGTTACGGCATTCGCTACGACAACGGGCTCTTCCGCCAGATCATCCGCAACGGCTGGCAGCAGGAGACGCCCGAGGAACTGGCTGACGCACGGCAACCCGTGGGAATTCGAGCGGCCGGAAGTCAACTACGCGATCGGTTTCGGCGGCTGGGTCGAGGCGGTTTCGAACGGAGATGAAAAGGTCCACCACGTCTGGCATCCCGACGAGACCGTGGAAGCGATCGGATATGACACGCCGATCGTCGGTTGGCGCGGACGGCACGTGAACACGCTGCGGCTATGGTCGGCGCGCGCCATCGATCCGCTCAAACTCGACGCCTTCAACGCCGGCGACTATATCGGCGCGCTGACCGACAGCGTGCGCGCCGAGGCGATCTCGAAGGTGCTTTATCCAAGCGACGCGACGCCGGCCGGCCAGGAATTGCGTTTGCGACAGGAGTACTTCTTCGCCTGCGCCTCGCTGCTCGACATCGTTCGCCGGCACCTCAAGCAACACGGCGAGATCCGCACGCTCGGCGAATACGTCGCGGTGCAGCTCAACGACACGCATCCGGCGATCGCCGTCGCCGAATTGATGCGCATTCTCGTCGACTTGCATCGAATCGAGTGGGACGCGGCCTGGACGATCACGCAGGCCGTTTTTTCGTACACCAACCATACCCTGCTGCCCGAGGCGCTGGAGAGTTGGGCGGTGCCGCTGATGGAGCGGTTGCTGCCGCGCCATATGCAGATCATCTATCTCATCAATGCGAGCCACCTCGACGCGGCGCGCAAGCGCGGTCTTGGCGATTCCAACCTCCTCGCCTCGATCTCGCTCATCGACGAGCACGCCGGGCGGCGCGTGCGCATGGGAAACCTCGCCTTCATCGGCTCGCACAAGATCAACGGCGTCTCGGCCCTGCACACCAATCTGATGCGCGAGACCGTCTTCCACGACCTCGACGTCGTCTATCCCGGCCGCATCGTCAACAAGACCAACGGCATCACCTTTCGCCGCTGGCTGATCGAGTGCAATCCGCGGCTGACCAAGATCTTGACCTCCTCGCTGGGCGAACGGGCGCTCGAAGACGCCGAGGCGCTGCGCAGCCTCGCCAAATTCGCCGACGACAAGGCGATGCAGGAGCAATTCGCCCTCGCCCGCCGCGCCAACAAGGTCGCGCTAGCGCGCTACATCGCCGAAACCCTGGGTCAGCGAGTCGACGTCGATGCGATGTTCGACGTCCAGATCAAGCGCATCCACGAATACAAGCGGCAGTTGCTCAACATCCTCGAAACGATCGGGCGTTACAACACCATCCGCGCCAACCCGACGATCGCCTTCGCGCCGCGCGTGAAAATCTTCGCCGGCAAGGCGGCGGCGAGCTACGCCCAGGCCAAGCTGATCATTAAGCTCGCCATCGACGTCGCCCGGGTCGTCAACTCCGACCCCACGGTGCGCGGGCTTCTCAAAGTGGTGTTTCTGCCCAACTACAACGTGAGTCTCGCCGAGACCATCATTCCGGCGGTCGATCTGTCGGAGCAGATTTCGACCGCCGGCATGGAAGCTTCGGGCACCGGCAATATGAAGATGGCGCTGAACGGCGCCCTGACGATCGGCACGCTCGACGGCGCCAACGTGGAAATGAAGGCTCTGGTCGGCGACGACGATATCTTCATCTTCGGCCTCACCGCCGCGGAAGTGGAAGACGCGCGCGCGCTCGGCATCGACTCCAGCGAGCGCATCGCGGCCCTGCCGATTCTGCGCGAAGCGCTCGACGAGATCGCCGCCGGCATCTTCTCGGCCGACGATCGCGGGCGCTACCGCGGCCTCGTAGACACCCTGACGCACCATGATTATTTCATGGTTTGCGCCGACTTCGAGGCCTATTGGACGACGCAAATGAAAATCGACGAGGTCTGGCGCGACAAGCAGAAGTGGTGGCGCTCGAGCATCCTCAACACCGCCAATGTCGGCTGGTTCTCGTCCGACCGAACGATCGCCGAATATGCGCAAGAGATCTGGAACGCGCCGTTCCGATCCCTCGCCTAAAGTGGAGAGCGTCATGCTCGAAAATTGGCGGGCGAAAGAGGAAGACGTCGACGCGATCGCCGCGGCCCGACAGAAGGATCCCTTCGCCGTCCTCGGACCGCACCTCACCGACGACGGATGGGCGATCCGGGCGTTCGTCACCGACGCGCTTCGCGTGCGCGCGATCACGCGCGCGGGCGCGCCGATGGTCGAACTTGAGCGTCGCAAGCACGATTTCTTCGAGGGCCTGATCCCGGGGGTTGCGGAACGGCCGGTTTATCGGCTCGAAGTCACGCGCGCCGACGGCGTCAACTCCTATGAGGATGCGTACGCTTTCGGGCCGGCGCTGGGACCGCTCGACGATTATTTGCTGGTCGAGGGCTCGCACAAGCAGCTTTATCGCCGCCTGGGGGCGCAGCTCGCCCGCCACGAGGGCGCCGACGGCGTCGTTTTCGCGGTGTGGGCGCCCAATGCGTCGCGCGTTTCGGTGGTTGGCGATTTCAACCAGTGGGACGGGCGCAAGTGCCAGATGCGCAAGCGCATCGACAGCGGTCTATGGGAGATTTTCGTTCCTCATTTGAGCGCCGGCGCGGTCTACAAATACGAAATCGTTTCGGCTGACGGCGTCCTGCAACCGCTCAAGGCCGACCCCTTCGGCTTCGAGGCGGAAATGCGGCCCTCGACCGCTTCGATCGTCGCCCGCACCGACGATTTCTCCTGGACCGACGCGGACTATCTGGAGAGCCGCAGTCGGGGCGAGGCGCGGCGGCGACCGATTTCGATCTTCGAGGTCCACCTCGCCTCATGGCGACGCGGCGACGACAATCGCTTCTTGAGTTACGACGAACTCGCCGATCAGCTGATCCCCTATGTCGTCGATCTCGGCTTCACCCATCTCGAACTGCTGCCGATCAGCGAGCATCCGCTTGACGCCTCGTGGGGCTACCAGCCGATCGGGCTGTTCGCGCCGACGCGGCGTCACGGCGAGCCGGAAGCGTTCGCCCGGTTCGTCGATCGCGCGCACGCGGCGGGGCTCGGAGTGATCCTCGACTGGGTGCCGGCGCATTTTCCCACCGACGCGCACGGCCTGGCGCACTTCGACGGCGGCCCGCTCTACGAGTACGCCGATCCGCGCAAGGGCTTTCAACCCGATTGGAACACCGCGATCTACGATTTCGGCCGCAAGGAAGTCGCCAATTTCCTTTACGCCAGCGCGCTCTATTGGATCGACCGCTATCACGTCGACGGCCTGCGCGTCGACGCCGTCGCCTCCATGCTCTATCTCGATTATTCCCGCAAGCCCGGCGAATGGCTGCCCAACGCCGAAGGCGGCAACGAGAACCACGAGGCGATCGCGTTCCTCAAGCGCGCCAACGAACTCGTCTACGGCCTATTCCCTAGGGCGACGACGATCGCCGAAGAATCCACCGCTTTCTCAGGCGTTTCGGCGCCGACCAGTCTCGGCGGCCTGGGCTTCGGCTTCAAGTGGAACATGGGTTGGATGCACGACACGCTCGAATACATGTCGCGCGACCCGATCTATCGGCGTTGGAGCCACGACAAGATGACCTTCGGCCTGCTCTACGCCTTCGCCGAGAATTTCATCCTGCCGATCTCGCATGACGAGGTCGTTCACGGCAAGGGATCGGTGGTCGGCAAAATGCCGGGCGACGAATGGCAGCGCTTCGCCAACGCCCGCGCCTACTATGGCTTCATGTGGGGCCACCCCGGCAAGAAGCTGCTGTTCATGGGCCAGGAGTTCGGCCAGACCAGCGAATGGAACAGCGACGAGGCCCTGCCCTGGTGGTTGCTCGATTTCTGGCCCCATCGGGGGCTCCAAGCGTTGGTGCGCGATCTCAATCGACTCTATCGCGACACGCCCGCCCTCTATGCGCGCGACAGCGAGTGGCAAGGCTTCCGCTGGATCGTCGTCAACGACGAACAGCAGTCGGTGCTGGCGTTCCTGCGCATGGGCGATGAAAACGATCCCGCCGTCGCGGTGGTCAGCAACTTCACTCCCGAGGTGCGTCACAGCTATCGCATCGGATTGCCGCATGCCGGGGTTTGGCGCGAAGCGCTGAATACCGACGCGGCGCTCTACGGCGGCTCCAACGTCGGCAACATGGGCGCCGTCAACGCCGAGGAGACGGCCTTGCACGGGCTTCCCGCGTCGGCCGCGCTGACTTTGCCGCCGCTCGCGACCATGTTCCTGGTTTACGAGCCGAAGTGAACCCCAGCCCCGCCAGAAGGGCGAAGCCGGTCAGAGTGTTTGGTGATCAGGAGGAGCGGATGAACCCCAGGGATGCGAGACGGGAGCCGCTATCCGCCGCGCCCTATGCGCGCCACGCGATGGCTTATGTGTTGGCGGGCGGGCGCGGCAGCCGCCTGATGGAACTGACCGACCGGCGCGCCAAACCCGCCGTCTATTTCGGCGGCAAATCCCGCATCATCGATTTTGCCTTGTCGAACGCGCTCAACTCCGGCATCCGACGCATCGCCGTCGCCACCCAATACAAGGCTCACAGCCTGATCCGACATTTGCAGCGCGGCTGGAATTTCTTCCGCCCGGAACGAAACGAGAGCTTCGACATCTTGCCGGCCTCGCAGCGCGTCTCCGAGACGATGTGGTATCTCGGCACCGCCGACGCGGTCTACCAGAACATCGACATCATCGAGAGCTACGCGCCGGAGTACATCGTGCTGCTCGCCGGCGATCACATCTACAAGATGGACTACGAGAAAATGCTCCAGCAGCACGTCGAGTCGAAGGCCGACGTGACGGTGGGCTGCCTCGAAGCCTCGCTCGAGGAGGCCAAGGGCTTCGGCGTCATGCACGTCGACGAGGAGAACGCCATCCTCTCCTTCCTGGAAAAGCCCGCTGAGCCGCCGCCAATGCCCGGCAAGCCCGACAGGGCGCTTTGCAGCATGGGCATCTACGTCTTCGAGACCAAGTTCCTCATCGAGGAGCTCAAGCGCGACGCCGCCGATCCCCATTCGTCGCACGATTTCGGCAAGGACATCATTCCCTACCTCGTCGCCAAGGGGACGGCGGTCGCGCATCACTTCTCGCAGTCTTGCGTCGTCGCCGACGAGAAGTCGGTGATCTACTGGCGCGACGTCGGAACGGTCGACGCCTATTGGGCGGCCAACATCGATCTGACCGATATCCTGCCCGACCTCGACCTGTACGACCGCGCCTGGCCGATCTGGACCTACGGCGAGATCACGCCGCCGGCGAAATTCGTGCACGACGTCCACGGCCGGCGCGGCGTCGCCATTTCGTCGCTGGTCTCGGGCGGCTGCATCATCTCCGGAGCGGCGATCTCGCGGTCGCTGCTGTTCACCGGCGTGCGCGTGCATTCCTACTCGACTGTCCACGAGACGGTCGCGCTGCCCTATGCGCAGATCGGCCGCGGCGCCCGGTTGCGAAAAGTGGTGATCGACTCCGGCGTGATCATCCCGGACGGCCTGGTCGTCGGCGAAGAACCGGCGCTGGACGCCAAGCGCTTCCGGCGCACCGAGAACGGCGTCACTCTGATCACGCAACCCATGCTTGACAAGCTCGGCCAATGACCGCGCTGGTTGCACTGTCAATCGCCTCGGAAGTCTACCCGCTGATCAAGACCGGCGGCCTCGCCGACGTCGCAGGCGCCCTGCCCGGCGCGCTGGCGCGCGAACACGTGGCGATGCGCACGCTGACGCCGGGCTACCCGGCCGTCCTGGCCAAACTCGAATCGGCGCAGCCGGCGCACGCCTACCCCAACTTGTTCGGCGGGCCGGCGAGGGTCCTCGCCGCCAAGGCGGCCGATCTCGACCTCTTCGTCCTCGACGCGCCCCACCTCTTCGACCGACCGGGAAATCCCTATCTTGGTCCCGACGGCCTCGATTGGCGCGACAACGCTCAACGTTTTGCCGCGCTCGCGCGCGTCGGGGCGGATCTCGCCAAAGGCGCGATTGCCGGCTTCGTCCCGAAAATCGTTCACGCCCACGATTGGCAGAGCGCGCTCGCGGCCGCCTATCTCCACTACGACGGCGGCGCGCGGCCGCGCACGATCCTCACCATCCACAACCTCGCTTTTCAGGGCCATTTTCCCGCTGCGCAGTTCGACGGGCTCGGGCTGCCGGCGTACGCCCTGTCGATCGACGGCGTCGAATATTTCGACGGCGTGGGGTTCCTCAAAGCCGGATTGCAGTTCGCCGATCGCATCACGACCGTTTCGCCGACGTACGCGCGCGAGATCATGACGCCGGAATTCGGCATGGCGCTGGACGGACTGCTGCGCGCCCGCGCCAGCGTCGTCGAGGGCATCGTCAACGGCATCGACGATACGGTGTGGAACCCCGCCACCGATCCGAACCTCGCGCAGAATTACAGCGCGCTTCGCATCGACATGCGTCCGCGCAACAAGACGGCCTTGCAGCAGCGGTTCGGCCTGACGGCGAATTTCGAATTGCCTCTCTTTGGCGTCGTCTCGCGCCTGACCAGCCAAAAGGGCCTCGACCTTCTGCTCGCCGAGCTGGCGGCCCTCGTCGCCCAGGGCGCGCAAGTCGCCGTCCTCGGCTCGGGCGAAAAGCGTCTCGAGGACGGCTTTGCCGCGGCGGCGCTCGCTCATCCGGGCGCAGTCGCCTGCGCCTTCGCCTATGACGAGGCGCTCGCCCATCTCGTGCAAGCCGGCTCGGATTTCATTCTCGTGCCCTCGCGGTTCGAACCGTGCGGGCTGACCCAACTCTACGCCTTGCGCTACGGCGCGACGCCGATCGTCGCCCGCGTCGGCGGGCTCGCCGACACGGTCATCGACGCCAACGACGCCGCGATCGGCGCTGGCGTCGCCACCGGCATCCAGTTCTCGCCGCCCGACGCGCCGGCGCTGTCTTATGCGCTCGAGCGCGCGCTCGCCTTCTATCGCGACGTCGCCACGATGCGGCGCATGCGTCTCAACGGCATGCGAGCCGACGTGTCCTGGCGCGGCCCCGCCAAGCGCTATGCCGCGATTTATCGTGCGTTGACGCGGGCCGCGCCATGAGCGGGCCGAACGGCGCGGTCGACCCGCTCGGCGTCGTCCTGACACCGCGCGGGGTCGAGGTCGCGGTTTATTCCGCCCATGCCAGCGCCGTCTTTTTCTGCCTTTATGACGAAGCCGGCGAGCGCGAGACCGAACGCGTGCGCCTTCACGCCGACGCCAACGGCCTCCACAGCGCTTCGATCGACGGCGTCGGGGCGGGCGCGCGCTATGGCCTGCGCGCCGACGGCCCGTTCGACCCGCAGCGCGGCGCCCGCTTCGACGTCTCGAAGCTGCTCGTCGATCCCTATGCGGTCGAAATCGACCGACCCTTTCGCCTGCACCCGTCTATGTTCGCCTTCGGCGTCGACAGCGGGCCGTTCGCGCCCAAATCGATCGCGCTCGCGCCCGCGCTCGGCGCTCCCGGCCGTCAGCGCATATCCTGGGAGCGCACCGTTGTCTACGAAGCCAACATTCGCGGCCTGACCAAACCTGGCGACGTCCCCGAGGCGGCGCGAGGCTGTTTCGCCGGCCTTGCGCATCCGCACGTCATCGCGCACTTGAGCGCGCTCGGCGTCACCACCGTCGAATTCATGCCCGCCGACGCCTTCGTCGACGCGCGCCATCTGCCGCCGCTCGGCCTTGCCGACGCTTGGGGTTACAACCCGGTTGTCCTCGGCGCGCCCGATCCGCGCCTCGCGCCCGGGGGCTGGGCGGAGGTGCGCATGGCCACCGACGCCCTGCACGCCGCCGAAGACCATCCAGCGCTTCAGCGCCGCGAGCGCCATGCGCGCGACGACGGGGCGATCGAGCGCGAGGCAATTGCCGGTGCCCATGTCGTTGACGTATCGCGCGAGGTCATCGGGGGCGAGACGAAAATAGGTGGCGTTGTCGAGCCCGCGAAACGACAGGGTCGGCCCGAACTCGTCGCTTTCGCCATTGTGGTTGAGGACGACGTCGAGGATCGCCTCGAGCCCAGCGGCGTGCAGGGCGTCGGTGGCCATGCGCACCTCCGCCCAGCCCCCGGGCGCGAGGCGCGGATCGGGCGCGCCGAGGACAACCGGGTTGTAACCCCAAGCGTCGGCAAGGCCGAGCGGCGGCAGATGGCGCGCGTCGACGAAGGCGTCGGCGGGCATGAATTCGACGGTGGTGACGCCGAGCGCGCTCAAGTGCGCGATGACGTGCGGATGCGCAAGGCCGGCGAAACACCCTCGCGCCGCCTCGGGGACGTCGCCGCAGAGTTTGGTCAGGCCGCGAATGTTGGCTTCGTAGACGACGGTGCGCTCCCAGGATATGCGCTGACGGCCGGGAGCGCCGAGCGCGGGCGCGAGCGCGATCGATTTGGGCGCGAACGGCCCGCTGTCGACGCCGAAGGCGAACATAGACGGGTGCAGGCGAAAGGGTCGGTCGATTTCGACCGCATAGGGATCGACGAGCAGCTTCGAGACGTCGAAGCGGGCGCCGCGCTGCGGGTCGAACGGGCCGTCGGCGCGCAGGCCATAGCGCGCGCCCGCCCCGACGCCGTCGATCGAAGCGCTGTGGAGGCCGTTGGCGTCGGCGTGAAGGCGCACGCGTTCGGTCTCGCGCTCGCCGGCTTCGTCATAAAGGCAGAAAAAGACGGCGCTGGCATGGGCGGAATAAACCGCGACCTCGACCCCGCGCGGTGTCAGGACGACGCCGAGCGGGTCGACCGCGCCGTTCGGCCCGCTCATGGCGCGGCCCGCGTCAACGCACGATAAATCGCGGCATAGCGCTTGGCGGGGCCGCGCCAGGACACGTCGGCTCGCATGCCGTTGAGACGCATGCGCCGCATCGTGGCGACGTCGCGATAGAAGGCGAGCGCGCGCTCGAGCGCATAAGACAGCGCCGGCGCGTCGGGCGGCGAGAACTGGATGCCGGTGGCGACGCCAGCGCCGATCGCGGCGTCGTTGGCGTCGATGACCGTGTCGGCGAGCCCGCCGACGCGGGCGACGATCGGCGTCGCGCCGTAGCGCAAGGCGTAGAGTTGGGTCAGCCCGCACGGTTCGAACCGCGAGGGCACGAGAATGAAATCCGAGCCGGCTTGCACGAGATGGGCGAGCGCCTCGTCATAGGCGAAGGCGCAGGCGACTGCGCCCGGATGAGCGAGCGCCGCCGCGGCAAAGCCGTCCTCGAGACGCTTTTCGCCCGAGCCGAGGACGGCGACTTGCGCGCCCTGGGCGACGAGGGCCGCCAGCTCGGCGAGCAGAAGGTCGAGGCCCTCTTGGCTGGTCAGGCGCGAGACGACGCCAAAGAGAGGCAATTCGAAATTCGCCGTCAGGCCAACCGCTGCTGCAAGGCCGTCTTGTTGCGCGGACGCATGTCGATGCGAAGCGCGCTGTAATTCTGCGCGAGGTTCGGATCGGTGGCGGGGTTCCACACCGTATCGTCGATGCCGTTGACGATGCCCTCGACGACGCTGGCGCGGGCGCGCAGCAGTCCGTCCAGCGCCATGCCGAATTCCGGCGTCATGATCTCGCGCGCGTACGTCGGCGAAACGGTCGTGATGCGATCGGCGAACTGCAATCCGGCTTTGAGGAACCCCACGCCGTCGAAATATTCGACGCCGTCGATCGACAGGGCGTACGCCGGCAGCCCGAGCCCGTCGAACTGCGCAGCGGGAAAATGGCCCTGAAAAGCGAGGTTGTGGATGGTGAGGATCGGTGCGCGGCCGCGCGCCGCCGTCGTAGTGGAGATAGGCGGCCGCGAGCGCGCTCTGCCAATCGTGGGCGTGAACGATTTTCGGGACGAAGCCGGCAATCGCGCCTTTGGCGAGATCCGCCCCGACGCGCGCGAGCGCGGCAAAACGTTGAGCGTTGTCGCGCCAATCGAGGCCGTCGGGACCAAGACGTGG
>CAVWKL010000123.1:0-7351 GCA_963755075.1 uncultured Alphaproteobacteria bacterium
TTGCCGCCAACGTCGGCGAGATTTGCGCGCCGACAGTCCCATCGCGGCCGAAGCCCACGCTCGCGCCTCGGTCATCCCTTTCGCGGCGCGCCGGGCGGTCGAACTCCGCCAGCGCCCGCTCGGCGCCCAAACGGGCCTGCGAAGCCCGCCGAGACCGCCGTCCGCCGCGTGTCTGCGGGCCGTAAGGAACAGCCGCCCGACAAGCCGTCGTCCGCAACAGGAAGGCGAACAACGCGCCGCGACTGTGGGGCAAAGGGATTAAGATTGTGTACCGGTCGATAGGGATAGTCGCGCCAGCGCCATGCGCCCCGCCCTTCCCTTCCCCGCACAATTCGTGTATTGCGCCGCACAAATCGGACGGCGCGGGATCGCAAATCCGCGTTTCGTCGCACTCCCGTCACGTCTGCAATCGAGGGAAGGCGCGGCCGTCGGCCGCTTTGCCCGATTCGCGCCGAAAGCCCGGACCCCCATGAAGCTTAGAAACATCGCCATCATCGCCCACGTCGACCACGGCAAGACGACGCTGGTCGACCGCCTGCTGCAGCAATCCGGGGCGTTCCGCGAAAACCAGCGCGTCGCCGAACGGGTGATGGATTCCAACGAACTCGAGCGCGAGCGCGGCATCACCATTCTCGCCAAGGCGACCTCGGTGGTGTGGAAGGAGGTGCGCGTCAATATCGTCGACACGCCCGGCCACGCCGATTTCGGCGGCGAGGTCGAGCGCATCCTCTCCATGGTCGACGGCGCGATCGTGCTCGTCGACGCGGCCGAGGGGCCGATGCCGCAGACCAAGTTCGTCGTCGGCAAGGCGCTGAAGATCGGCCTGAAACCGATCGTGTGCGTCAACAAGGTCGATAAGCCCGACGCGCGCTCGAGCGAAGTCGTCAACGAATGCTTCGACCTCTTCGCCGCGCTCGACGCCACCGACGAGCAGCTCGATTTCCCCATCATCTACGGCTCGGCCAAGCAGGGCTGGATGGCCGCTTCGCCCAGCGGCCCGAAGGAGAACATGGCGCCGCTGTTCGATCTCGTGCTCAAGCACGTCGAGCCGCCCAAGGTCGGCGCCGGCGGCTTCCGCATGCTCGGCACGCTCTTGGAGGCCAACCCCTATCTCGGCCGCATCATCACCGGGCGCATCTTCTCCGGCTCGGTCAAGGCCAACGCGCCGGTCAAGGTGCTCGACCGGCTCGGCCATCTCGTCGAGACCGGCCGGGTGTCGAAGATTCTCGCCTTCCGCGGCATCGAGCACTCGCCGATCGAGGAAGCCTCGGCGGGCGACATCGTCGCCGTCGCCGGCCTGGAGAAATTCAACGTCGCCGACACCCTGTGCAGCCCCGAGGAAGTCGAGCCGCTGCTCGCCCAGCCGATCGATCCCCCGACGCTGTCGATGACTTTCTCGGTCAACGACAGCCCGCTCGCCGGCACCGAAGGCGACAAGGTGACGAGCCGCGTCATCCGCGACCGCCTCTTCAAGGAGGCCGAGGGCAACGTGGCGCTGCGCGTCGAGGCCGCGCCCAATACCGACTCCTACGTCGTCTCGGGGCGCGGCGAGTTGCAACTCGCCATCCTCATCGAGACGATGCGCCGCGAGGGCTTCGAGCTCGGCGTTTCGCGCCCCAAGGTGCTCTACAAACGCGACGACGCCTCGGGCGAGTTGCTCGAGCCGATCGAGGAGGTGGTCATCGACGTCGACGAGGAGCACTCGGGCGTCGTGGTGCAGAAGATGAGCGAGCGCAAAGGCGAGATGATCGAAATGCGCCCCTCCGGCGGCGACCGGCTGCGCCTCGTCTTCCTCGCCCCGACGCGCGGCCTCATCGGCTATCTCGGCGAATTGCTCACCGACACCCGCGGCACTGCGATCATGAACCGGGTGTTCCACGACTGGGGCGCCTGGCGCGGCGAGATCCCCGGGCGGCGCAACGGCGTGCTGATCTCCAACGACAAGGGGGAGGCGGTCGCCTACGCCATGTGGAACCTCGAGGACCGCGGCCCGATGATGATCGAGCCGGGCTGGAAGGTCTATCAGGGCATGATCGTGGGCCAACACACCCGCGACAACGATCTCGAAGTCAACGTGATGAAGGGCAAGAAGCTCACCAACATCCGCACCCACTCGAAGGACGAAGCGGTGCGCCTGACCCCGCCGATCCAGATGACGCTGGAAAAGGCGCTGGCCTACATCCAGGACGACGAACTCGTCGAAGTGACGCCGAAGTCGATCCGCCTGCGCAAGGCCCGGCTCGACCCGCTCGAGCGCAAGCGGGCGGAACGGGCGAAGAGCGCGGCGACGGAGGGGGCGGCGTAAGGGGCGCCCACTTTGATTTGCCGCAAGGCGTTCGGCTGCAAACGTGCGAAGGTCGCATTCGTGGGCGGCGGCGATCGATTGGCCGCCCTCGTCTCAGGGCCGAGTCTCCCTGCGGTCATTAGCGGCGCTGGGGCGCGCATGAGGAAGGGGCGGACGCAAGCGGCGTTCGTCCCTTTTCTTTTTGGGCCGCGATCGCTGAGCGCCAGTTCCGGACAGCTTTGAGGGCGCCGTCGGCTTGCCGCGCCGGCCCCGCGGATCGAGGCGAGGCCCCTTTCTCGCGGCGCCCAGCAGGACAGGATCCGCGAACTGCGCTATGGGGTCTCAGACCGCTGGGCATGGGCGCGAATCGTGGTTTCAAAGCCGACGACGGCGAAGGCCTTCGCATCCGCCTTCGTCATCCTCACGATCTACGTCGCCCTCATCGCCTTCCCCTTCTTCAGGCTGGAAGGCCCCGACGACGCCTTCTATCTCGAGGTCGCGCATCTGTGGACCCGCGGGGAGCCGCCTTACGTCGCCGCCTTCGACGTCAAGCCTCCCGGATTCTTCGCGCTGTTGGCGCTGGTCGAAGCGTTCGTCGGCCCCCAGTGGCAAGCGTTGCGCGCCGTCGCGATCGGCTTTGCCGCGCTCGCCGCCGCCGCGCTCTATGTCCTCGCCCGCAACGTCGTCGGGCGCCCGGCCGCCGTCCTCTGCGCGGTTCTCTACCCCGTCGTTTTGGAGATTTTCGGCGACGCCGCCTATGCCCCGCTTTGCGCGCTGACCATCCTCGCCTTTCTCGCCGCCCTGTCGCGCTTGCCCCTCATCATGCGGGCGGCGCTCGCCGGGCTCGCCATCGGCGCGGCGATAACTGTCAAGCAGACCGCGGCGCTGGAGGCGCTGGCGCTCATCGTCGTCCTCATCAGCGCGGCCGACGCGCCGAGGCGGCGATGGCGCGCGGCGGCCGTCTTCGCAGCGGCGGCGAGCCTCGCGCCGCTGGGAGTCCTCGCCTATTTCGCCGCGATCGGCGCGTTTGCGCCGCTACTCACCGACGTCGTCGTCCTCGCCCTCGCCCGGCCGACGAGCGCGGCCGAGTCGATCTCGTTTTGGCAAGGCTTGCCGCGCCTCGCCTATCTCATGACGCCGATCCTGCCGATCACGCTGGCGGCCGCCTTCGGGCTCCTCAGGCGCGATCGCGCCAGGGGCGCGCCGATCGGCGCCCTCGCGCTGTGGCTGGCGGCGGCGGTCGTGGCGCTCATCGCCCAGCACGCGATCTCGCCCTATTACCTGACGCCCGCCCTGGCGCCCCTGCTGCTGCTCGCGGCGGTCGGCCTGACGACGTCGACGCCCGCCGGCGGGGGCTGGCGGGAAGTCGCCAAGCTGACGCTGTTCGGCGCCGTCGCGATCGTCGCCGCCGCCGCCCTGCGCGGCGAGCGGGTCGTTCGCCACGCATTGGCGCGGGACGACAAGGCGACGCTCGCCGCCGCCTCCGCCATCCTGTCGACCGATCCGAAGCCCGCCGATCGGCTGTTCGTCGTCAGCCGCGGCGGGTTCATTTATGGCGCAACCGGCCTCGATCCGCCGACGCCCTACGCCGAATGGGCGCAGACGCTGTGCGACTTCCCCGGCGCCGGCCTGCCGCGGCTCGCCGAGACGCTGGCCAGCCAACCGCGCTACCTCGTCGTCGCCGACCGCTCGAAGCGCTACCCCTGCGAGCAGGATAGCCACTGGGCGCGCGTCGACGAGGCGCTGCGGGCCTCCTACCGACCTTTGGCGCGCGCCGAGGGCGATTTCGACGTCTACGAGGTTTACGAGCGCAAGTAATGGCGGTGGGCGCGCCGTCGTTAGGGGGTGGGCGGCGACGCGTCGAAACGCCGTCACGGCGCGCGTTTGTCCCATCGTCGCGCTCGCGATGCGCCTGCGCAAGTCGAGGCCGTCATAGTCCCGCCGCGCCCTGTCTCCGCCGCAATTGCGGCGCATGGCGCGCAGGAGGCGCTGCTGGCGGCGAGATGTCTCGCGGGGCCAGAGCGTATTAAGAGGCTCTCATGTCCCTGCCCGATCGGCATCCCCGCCTTTTCCAGCGCGCCTACAGCGTCAGCGAACTCGTCGCCGACGGGTTCGTCCACGCCGGCGCGCTGATCGCCGGGGCGATCGCGTTCGTCTTCCTCTTCGTCCGCGTGGGTCTTCACGGCGGGATCGGCGAGGGCGTGGCGATGGCGGTCTACGCCGTCGGCTTCTTCCTGATGTTCGGCTTTTCCTTCGCCTACAACATGGCGCCGGCCTCGCCGGTGAAATGGTTTTTGCGACGCTGCGATCATTCGGCGATCTATCTAATGATCGCCGGCACCTACACCGCGCTGCTTTCGCAAATTCCCGATAGCCTGTGGGCGATCGCGCTCGCCGTTTTCGTGTGGAGCGGCGCGCTGGTCGGCGTCACGCTCAATCTGTTGCTGCCCGGCCGCTTCGACCGCGTCGCGGTCGGCGTCTATCTCGCGCTCGGCTGGTCGGCGATCGTGGCGATCCGGCCGCTCGTCGCCGCGCTGCCGGCCCTGACGCTGACGCTCGTCGTGGTCGGCGGCGTCATCTATTCCGTCGGCGTCGCCTTTCATCTCTGGCACAGCCTGAAATTCCAGAACGCGATTTGGCACGGTTTTGTCGCCGTCGCCGCCGGCTGCCATTTCGCCGGCATTCTGGCGGCGGTGGGGTAAAGGCACTGCCGTCTCGGCGAGGGCATGGGCGCCGAGACGACGGCGCCCGCCATCTTGACGCCGCAGTCGGATGGCGTGTTATTGCGCGCATGCACTCGGGGTCGCCCATGACACGAACGCGCTTCGCCTTCGCTCTCGCCGCCCTTGGTCTCGCCGGGCCGGCTCTGGCGGCGGAATTGCCGACGCAGTCGTCGCTGCCCTCGCTGGCCGCCGATCCCGGGACGCAGGCGCCGGACTGGAAGGGCTTCTACGTCGGCACGGGGGTCTCGGTCGTTTCGTTCAAAGGCGAGAAGGGCGCGGTCGGCGGCGACGTCTTCGCCGGCTACGATCGCACCTTCGACAACAACCTCGTGCTCGGCGTCCGTTTTTCCACCGGCTACAATCCCTGGCTCTTTCCCGGCGGGCTCTATCACGGCTTCGACTTCGCCGCGACGAGCGTCAAGCTCGGCTACGAAATGGACCGTCTGACGCCCTATGTCGTGACCGGCGTCGCCTTGGCGCGACCGACGAATTTCGGCGGCGGCCTCGCCGACCCCAACAATTCGATCAACGGGCTGTTCGCCGGTCCGGGCGCGCTGCAAGCGGCAGGGACCGCCGGCGTCGGCTTCGACTATGCGATCACCAACAACGTCCACGTCGGCCTCGAGGCGACGGTCGGCAATCTCGGCCCCTACGGCGCGTTCGGCGCGCTCGGCCACTAGCCGGCGCGCGGCGATGCGGCCGGCCGTCACGGTTGCCTTCGGCGGCGCGGCGCGATAGGTCATCGGCGTCCCTTTCCGACGCGGAATCCCATGCAGACCTTAAATCGCCGGGCATTGCTCGTGAGCGTGGTCGCCGCCTCCAGCGCGCGCCTCATGCCGTCGGCTTTCGCCCAAGAGCCTCCGTCAGCGCCGGCTTCGGCGCCCGCTTCGCCGGCCTTCGTCATCGAAGACGTCATCAAGCGCGCGCACGACCTCGCGGCGGCGCCGTTCGACGCCTCGATTCCCCCGCTTCCCGATGCGATCGCCGGGCTCGACTACGACGCCTGGCGCGATATTCGCTTCAAGTCCGACCAGCCGCTGCTCGGCCAGCCGGGCGCGAACTTCCGGCTCGAGCTCTTCCACCTCGGCCATCTCTACAAGCGCCCGGTCGTCGTCAACGTTCTGCGCGACGGCATTCCCGCGCCGGTGCCCTACGCCGCCAACCTCTTCGACTACGGCCACAACAAGATTCCCAACAATCTGCCGATCAATCTCGGCTTCGCCGGCTTCCGCCTGCGCTATCCCCTCGACGCGCCCCACGTCATGGACGAGGTCATCGCCTTTCTCGGCGCGAGCTACTACCGCTTTCTCGGCCGCGGCCAGCGTTACGGCCTGTCGGCGCGCGGCCTCGGCGTCGGCTCGGGCGCCCGCGCCAACGAGGAGTTTCCCTTCTTTCGCGAATTCTGGATCGACACGCCCGATCCGGCGGCGGACCGCATCGTGATTTACGCGCTGCTCGACGGCGAGTCGGCGACGGGCGCCTTTCGCTTCCAGGTCGTTCCCTCGGTGGACACAAGCATCGAGGTATCGGCGACGCTGTTTGCGCGCCGCTCCATCGCCACGCTCGACATGGCGCCGCTGTCCTCGATGTTCCTGCGGGGCAAGAACGACCATCGCGTCGACGACGACTTCCGCACCGAACTGCATGATTCGGACGGCCTGCTCATCCACACCGGCGCGGGCGAGTGGATTTGGCGGCCGCTCAGCAATCCCGCCACGCCGGCGCTCTCCACCTTCCTCGACAACAACATGCGCGGCTTCGGGCTCATGCAGCGCGACCGCGCCTTCGACCACTATCAGGATCTCGATCTCGCCTACGAGCTCAGGCCGAGCTACTGGATCGAGCCGCACGAGGGTTGGGGCGAAGGCGGAGTCCAACTGGCGGAGCTGCCGTCCGACAATGAAAGCAACGACAATGTCGTCGCCGCCTGGACGCCGAAGGCGTCCTTCGAAGCCGGCCGCTCGATGACCTACGGCTACCGCGTCACCGCGCTGACCAACGATTCGCGCCTGACGCCGGGCGCGCGCGCGATCAACACCTTCCGCACCGAGCCGCGCGCCCTCGGCGCCGCCGAAACGCCGCCCCCGGGCGCGACCCGCTTTCTCATCGATTTCTCCGGCGGCGATCTCGGCTACTATCTCAGCGACCCCTCGCTCGTTCAAGTCATCGCCACGACCTCGGCGGGCCGCGTCTTGCGCACCTTCCTGGCGCAAAATACCCATATCAACGGCTTTCGCGCCGGCGTCGACGTGGCGATCGACCCCGGCCAGAGCTGCGACGTGCGCGTCTTCCTGCGCGCCGCCAACAAGGCGCTGACCGAGACCTGGACCTTCCCCTGGCGGGC
>CAVWKL010000124.1:0-27428 GCA_963755075.1 uncultured Alphaproteobacteria bacterium
CCAGCGATTCCGAGTTCTGACCGATAACCCTTTGATTTCCCTCGAAACGGCCAAGGAAAAGTTTGGAAAATCCTTGGAAAAAGCTTGGAATTTCCTTGGAAATCCTTGGAAAAGTGTGGAAATATTTGGAAAAGCTTGGAGCCGCGCCGAGAGGATAGGGAGCCCCTCGACGGGCCAGCCTCCGCCGGCGAGCCAAGGCTTCCCCGCGCCCCGTCACGAAAGAAATCCGTCCCGCAACCCCTTGAAAGCAAACCAAAGCAGGAAATCCACGCCTCGGACGTCGCGGCGTCGGCGCGCTCCGCTTGCGCCGCCCGCGCCTTCCTGCCAAACAGGCGCCCGTTCCCACTCCCGCCGGAGGAGCGTCTCGTGAAGCATGCCGGGCTCGTGCGCACCGGGGGGCAGATCCTCGTCGATCAGCTCGTCGCCCAGGGGGTCGAGCGCATCTATTGCGTGCCGGGCGAATCCTACCTTGCCGCGCTCGACGCGCTGCACGACGCTGCGATCGCGGTCACCGTCTGCCGGCAGGAGGCGGGCGCGGCGATGATGGCGCTGACCGAGGGGCGGCTCACCGGGCGGCCGGGGGTGTGCTTCGTCACCCGCGGACCCGGCGCGACCAACGCCGCCCACGGCGTCCATATCGCCGAGCACGATTCAGCCCCGATGATCCTGCTCGTCGGCCAGGTCGAGCGGGCGATGAAGGGGCGGGGCGCCTTCCAGGAGATGGATTATCGCGCCTTCTTCGGCTCGACCGCCAAATGGGCGACCGAGATCGACGATCCCGCCCGCACCCCCGAGATCATCCAGCGCGCCTTCCACGTGGCGATGCAGGGGCGCCCCGGCCCGGTCGTCGTCGCGCTGCCCGAGGACGTGCTTGAGCGCGCCGGCGGCGGTCGCCGACGCGCCCCGCGCCGAGGCCGCGCCGATCTGGCCGGGCCAGACGCAGATGGCCGAATTGCAGAAGATGCTGTGGGCGGCCAAGGCCCCGATCGCCATTCTCGGGGGCGGCGGCTGGACCGAGCGCGCCGGCGCCGCCTTCCTGCGCTTCGCCGAGCGCTTCGAGCTGCCGGTCGCGGCCTCCTTCCGCCGCGCGAGCCTCGTCGACAACGGCCATCCCAATTACGTCGGCGAGATCGGCATCGGCCCAAACCCCAAGCTGAGAACCCGCATCGAGGCGGCCGACCTCGTGCTCATGGTCGGGGGCCGCATGTCGGAGACGCCGTCGCAAGGCTATACCCTTTTTGCGATCCCCGAGCCGCGCCAGGCGCTCGTCCACGTCCACGCCGACGCGCTGGAGATCGGCCGCGTCTATCATCCGCGCCTCGGCGTTGTGGCCACGCCGCCGGCGTTCTGCGCCGCGCTCGAAGGGCTGCAGCCGCCGAACGCCATCCCCTGGAGCGAGGCGACGGGCGCGGCGCGCGCCGAATATCCTCGCCTGGAGCGACGTCGCGCCGGCCAATCCCGGCCTTGTGCAACTCGGCGAGATCATGCTGCAGTTGCGTCGAGGCGGCGGCGGAGGCGATGTTCGCCAACGGGGCCGGCAATTTCGCCATCTGGCCCGGCCGCTTCCTGCGCTTCCGCCGCTTCAATCAGCAGATCGGGCCGGTCTCGGGCTCGATGGGCTTCGGCGTGCCCGCCGCGGTGGCGCTCAAGCGGGTGATGCCCGACCGCACCGTCGTCGCCTTTTGCGGCGACGGCGATTTTCTGATGAACGGGCAGGAGTTCGCCACCGCCGTTCAATACGACCTTCCCATCATCGTCGTCGTCATCGACAACGGCATGTACGGCACCATCCGCATGCACCAGGAGCGCGAATATCCCGGCCGGATCAGTGCGACGCAGTTGCGCAATCCCGATTTCGCCGCTTACGCCCGCGCCTTCGGCGGCCACGGCGAGACGGTCGAGGAAACCCAGCAATTCCTGCCCGCCTTTCAGCGCGCGCTTGCCTCCGGCAAGCCGGCGATCCTGCATGTGAAGGTCGACCCCGAGGCGATCACGCCGACGACCACCCTGAGCGCGATCCGCCAAGCCGCGTTGACCCGTCGCGCGGCGTCGTAGGCGGGGGACGATGCCCGATTCCTGGCTCACGATCGGCGCGGTGGCGCTGGGCGCCGCCTTGGCGGGATTCGTCCAGGGGCTCTCGGGCTTTGCCTTCTCGCTCGTCGCGATGGGCTTGTGGGCCTGGGCGCTGCCGCCGCAGATCGCCGCGCCGCTCGCGGTGTTCGGCGCGCTGCTCGGGCAGGTGGCGAGCCTGGCTTCGGTGCGCGCCGGCTTCGACATCAGGCGCATGGCGCCGCTCATTGTCGGGGGCGCGCTCGGCGTGCCGGTCGGCGTGTTCCTGCTCCACAACGCCGACCCCTTGCGCTTCAAGCTGGCGATCGGGACGCTGCTGACGCTTTACAGCCTCTTCGGCCTGCTGGTCACCGATCCGCCGCGCCTCAAGGCGGGCGGCGGCGGTCTCGACGCGGTCGCCGGGCTCATCGGCGGCGTGCTCGGCGGATTGGGCGGCATGGCGGGCGCCGTGCCGGCGATCTGGACGCAGCTGCGCGGCTGGAAACGGGATTTGAGACGCGCCACGATGCAGGTCTATAACATCGCCATGCACGTCCTGACGCTTTCGGCCTACGCAAGCACGGGAACCCTCGACGCGACCGCGTTCCATCTTTTCGCCCTGGTCGCGCCGGCGATGCTGATCCCCTCCTATATCGGCGCGCGCTTCTATCATCGCTTCAGCGAAAAGGCGTTCGAGCGGCTGGTGCTGGGCCTGTTGCTGGCCTCCGGCGTCGCGCTGCTCGTCGCCAGCGCGCGGGCGCTGTGGGGGAAGCATTAGGCGTTGCGCAAAGCCCCGCGCGCCGCGATGATGATCCCGAGTTCGAGCCGACGAGGTCGCTGGCCATGAATGTCGACGAAGCGCTGCGCCAATTCGCCGCCGCCGAGGAATTGCCGCGCGCGGCGATGCAATGGGCGCTCGACCATTGGGACGAAGCCTCGCCGCGCTTCATCGCCAGGCTGCGCGTCTTCGCTTCCGGCGCGGCGCGGTCCGAGACCGCCATGGACGAGCTCTTCTACATCGTCCATCTCTGTGGCGAGAAGCGCGACGAGCGCGCCTATGCGCCGCTGTGCCGTCTGATCGGCGAGGGCGAAGACGCGATCGCGTTTCTCGGCGACGGCGTGACGGAGACGTTGAGCGGCGTCCTCATCGACGTTTTCGACGGCGATCCCGCGCCGCTGCAGCGCGCCATCGAGTCCGAGGACGGCGACGAATTCGCGCGCGCCTCGGCGCTCGAGGCGCTCGGCTATCTCGTGCGCGCAAGCAACGTTCTCAGCGACGACGAAATGCGCGCCTACCTCAGGCGATTGCGCCGCGAGATGAAGCCGCGCGGCGATTCCTACATTTGGGCCACCTGGGCGACGACCGCCGCCAATCTCGGTTACGACGATCTGCGACTCGACGTCGCCACCTTGAACAAGGACGAATTCATCGGCGAATACGAGTTCAGCCTGGTCGAATTCGATGAGCAAGCGCGGCTCGCGCGTCAGGACGGGAAGGGCCTTGCCGGTTTCGAAGCCGACGGCGTTAAGCCGTTTGACGACGCGATCGAAACGCTCGCCTCGTGGACGTCTTCGGAAGACGACGAATCCGAGGATGAGGCGCTTGACGAGACAGAGGCCACGGGGTTCGGGGCGCCGCGCGTCAACCCGTTTCGCGACGTCGGCCGCAACGATCCATGTCCCTGCGGCAGCGGCAAGAAATACAAGAAGTGCTGTCTGGCGGAATTTGGCTAAGGCGGCCGGCGCCTTCATGGCGAAGGCGAAGCGCGCCGCGCGAGGGGGAAAGCCGCCATGGGTCCGTTGGCCGGCCTCAGGGTCGTCGAAATGGCCGGCATCGGGCCGGCGCCGTTCGCCGGAATGCTGCTCTCGGACATGGGGGCCGACGTCGTTCGCATCGACCGCAAGGGGGCGGGCGGCGGCGACGCCTTCGATTCGATCAAGAGCGGCGGCTTTCTCGATCGCGGTCGGCGCTCGATCGCCCTCGATCTCAAGAAGCCGGAAGCGATCGCGGCCGCGCTCGAGCTGATCGAGGCGGCGGACGCGCTGATCGAGGGCTTTCGTCCCGGCGTGATGGAGCGTCTCGGCCTCGGCCCCGAGGTCTGCCTGGCGCGCAATCCCGGGCTGGTGTTCGGCCGCGTCACCGGCTGGGGCCAGACCGGGCCGCTCGCCAAGAGCGCCGGACACGACATCGACTACATCGCGCTGACCGGCGCGCTGCACGCGATCGGCGGCAAGGACGCGCCCGCGCCGCCGCTCAACCTCCTCGGCGATTTCGGCGGCGGAGCAATGGCGCTCGCCTTCGGCGTCGTCTGCGCGCTTCTCGAGGCGCGCGCCAGCGGGCGCGGCCAGATCGTCGACGCGGCGATGACCGACGGGGTCGCGCTGATGATGGCGATGACTTACAGCCTCAGGGCGATGGGGCGGTGGCGCGACGAGCGCCAAGCCAACGCGCTCGACGGCGGCGCGCCGTTCTACGGCGTCTACCGCTGCGCCGATGGCAAATGGCTCGCGGTCGGGGCGCTGGAGCCGCAATTCTTCGCCGCGCTGGTCGCCGCGATCGGATTGGACGCGCGCGTCTTCGTCGACCGCTGGAATCCCGCGGATTGGCCGGCCTTGCGCCTCGCCCTCGAGGCGGCCTTCGCGCGGCGGACGCGCGATGAGTGGTGCGCGATCCTCGAGGGCGAGGACGCCTGCGTCGCGCCGGTGCTGGATATGGAGGAGGCGCCGCGCCATCCCCACAACGCCGCGCGCGCGACCTTTCTCTTCGGCCACGGCGCGCCGCAGCCGGCCCCCGCGCCGCGCTTCTCGCGCACCCCGCCGGAAATCGCCGGCCCGCCCGCGGCCCCTGGCGAGCATGGCGAGGCGATCCTGCGCGAGCGCGGGTTCACGACGGAGCGGATCGAGGCGCTGAAGCAATGCGGCGCGCTGTAAACGCTGAGCGCCGGGCGCCCGTTAGGGGCCGGCGAAGGAGGCCGCGACTTTCGCGACGATCGGATCGTAGAGCCCCTTCAGCGCGCTCGGGTAGGTGACGATGAGGCTGTGGATCACGCCGGCGGGCGAAAAAATATATCTCTCGTAAAAGACCGAATCGACGCCGGCGATGTCGCGATATCCGGAGACGACGAACCAGTTCGCGCCGTTGGCGCGATAGGTCGTGCGCGCGTAGTCGGGGCCGTTGAGCGAGGCCCGCCTCGATGCGAGCGTCTCGTTGAGCGCGCTATAGGCGGCGAAGACGAGGATCTCGGCGCCGTCGGCGGCGATCAGCGTGCGCCCGTCGTCATCTTCCGGCGGCGGCTGCATCGCGAAGCGCGGCGCGGGATAGGAGATGGTCGTGCCGTAGCGGTCGTTGACGTAGGCGGCCCAACCGTTGTCGGCGCTCGCGCCGCGAGGCGCGGCCAACGCGGCGAGGCAACATACGCACGCCGCCATGAGCGCGAATCGGCAGCTTTTCATCGTCAGCCCCCGTTGCCGGCGTCGGCCCGACGCGCCGTGACGCCGATCGCCCAGTCGAGCCCCTGTTCGAGCCGATCGTTGCCCCAGAAGATCTCGCCGTCCGCGGCGACGAGACACGGCGCGCCGGGCAGGCCGAGGCCCTTGGCGAGCGCGCATTCGGCCTTCAGACGCGCCTTGTTGGCGCCGTCCTGGGCGCGCGCCAACGCCGGCTCGGGTTCGACGCCGATTTCGCTCAGCGCCGCCGCAAGCGTCGCCGCTTCGCCGATCGGTCGGCCTTCGCCGAACTCGGCCCGGTAGACCGCGCGCGAGAAAGCGGCCCGGCTCTCGCCTTCGAGCGCCAGCGCGAGGCGCGCGGCGAGGAGGCTGTTTTGCGGGAAGGGATCAGGGCGCGTAAAGGGGAGCCCAGAGCGCGTCGCAGATGCGCTGCAAGTCGCGCCACATGTAGCGGCCCTTGGCGGGATAGATGTTAAACGGCGAATCGCGCCAGCCCTGTTCGGCGAACAACGGGCCGAGCAGAAACGGCCGCCAGGCGACGGTCGCCCCGCGCGTCGCGGCGAGCGCCTCGATTCGCATCGCCGCGGGATAGGAATAGGTGCTGGCGAATTCGTACCAAAAATCGACCCGCGCCACGGCGTCCTCCGGATTGGCGCAGTCTGGCACGGGGCGGCCGCGGGAGAAAAGGGGAGGCCCGGAAAGTCCGGCAAGGCGATCGACCCGTCCGCCAACGAAAACGGCCGCTTCGCCCATCGAGCGAAGGCGGCCGTTGCATTAGGCACCTCGGCCGCCCGGCGTTTCGCCGGCGCCCGAGGCGCGCGCGTCAACCCAAATTAGCTCTTCGGCGTTTCCGACGGGGTCGGCTTCGGCATGGGCTTCTTGACCATCGGCTTCTTGACCATGGGCTTCTTGACGACGTGTTTCTTGACCATGGGCTTCTTGACGACGTGCTTCTTGACCATCGGTTTCTTGGTCATCTTCATCGGCGACATCGTCGGCGAGGGCGAGGCCATCGGGGTCTCGGTCGGGGCCGGGGCGGTCTGCGCCATCGTCACGACGGGCGTAAGGATGAGGGCGGCCCCCAGGCCAATTGCGGCAAGCTTCTTCAGCATTTTTGTTTCTCCATTGCGAGTCTGCGAGCATAGTCAACGACTCGTCCACTCAATGGATTATCGAACCTGAATTGGCGATGAACAATATGCAAGTTCCCCCTCGGCCTCGTTCGGGCGGCTTCGATTTGATCGCGGCTTTCCGCCGCAGACGCCCCGGGCCGCCCGGCTGCGCGCTCGCGCAGCGGCCTCTCTCGTCCCCCTCGCGAGGTTTGACGCCGCAGCGACGGCTTCCTAAGAAACGATGGAGCGTCGCGCATGTCCCATAACACTTTCGGTCATCTCTTCCGTGTCACCACCTTCGGCGAAAGCCACGGGGCCGGGATCGGCTGCGTGGTCGACGGCTGTCCGCCGCTGATTCCGCTCGATGTCGCCGATATTCAGGCCGATCTCGACCGGCGCCGCCCCGGAACCTCACGCTTCACCACGCAGCGGCGCGAGCCCGACGTGGCCCGCCTCCTTTCGGGCGTGATGATCGACGAGCGCAACGGTCGGCAGGTGACGACCGGCGCGCCGATCGCCGTCCTCATCGAAAATGTCGATAAACGCTCCAAGGACTATAGCGACATCAAGGACAAATATCGCCCGGGCCACGCCGACTACGTCTACGAAGCCAAGTACGGCGTTCGCGACTATCGCGGCGGCGGGCGCTCCTCGGCGCGCGAGACGGCGGCCCGGGTCGCGGCCGGGGCGATCGCCCGCAAGGTCGTGCCCGGCGTCGCCATCCGCGCCGCGTTGGTGCAGATGGGCAAGCTGAAGATCGATCGGGCGCGATGGGATTGGGAGGAGGCGGCCCGCAATCCGTTCTTCTGTCCGGATGCCGAGGCGGCGGCGCGATTTGGCGCCTATCTCGACGACGTGCGAAAAGCCGGCTCTTCGGTCGGGGCGGTGGTCGAGATCGTCGCCGAGGGCGTTCCGGCCGGTTGGGGCGCGCCGATCTACGGCAAGCTCGACGGCGAGCTGGCGAGCGCGCTGATGAGCGTCAACGCAGTCAAAGGCGTGGAGATCGGCGACGGTTTCGCCGCGGCGGAGCTTTCGGGCGAAGACAACGCCGACGAAATGCGCGCCGGCGCCGACGGCCGACCGCGGTTCCTCTCCAACCATGCCGGCGGAATCCTCGGCGGCATCGCCACGGGCCAGCCGATCGTGGTGCGCTTCGCGGTCAAGCCGACGTCGTCGATCCTGTCGCCGCGCCGCACGGTCACCCGCGCCGGGGAGGAGGTCGAGATCGTCACCAAGGGGCGGCACGACCCTTGCGTCGGCATCCGGGCCGCGCCGGTGGGCGAAGCGATGGTCGCCTGTGTGCTCGCCGACGCTTTCTTGCGCCATCGCGCTCAGACCGGCCGATAGGGCGCGCCGCGATCCGCTCGCGCCTTCACCCCGAAGGCGGCGCCGCAATCAGAAATGGACGCTTGCGCCGACGCGAACCACGTTGGTCGACGTCGTCAGCGATTGCGACGAGAACGGCGTCCGATAGGTCGCGCCGCCAAAATCGTAGCGCAGCAGCTCGGCCCGCAGCGAGACATTGCGCGAGATCGCAAATTCCGCGCCTGCGCCGAAGGCGACCCCCTTGACCGTCTCGTCGCTTGAAGCGCCGCGGTCCTGATAGTTCGTTGTCGACCAGGCCCAGCCGAGCGTGCCGTAGGCGAGCAGGTTGCCGAAGGCATAGCCGCCCTTGACGCGCGCCGACGACAGGAAATCTTGGCTGAAGGACGCCGTCCCCAGCGTCCCGCTCTTGATCGAACTGAACATTCCGTCCGCTTCGACGCCGCCGACGATTCTGGCGGCCTGAAAGTTATAGCCGATATGCGCGCCGCCGACCGCGCCGGAAACACTGGCCGAACTCGCCGAGCCCAGCGCCACCCCCAGGTCGGGGCCGAGTTCGACGCCGGAAAAGTCCGCGCCATTGGGGCCGGTGTCCGTACGATTGAGATCGGCCGCCGCGGCGCCGGAAGCGGCGAGCAATAAGGCGAGCGGCAACAGCGACGAGGCGAAGCGACGCATGACAAATGCTCCTCAGGTCCGCTTGGCGAGCGGACGAGGAGAATTTTACCCTTCTTTTTCACCGTTTGTTCGCCAAACTCGATTCAGCACCAACAAAGCGTTAATCGAAAGACGGTCGGCGAAGACCGCGACCGCGACGACCTCCTTGCGGTACATCAATGTAGAACTTAAGAAACGCGGGAAAATACCCTGACTTAGGTTCTTCTGCATTTTGCGGGCTGAAAAATGCTCAAAGACATCCTGGTCGTTCTCGAAGATTCCGACAAGGCCGCGACGCCTTACGCCCTAGCGCTGGCGCAACGATTCGAATGTTGCGTCACGGCGGCGCGGCCTCGACGGGACTTGTCCCTGATGACGGACGGGTCGCTCGAGGCGCGTCTCGAATACGCCCGCGGCGACCATGAGGCGCGTGACGCCCGCGCTCGCCAAATGCTTGAGGACTTCGGCATGCGGGCGAAAGCGGCCGGCGTCGAGGCGGAAATCGTCGATTTCGACGGTCCAGGCAACCTCGAGCCGAGGGACATTCCGCTATTCGCCCGCTGCTTCGATCTCGTCATCGTCGAACAGGTCGAGCCGGGACGGCCGCCGAACATGAACGACCTGACCGGCGCGCTGCTCGCCGAGAGCGGGCGGCCCGTCGTCGTCGTGCCCGGCATCCAACGCGATCCCGCGCGATTCGAACGGTTCGTCGGGGCGTGGGACGGCAGCCGGGCCGCGGCGCGCGCGCTCGGCGACGCGGCGCCGCTGCTGGCGCGCGCCGAGCGCGTCGAGATCGTCGCCACGGGTTCGGCGATCTCATCGCAATCCGTCGTGACGAGCGGCGAGCGCATCGCGCGCCGTTTCGCCCGGCGAGGCGTCGACGCGAGTTTCCGGCGCATCCCCGGCGACGGCGACCCCGCCAACATCCTTTTGTCTCACGCCGCCGACATGAGCGCGGACATGATCGTCGCCGGCGGTTATGGGCATTCCCGCCTACGCGAGGCGATCCTCGGCGGCGTGACGCGCACGCTTCTGGGGAGCATGACCGTGCCAGTGTTCTTGTCCCACTGAGCCGCGGTCGCAAGGGCCGCGATAATCGAGGGCTCGGCGATGGGTTCGAAGGTTGCGTCGAAGCCGGCACCCACGGATCTCGAGCCGCAAACCGCTGCGGCGGGAAGGGGCGCGCTATGGGCTAGCGGGACAGTTCTCGACGGACTGATTCACGCCGCGCAGGGGCGCGCGTCCGGCGGTCTGTCGCCGATCGCGCAAGGGCTCGCCTATTTCGATTGGGGCGTCCACTTCGCCAACGCTCCCTTCTGCCGCGCGCAACTGGCCGTGGCGGCGGTCGACAAGGCGGTGCGCTTCGGCGACGCGCTCATGGGCAAGACGGCGATCGAGCCGCCGCCGGGCGACCATCGCTTTCAAGATGCCGATTGGCGCCGGCCGCCGTTCAATCTCTACGCCCAGGCGTTTCTTCTCGCCGAGGAATGGTGGGGCGAGGCGGCCGCCGGCCCGCCGGGAGTCAATGAAGGCGACAAGCGCGTCGTCGCCTTCGGCATCCGCCAGTCGATCGACATGTTTTCGCCGTCGAACGCGCCCTGGCTCAATCCGGAGGTCATCCGCGCCGCACAGGAGACGGGAGGCGGCAATTTTCTTCGGGGGGCGGCGAACTTCGTCGCCGACGTCCGGGCGGCGTTCCTCGGCGGGAGCGGCGTCGAGACGTTCCACGTCGGACGCGACCTCGCCGCTACGCCCGGCGCCGTAGTCTTGCGCAACGAATTGATCGAACTGATCCAATATGCGCCGACGACGCCTCAGGTCGCGCGCGAGCCGGTGCTGATCGTGCCGGCCTGGATCATGAAATACTACATCCTCGACTTAACGCCCGAGGATTCCCTGATCCGCTACCTCGTCGCTCAAGGGCACACGGTCTTTGCGATTTCCTGGCGCAATCCGGACGTCGAGCTTCGCGATCTTTCGCTCGATGACTATCGCGTCAAGGGCATGATGGCGGCGTTGGACGCAATCGGCGACATCTGCAAGGGCGCGAAGACGCAGGCTTGCGGCTATTGCCTCGGCGGCGCCTTGCTGACGATCGCCGCGGCGGCGATGGCGAGGGACGGCGACGACAGGTTGGCGGGCGTGACGCTTCTATGCGCGCAGACGGATTTCACCGAGGCCGGCGAACTGCAAGTGTTCATCACCGAGGACCAGTTGGCGTTTCTCGACGACGTCATGCGGGCGCAGGGCTATCTCGACAGCGGCCAGATGGCCGGCGCCTTTCAGTTCCTGCGCTCCAATGATCTTGTTTGGTCGCGATTGGTCAAGTCCTATCTCGTCGGCCAACGTGAGCACCCAAGCGATCTCATGGCTTGGAACGCCGACGCGACGCGAATGCCCGCGCGCATGCACGGCCAGTATCTGCGGCGCCTGTTCCTGCGCAACGAACTCGCGGAAGGGCGTCTTTCCGTGGACGGCAAACCGGTCGCGCTCAGCGACATCGGCTTGCCACTGTTCGTGCTGGCGACCGATCGCGATCACATCGCGCCGTGGCGCTCGGTGCACAAGATCCACCTGCTCAACGGCGCCGACCTCACCTTTGCTCTCGTCTCGGGCGGGCACAACGTCGGCGTCGTGAGTCCGCCCGGACAGGCGAATCGGCAATTCTGGATCGCCCGCCGCATGCCCGGCGCCCACTATCTCGGGCCGGACCAGTGGCTGTCGAAGGCGGAACGCCGCGAGGGCTCGTGGTGGCCGGCCTGGGCCGCCTGGCTCGACGCGCACGCGAGCGCCCATGCGCCGCCGCCCGCGCTGGGCTCAAAACGATTTCCGCCGATCGAACCCGCGCCGGGTCAATACGTGCTGCAGCATTGAGCCGATCGCGCCGGCCGAGGCGGGCGCGATTCGCCGCCGGTTACTTCGCGACCAGCGGGCAGGCGGAGTCGGCGAGCTTGCCGAAGGCCTCGTCGCCGCTCATGGTGTCGACGAGCTTGTAGAAGTCCCAGGGACCCTTTGACTCCGACGGCGTCTTGACCTGCATGATGTACATCTCGTGCTCCATCAAGCCGTCGGCCCGGATTACGCCGTTCGACGTGAAGATGTCGTCGATCTTGGCCTTGTGAAGTTCGGCCATGACTTTGTCCGGGTCGGTCGAGCCGGCCGCCTTGACCGCATTCAGATAGGTCAACGTTGCCGAGTAGATCGCCGCCTGCGGCATCGTCGGCTCGCGGTCGGTCTTGGCGAGGAACTGCTTGCCGAACGCGCGCGTCTTGTCGTTGAGATCCCAGTACCAGCCATCCGTCAGATAGAGGCCCTGGGCGGCGTCGAGGCCGATGGCCTTGATGTCGGTCAGGAAGGCGAGCAGCGCTGCAGGCTTCATTGTCTTGGCAATGCCAAACTCATTGGCGGCCTTCAACGAGTTGGAGAAATCGGTGCCGGCGTTGGCGAGGCCGAGAACCTGCGCGCCCGAGCTCTGCGCCTGCAACAAATAGGAGGCGAAGTCGGAGGTTCCCAGCGGCACGCGTACGGCGCCGGCCACCGTTCCGCCGTTCGCGGTCACGACCTTGGCGGCCGCGTCCTGCAACTGCGTGCCGAAGGCGTAGTCGGCGGTGAGGAAGAACCACGACTTGCCGCCCTGTTTCAGGATCGTCTTCGCCGTGCCGTTGGCGAGCGCGGTGGTGTCGTAAGCATAATGGACGGTGTAGCGCGAGCAATCCTTGCCGGTCAGCGAGGCCCCCGCCGCGCCGATGGCGAAGAAGGGGATTTTCTTCTCTTTCACCGCCGCGTTGATGGCGAGGCTGACCCCGGTGTTGGAGCCGCCGAGCACCATGGTGAGGCCATCGCTGTCCGCCCATTCGCGGAATTTCTGCACGCCGAGGTCCGGCTTGTTCTGATGGTCGTAAGTCAGCAATTCGATCGGTTGCCCCAGCACGGATCCGCCGAAATCGGCGATCGCCATTCTCACCGCATCGACGCCCTTCGGACCAATGACGTCGGCGTAGGGGCCGGACATGTCGTCGATGTCGCCGATCACCACCTTGTTGGAATCGGCAAACGCGCTGATAGCAAAGAAACATGCGCATAGCACGCCGCCAAGCGCAAAGACGGTCTTCGCCCGGATCATTCTCGCCTCCTCCCTTGTCGATTGTGGATTGCTCGCGAGCGCGCGAGATCCCTCGCCAATAGCCCATTGTTGCGCTGTCGGGGCGCTCGTGGCAAGCCTTGCCGCAGACGATTCCGCGCCGAGAGGCCGCGGAGGCGCGCTCCGCGCCGTCGGGCCGCTTGGGCTCGAAGCGGGTTGAGCTGTGTCAATGATTTGGCGGTCGCCGGGGGGGCATCCTCGCGCCGAGACGCGTCGCGACTGGAAGGCGTTCCGGGCCGCGCCGCGACGGGGAGAGCGGCCATGTTTCGCAGGATTCTGCTGCCGGTCGATATCGCCGAACCGGAGATCGCCAAGGAGGCGATCGAGCCGGCCGTGAGCGTGGCCAAGGCCTTCAACTCCGACATCCGGCTGATTCACGTGACGAGCCCGGTCGTCATCGCATCGCCGATGGCGGTGATCCCGCAGTCGGTTTACGACGAACTCGGCGTTTACGAGAAAGCGGAGCTCGAGCGCATGGCCGCCTCTCTCGACAGGCCGAAGGAATCGCTCGCCACCGTCGTGCGCATTGGCGCCGTTTATCCCGAATTGCTCGCCGAGGCCGAGGAATGGCCAGCCGATCTTATCATCGTGGGGGCGCACAAGCGATCGATGGCGACTTATCTCCTGGGCTCGAGCGCCGCCGCCATCGTACGCCACGCATCCTGCACGGTGATGGTCGTGCGCAGCGGCAAGAAAGCCACGTTGCTCTAATATACGGGCGAGACAAGTGCGCTGCGCCGGGATAAGAATCGCCAGCAGAAGGAAAGAGATATGACCGCGACCGTCCGTCCGGCGTTGAAGAGAGTGACGCTGCACGCCGCACGCTCAAAGGAATTTCCCGACGGTTCGAACCGGCACGGCTACGAGTTCCTCGCGCCGATGACGGCCGCCGGACATATCGACGTTGAGGCTTGGAAAGCCCGCCGCGGCGAATGCTTCGTCCATCGCTTTTGGGGCAACGAACCGCCGCAGCGCGGCCTGCTCGCGCATCGCCCTGGCGGACGGGGCGGCTCGACGTGGGCGTTCGAGTACGGAACGGCGGCGCAGGGGGAGGAGGAAGCCGGCTATCGCTTCGGCGACCATGCTTTCAACGTCGGCGAATATGTGTCGATCCGCGAAGAGGACGGCGATCTCATCACCTTCAAGGTCGTCGACGTGAGCTGACCTGAGCCGGCCGCGCCAATTGGCGGCGCGCTCACCTCGGCAGAACGGTCGCGCCCATCAGCGTTTCGTCGATCGCCGCGGCGCATTGGCGCCCCTCGCGGATCGCCCAGACGACCAGCGACTGGCCGCGGCGCATGTCGCCGCAGGCGAAGACCTTGGCGCGGCTGGAAGCATAGCGCGCCGTGTCGGCGGCGACGTTGCCGCGGGCGTCGAGCGCGATCGCGAGTTCGTTCAGCATGCCCTCGCGAACCGGCGAAACGAAGCCCATCGCGAGCAGCACCAAGTTGGCCTTTAGGGCGAATTCGGTCCCCGCAATCGGCTGCATCCGGTCGTCGACGCGCACGCAATCGATGCCGGTCACGACGCCGTTCTCGCCGGTGAAGGCGCTGGTCATCACCGCAAAATCGCGTTCTGCGCCCTCCTCATGGCTCGATGACGTGCGCAGCTTCACCGGCCAGTTTGGCCAGTTCAGCATCTTGTCTTCCTGCTTGGGCGGCGCCGGTAAGATTTCGAGTTGCGTCACCTTGAGCGCGCCCTGACGAATCGAAGTGCCGATGCAATCCGATCCAGTGTCGCCGCCGCCGATAACGACGACTTGCTTGCCGGCCGCGTGGATTGGCTCGTTCGTTTCGATCGGCTCGCCGGAGACGCGCCGGTTCTGCTGAGGGAGGAATTCCATGGCGAAATGAACGCCGCCGAGGTCGCGGCCCGGAACGGGCAGGTCGCGTGGCGCCTCGGCCCCGCCGGCGAGCGCGACGGCGTCGTAGGCGTCGACGAGCGCCGCCGCGCCGACGTCGCGCCCGACCATGACGTTGCAGTGGAAGACGACGCCCTCCGCCTTCATCTGCTCGACGCGCCGATCGATGTGACGCTTTTCAAGCTTGAAGTCGGGAATGCCATAACGCAACAGGCCGCCGGCCCGAGCGTTCCTCTCGTAGACGTGAACTTCATGGCCGACGCGCGCGAGCTGCTGGGCGCAGGCGAGCCCCGCCGGCCCGGAACCCACCACCGCGACGCGCTTGCCGGTCGCACGCGCCGCAGGCTCGGGCTTGATCCAACCTTCCGCCCAAGCGCGATCGACGATCGCGCATTCGATCGTCTTGATGGTGACGGGCGAGTCTTGAATGTTGAGCGTGCACGACGCCTCGCACGGCGCCGGACAAACGCGGCCGGTGAACTCGGGAAAATTGTTGGTGCTGTGCAGATTGCGCGCCGCTTCCTGCCAGTCGCCGCGATAGACCAGATCGTTCCAGTCCGGAATCTGGTTGTTCACCGGGCAGCCGTTATGACAGTAGGGGATGCCGCAATTCATGCAGCGCGCGGCCTGATTGCGCGTCGACTCTTCGCTGAGCGGCAGGACGAATTCGCGATAATGGCGAATGCGATCGGAGGCTGGGGCGTAGCGCCGATCCACGCGGTCGATCTCCAGAAAGCCCGTAACCTTGCCCATCGTCGCGTCTTCCCCGTGTCCGTTCCGAGGCGAGGCCTCAACCAAACCTCAAGCGCTGCTCGCAACGCTCGATCCAATTGCGGATCGCCGTGCGTCCCGCAAGATCGAAGCCGCCTTCATGCGCGAGCCGCGTATAGGGCAGCAAAGCGATATCGCCAACGCTGAGCCGGTCGCCGACGAGGTAGTTCCGGCCAGTCAGGCCGAGCTCGAGACGATCGAGCGCCCGTTCGCCTCGCTCGATGATCTTCGGCTCTAATTCACTCTTGCGCTTGTGCAAATAGACCAGCTGATAGCGCGCCACCGCGAGGTAGGGCTCGTGGCTGTACTGTTCCCAAAACATCCATTCGTCGGCCTTCGCCTGATCGAAGGGATCGTCGGGAATCAGTGAACTGCCGCGTGCGAGATGGCGCACGATGGCGTTCGACTGCGCGAGCGCGCGTCCGTCGTCGAAAACGACGACTGGGACCTGTCCGGCCGGGTTCATCGCCAGAAACTCCGGCGTCCGCGACTCCCCGTTTGTGATGTCGACGTCGACCCACTCGTAAGAGACACCCAGACAATCGGCGGTCGCCTTCACTTTCTGGCAATTGCCGGATTTGAGATCGCCAAAGACCCTCATGGGCGCGGCGCCCCCCGCGCGCTCGAGCGTGCAGCGCGAACCTCCCTCAGAAAGCCTGTGATCTTGCCCATGCCCCCATCCAAACGATGCTAGTCCTCGGAACGTTCATCTCCCGCCTTGGGAGATAGCGCGGCGCGTCGCGTCGGATGAAGGGCCGCGCCACGCCCCTCGCCCCAATGCCCGCCCGCAGGCGGCAGACGGAGCCCTCCTCACTCCCCCGCCGCCAGCAGGACTTCGTGCGATCGGCTCGCCGCCAGCTCGGCGAGCGCGCGGCGGTACTCGACAGGCATCACCTTGCGGAACTTCGGCGCCGTCGCCTCCCAGTTCTCCAGAATTTCGCGCGCCCGCGTCGAACCGGTGTAGCGAGCGTGGTTGGCGATGAGCTGATGAAGACGCTCCGCGTCGAAACGGCTCATGTCGCTCATCACGTCGACGCGGCCATGGCCTTGCAGATCGCCGCCCGAATGATGGTGGCGCTGCATCGCCTCTTCCTCGGCGGCGACGGGCTCCAGCTCGACCATCGACAGATTGCACCGCTCGGCGAAATCGCCGCTCTCGTCGAGCACATAGGCGATGCCGCCGGACATCCCGGCGGCGAAGTTGCGTCCGGTTTCGCCGATGACGACGATGATGCCGCCGGTCATGTATTCACAGCCGTGATCGCCCGCGCCCTCGACGACGGCGATCGCGCCGGAATTGCGCACGCCGAAGCGTTCGCCCGCGACTCCGCGGAAGTAGCACTCGCCGGCGATCGCGCCATAGAGCACCGTGTTGCCGACGATGATCGAGCGCTCTGGAACGAGCTTCTCCGCCTCCTTGGGCGGATAGGCGATGATGCGCCCGCCCGACAGGCCTTTGCCGACGTAGTCGTTGGCCTCGCCTTCGAGTTCGAGCGTCACCCCCTTGGCGAGGAAGGCGCCGAAACTCTGGCCGGCCGTGCCCTTGAACTTGATATGGATCGCCTCGTCGCGCAGACCGACGTGGCCGTAGCGCCGGGCGATTTCGCCCGACAACATGGCGCCGGTTGAGCGGTCTGAGTTGCGAATCGCCATCTCCAGTCGGACGTGCTTGCCGTGCTCGATCGCGTCCCGCGTCTCGGCGATCAGGCGGCGGTCGAGCACGCGTTCGAGGCCATGATCCTGCTCGGCGCAATGATGAATTGCGTCGCTCGGCCACGGTGTCGGCTTGTAGAACAGCTTGGAGAAATCGAGCCCGCGCGCCTTCGCTTGGGCGACCAACCGCGCCTTGTCGAGCATCTGGCTCTGGCCGACCAACTCGTCGAAGGAGCGATAGCCCATTGCCGCCATCAACGCGCGCACTTCCTCGGCGACGAAGAAGAAGAAGTTGATGACGTGTTCGGGCTGGCCGACGAAGCGCTTGCGCAACACCGGGTCTTGCGTGGCGACGCCGACGGGACAGGTGTTGAGATGACATTTGCGCATCATGATGCAGCCGGCAGCGATGAGCGGCGCGGTGGAGAAGCCGAATTCGTCGGCGCCGAGCAGCGCCCCCACCACGACGTCGCGTCCGGTGCGCACGCCGCCGTCGACCTGGACGCTTATGCGCGAACGCAAGCCGTTCAGCACCAAGGTCTGATGGGTTTCGGCCAAGCCGATTTCCCATGGCGATCCCGCATGCTTGATCGACGTCAGCGGCGAAGCGCCGGTGCCGCCTTCGAAGCCCGAGATCGTCACGTGATCGGCCTTGCACTTGGCGACGCCCGCAGCGACCGTGCCGACGCCGACCTCCGAGACGAGCTTGACCGACACAAGCCCTTGCGGATTGACGTTCTTGAGATCATAGACGAGCTGCTTCAGATCCTCGATCGAGTAGATGTCGTGGTGCGGCGGCGGCGAGATTAGGCCGACCCCTTGCGTCGAGTGGCGCACCTTGGCGATCACCGCGTCGACCTTGTGGCCGGGCAATTGTCCGCCTTCGCCGGGCTTGGCCCCCTGCGCCATCTTGATCTGCATCATGTCGGAATTGACCAGATATTCCGTGGTCACGCCGAAGCGGCCCGACGCGACCTGCTTGATCGCCGAGCGCATCGAATCGCCGTTCGGCATGCGCTTGAAGCGATCCGGCTCTTCGCCGCCTTCGCCGGTGTTCGACTTACCGCCGATGCGGTTCATCGCGATCGCCAATGTCGTGTGGGCTTCGCGCGAGATCGAGCCAAACGACATGGCGCCGGTCGAGAAGCGCCTAACGATCGAGGCCGCGGGCTCGACCTCGGCAAGCGGCACGGGCTTGCGCCCGTCCTCGTCGGCGACGCGCACACGGAACAGGCCGCGAATGGTCAAATGATGCTCGCTCTGCTCATTGAGCAGCTGGGCGTATGCCTCGTACTTGTCTTTAGCGTTGCCGCGCACCGCGTGTTGCAGCAAAGCGACGGTCTGCGGCGTCCAGCAATGCGCCTCGCCGCGCAGCCGATACGCGTATTCGCCCCCGACTTCGAGCGCCGCACGCAACACCGGCGAGGCTCCGAACGCCTCGGCGTGGCGCCACGCGGTTTCTTCGGCGATTTCGCATAGCCCGGCGCCTTCGATGCGCGTCGCCGTGCCAAAAAAGAACTGGTCGATGAAGGCCTTCGATAGACCGACCGCATCGAAGATCTGGGCGCCGCAATAGGACTGATAGGTCGAAATGCCCATCTTCGACATGACCTTGAGCAGGCCCTTGTCGATCGCCTTGATGAAGCGCTTGACGCCCTCGTAGGCGGTGATTTCCTCGGGCAGGTCCTTGGCCATCGCGGCCAGCGTTTCGAAGGCGAGATAAGGATTGATCGCTTCGGCGCCATAGCCGGCCAAGCAGGCGAAGTGATGGACCTCGCGCGCTTCGCCGGTCTCGACGACGAGGCCGACCGCCGTGCGCAGCCCCTTGCGGATGAGGTGGTGATGCACCGCGGCGGTGGCGAGGAGGGCGGGGATCGGAATGCGGTCCGGCCCGACCATCCGGTCGGAGAGGATGATGATATTGTAGCGGCCGAGCACCGCCGCTTCGGCGCGTTCGCAAAGGCGCCGCAGCGCCTCTTCCATTCCAGCGGCCCGCCGCTCAACGTCGTAGGTGATGTCGAGCGTCTTGGTGTCGAAGGAATCCTCGAAATGGCCGATGCAGCGGATCTTCTCCAGGTCCTCGTTGGTGAGGATCGGCTGTCGCACTTCCAGCCGCTTGCGCCGAGCGTTGCCGGCCAGATCGAACAAGTTCGGCCGCGGCCCGATGAACGAGACGAGGCTCATGACGAGCTCCTCGCGGATCGGATCGATCGGCGGGTTGGTCACTTGCGCGAAATTCTGCTTGAAGTAGGTATAGAGCAGCTTCGACTTATCCGACAGCGCCGAGATCGGCGTGTCGGCGCCCATCGAGCCGACGGCCTCCTGGCCCGTCGTCGCCATCGGCGAAAGCAGGAAAGCCAGATCTTCCTGCGTGTAGCCGAAGGCCTGTTGGCGATCGAGCAGCGAGACGTCGGTGCGCGAAGCGCGCGGCTCGACGGGGTTGAGCTCCTCGAGCACGATCTGAGTCTTCTCGAGCCACTCCCGGTACGGATTGGCGCGCGACAGCGATTGCTTAATCTCGGCGTCGGAGACGATGCGATGCTCGGCAAGATCGACGAGCAGCATCTTGCCGGGCTGCAGGCGCCACTTGGCGACGATGCTGTCCTCGGGCACGGGCAACACGCCCATTTCGGAGGCGAGCACGAAGAGGCCGTCATCGGTGACGAAGTAGCGCGCCGGCCGCAGGCCGTTGCGGTCGAGCGTCGCGCCGATCTGGCGCCCGTCGGTGAAGGCCATCGCCGCAGGCCCGTCCCACGGCTCCATCAGCGCGGCGTGATACTCGTAGAAATCGCGCCGTTCCTCGTCCATCAGCGGATTGCCGGCCCAAGCTTCCGGGATCAACATCATCATGGCGTGGGCAAGCGAGTAGCCGCCGCGCACCAGGAATTCGAGCGCGTTGTCGAAGCAGGCGGTGTCCGACTGACCTTCGTAGGAGATCGGCCACAACTTCGAGATATCGTTGCCGAACAACTCCGAATCGACGTTCGCCTGGCGCGCCGCCATCCAGTTGACGTTGCCGCGCAGCGTATTGATCTCGCCGTTATGAGCGACCATGCGGTAAGGATGAGCGAGCCGCCAGGACGGGAAGGTGTTGGTGGCGAAGCGCTGATGCACCAGCGCCAGGGCGGTCTCGAAGCACGGGTCGAGCAGATCCTTGTAATAGGGCGCGAGCTGACGAACCAGCACCATGCCCTTGTAGACGATCGTGCGGCAGGACAGCGAGACCGGATAATACTCGGCGGTGCGCTCGCCGCCGAGGGCGTAGACGCGATTGGAGATGACCTTGCGCAAGATGAACAGCTTGAGCTCGAAGGCGTCCTCGTCGGCGACGTTCGGCGGGCGGCCGATGAAGATCTGCCGTTGCACCGGCTCGACCGCTTTCACCCGCTCGCCAAGGGCCGAATTGTCGACGGGAATGTCGCGCCAGCCGATGAGGATGTGTCCCTCCGAGGCAACGGTCTCCTCGACGATCGCCTCGATTTCGGCGCGCGCCGCCTGGTCGCGCGGCATGAAGAATTGTCCGATGGCGTAATAGCCGGGCTCGGGCAGCTTCATCGCCAGCTTTTCGCATTCGCGCGCGAAAAATCCGTGCGGAATTTGCGTCAAAACGCCGCAGCCGTCGCCAAGCGTCACGTCGGCGCCGACGGCGCCGCGATGGTCGAGATTGACGAGGATCTGCAAACCCTTTTGCAGAATGGCGTGCGACTTGTGGCCCTTCATGTCGGCCACCACGCCTACGCCGCATGAATCGTGCTCCCGTCCCGGATCGTAAAGACCCTGTGCGCGTGGCGCCAAGGGGTCGGCGCCGCGCGCGGCGGAGGCCGACGACGCGCCGAGCGTTTCGCGGCGGCGCTGGGTTTCTTGGGTCCTGGCGTTCATCTCTCCGCTCCCCGGCGCGGTCGCGCTGCAATCCGACCGTATTTCGTAAGTATGGGCTGGCTTTTATCGGACAAAGGCGGCTGCAAATCCGTGACAGCCGTAACGGCTTCACGTGGCGGGTTTTTTTCGATCCGTTTTGATCGGCGTGTCCGACATCGCTCTTCGCCTTCGCGTCGGTCAGACCCTTAAATGGTCAGCACGACTGTCCTATCTTGCGTGACGATGCCAGAAACGCTAGCCGGACACAAGACGCGACGGCGCGTCGTAGCGAGTTTTTTTCGGCCGAGCCTCTCCCATTCGGAGATTGCCAAGAGAGCGTTGGCCGGGCATGAAGCCGGGCCGCGGCGCCGCCGCCCAACGAGGCTCAGGCGAATGAACTTTGCAAGCGACAACGGCGCAGGAGTGGCGCCGGAAATCCTCGAAGCGATCGTCAGGTCCAGTCGCATCAACGCGCCGGCCTACGGCGCCGACGATTATACCCGGCGCGCCGAAGCCCGGATCGCTGAGGTTTTCGAGCGTCGCGTCTCCGCCTTTCTCGTCGCCACCGGCACCGCCGCCAACGCGCTGGCGCTCAGCGCGCTGACGCGGCCCTGGGAGGCCGTCTTCTGCCACGAGGAAGCGCATATCCAAGAGGACGAATGCGGCGCGCCCGAGTTCTTCACCGCGGGGGCGAAACTCGTCGGCATTCCCGGCCTCGCGGGAAAAATCGCGCCCGATGCGTTGCGCGAGACGCTCGCCCGCTTCCCGCGTGGGCAGGTCAAGACGACACAGCCCGCCGCGCTGTCGCTCAGTCAGGCGAGCGAAGCGGGCACGATCTATGGACCCGATGACGTCGCAGCGCTGGCCGCGGTCGCCCACGAAGCGGGGCTCGCCGTGCATATGGACGGCGCGCGCTTCGCCAATGCGCTCGCCTCGGCCGGGGTTTCGCCCGCCGACATGACCTGGCGGGTCGGCGTCGACGCGCTCTCGCTCGGCGCGACCAAGAACGGCGGGCTCGCTTGCGAGGCGGTGATCTTTTTCGATCCCGAAAGAGCCGCCGGCTTCGCTTACCAACGCAAGCGCGCCGGGCAGACGCTGTCCAAGGGCCGGTTCCTCGGCGCGCAAATGGAGGCCTATCTGACAGACGGACTTTGGCTCGACCTCGCGCGGCGCGCCAACGCCGCCGCGGCGCGTCTTTCGCAAGGGCTCGTTGCGGCGCCGGGCGTGCGGCTGGCGTGGCCGACGGAGGTCAACGAAGTCTTCGTCGTCGCGCCGGACGAACTCGCCTCGGCGTGGCGCGCCGCCGGCGCGGTATTTCATCATTGGAGCTCGCGCTCTATGGCGCCCGACGAGGCGCCGCGCGCGGGCGAGACGATAGTGCGGTTGGTGACTTCGTTCGAAACCGGCGACAGCGAAGTCGACGCGCTGATCGCATTGGCCGGAGCGCCGCACGGCCGCCGCAATTCTTAGGGAAGAGTTATCCGACTGGGCCGCCGTACGGGAGATCGAAAGCATGATCGACAATCAGAGCGCCGCTTGGAAGGCGAGACGCTTCGCGCAACTCGCGGCGGCGGCCGCCGTCCTCCTTGCGATATCGCCTGCGGCGAAGGCGCAAGGCCTGTTTTCGTTCTTCGACGGCGGTCCATCTCCCTATGACATTGAACGCCGGCTCGACGCTGGCGGCTACGTGCTGACGGGCCCCTTGATTCGCCGCGGCGATGTCTATCTCGCCGACGTTGCGGTCGGACGGGGCGATTCCGAGCGCCTGGTGATCGACGCCGAGACCGGGCGCATCATCGAGCGCTTTCGCGCCCGGCGTGCGCCGTGGCCTGACGCCGTCGTGCGCGGCTTGGACGGGCCGCAATTCGGCTTGTGGGGGTCGCCCCCGCGCCCGCTCGGCGCAAGCGATCGCCCCGAGCCCGGCGACGAGACGCTCGATCTTCCTGGCGCGCGCCCGGAGCCGCGCCCGCCGGCGCGCGAGCAAGTCGCTCGCAGCGACACGCCAAGGCCGCCTGTCTTTCTCGGCGCCGGCGATACGGCGCGAATTCGCCCAATCTGATCAAAGAACCCAAACCCAAGCGGCCTGAGGCCAAGCGCAAGACAGCGACGCCTTCGCCCGTCGTCGCGACGACGCCATCCACTTCGGTCGTCGCGACGACGCCTTCGGCGACGCCGCCGTCCGCAGCGCCCATCGCAGCCGCGCCGCCGCCGCCCGCAAACCCGCCCCCGCCTCTGACCGCCAAGAACGATGCGACGCCGAGCGTCGTGGCGTCGAAGGCGCCGCCGCCCGTCCCCGCTCCGGATGCGCCGGCGCCGAAGTCGAAGGCGGTGAACGATCTGCCGGTGACGCCGTTGGATTGAACGAGAAAGGGGCGCCCCCCTCTGGGGCGCCCCTCGCATTCCTACGCCACGGAGCCCCGCGGCCTCATCTCCGATGCCAGTTCAGGCGGCCCGTTTGGCCTCGGGCGCGGCGTCGATCGTCCCGCCGACGGTCTGAATGGCGATGGTTCGCGGCTTCTGAGCCTCGGGAACTTCGCGCACGAGGTCAATGTGCAGCAGTCCGTTCTCGCAGCTCGCCCGCGTCGCCGTCACATGATCGGCCAAGTGGAACCGGCGCTCGAAGGCTCGCGCGGCGATGCCCTGGTAGAGCATATCGGGCTTTTCGTCGCCGTTCTTCTGTTGCGCGTCCTTGGCGCCGCGCACGGTCAGCATGTTCTCGCGGGTTTCGACCGAGAGTTCGCTTTCGGCGAAGCCGGCGACCGCGAGCGTGATGCGATATGCGTTCTCGCCCGTGCGCTCGATGTTGTAGGGCGGATAGCTCGACGCCCCCGCCTCAACTCCAGCGCTCTTGTCGAGCAACGCCAGCAACCGATCGAATCCGATGGTCGAACGGTAAAACGGCGAAAAATCGTAGTTCAGCATAACCACATCCTCCTTTTGAAGCGACATGATCGCCCGCGCCCCGATCTGGCGGCGCTGGCGAGAGGCGCGTCCCATAAAGGGCCCGCGTCGAGTTCAATCTGGTGACGTTCGAGCCCGGCGCAAGGGGTCGGAGGCGCGCAAAGCCGCAAAAATGCTCCGTTCGCGCGCTATCGGCAGCGTTGCGCGCGGCCCGCCCACTCGGTATATCCCGCGCGCCGACCCTCGCGCCGCATCGAAACACAGGAATTGCAGCCGTCGAAGCCGGAGCCGCGCAGCGCACTATCGATCTTGAGGCTGACGTCGAGGGTTGAGTCCACCGGCTTGCCGTTGAGCTCGCGCAGCGACCAGGTTTGGTCAAGCGGAAAGTTCTTCTGCTGCGGCGGCAAGGGTTTCGGCGTCTTGTCGTCGTCTTCGGCGCGCGCCGTCTGTGCGGCAAAAACGGCGCCGAGCGCGATCAATGCGATGGTGGTCCGCCAAAGAGCGCGTTTCATGCTTCGATTCCTGTGTTTCGATGCGGCGCGAGGGTCGGCGCGCGGGATATACCGAGTGGGCGGGCCGCGCGCAACGCTGCCGATAGCGCGCGAACGGAGCATTTTTGCGGCTTTGCGCGCCTCCGACCCCTTGCGCCGGGCTCGAACGTCACCAGATTGAACTCGACGCGGGCCCTTTATGGGACGCGCCTCTCGCCAGCGCCGCCAGATCGGGGCGCGGGCGATCATGTCGCTTCAAAAGGAGGATGTGGTTATGCTGAACTACGATTTTTCGCCGTTTTACCGTTCGACCATCGGATTCGATCGGTTGCTGGCGTTGCTCGACAAGAGCGCTGGAGTTGAGGCGGGGGCGTCGAGCTATCCGCCCTACAACATCGAGCGCACGGGCGAGAACGCATATCGCATCACGCTCGCGGTCGCCGGCTTCGCCGAAAGCGAACTCTCGGTCGAAACCCGCGAGAACATGCTGACCGTGCGCGGCGCCAAGGACGCGCAACAGAAGAACGGCGACGAAAAGCCCGATATGCTCTACCAGGGCATCGCCGCGCGAGCCTTCGAGCGCCGGTTCCACTTGGCCGATCATGTGACGGCGACGCGGGCGAGCTGCGAGAACGGACTGCTGCACATTGACCTCGTGCGCGAAGTTCCCGAGGCTCAGAAGCCGCGAACCATCGCCATTCAGACCGTCGGCGGGACGATCGACGCCGCGCCCGAGGCCAAACGGGCCGCCTGAACTGGCATCGGAGATGAGGCCGCGGGGCTCCGTGGCGTAGGAATGCGAGGGGCGCCCCAGAGGGGGCGCCCCTTTCTCGTTCAATCCAACGGCGTCACCGGCAGATCGTTCACCGCCTTCGACTTCGGCGCCGGCGCATCCGGAGCGGGGACGGGCGGCGGCGCCTTCGACGCCACGACGCTCGGCGTCGCATCGTTCTTGGCGGTCAGAGGCGGGGGCGGGTTTGCGGGCGGCGGCGGCGCGGCTGCGATGGGCGCTGCGGACGGCGGCGTCGCCGAAGGCGTCGTCGCGACGACCGAAGTGGATGGCGTCGTCGCGACGACGGGCGAAGGCGTCGCTGTCTTGCGCTTGGCCTCAGGCCGCTTGGGTTTGGGTTCTTTGATCAGATTGGGCGAATTCGCGCCCGTATCGCCGGCGCCGAGAAAGACAGGCGGCCTTGGCGTGTCGCTGCGAGCGACTTGCTCGCGCGCCGGCGGGCGCGGCTCCGGGCGCGCGCCAGGAAGATCGAGCGTCTCGTCGCCGGGCTCGGGGCGATCGCTTGCGCCGAGCGGGCGCGGGGGCGACCCCCACAAGCCGAATTGCGGCCCGTCCAAGCCGCGCACGACGGCGTCAGGCCACGGCGCACGCCGGGCGCGAAAGCGCTCGATGATGCGCCCGGTCTCGGCGTCGATCACCAGGCGCTCGGAATCGCCCCGTCCGACCGCAACGTCGGCGAGATAGACATCGCCGCGGCGAATCAAGGGGCCCGTCAGCACATAGCCGCCAGCGTCGAGCCGGCGTTCAATGTCATAGGGAGATGGACCGCCGTCGAAGAACGAAAACAGGCCTTGCGCCTTCGCCGCAGGCGATATCGCAAGGAGGACGGCGGCCGCCGCCGCGAGTTGCGCGAAGCGTCTCGCCTTCCAAGCGGCGCTCTGATTGTCGATCATGCTTTCGATCTCCCGTACGGCGGCCCAGTCGGATAACTCTTCCCTAAGAATTGCGGCGGCCGTGCGGCGCTCCGGCCAATGCGATCAGCGCGTCGACTTCGCTGTCGCCGGTTTCGAACGAAGTCACCAACCGCACTATCGTCTCGCCCGCGCGCGGCGCCTCGTCGGGCGCCATAGAGCGCGAGCTCCAATGATGAAATACCGCGCCGGCGGCGCGCCACGCCGAGGCGAGTTCGTCCGGCGCGACGACGAAGACTTCGTTGACCTCCGTCGGCCACGCCAGCCGCACGCCCGGCGCCGCAACGAGCCCTTGCGAAAGACGCGCCGCGGCGGCGTTGGCGCGCCGCGCGAGGTCGAGCCAAAGTCCGTCTGTCAGATAGGCCTCCATTTGCGCGCCGAGGAACCGGCCCTTGGACAGCGTCTGCCCGGCGCGCTTGCGTTGGTAGCGAAGCCGGCGGCTCTTTCGGGATCGAAAAAGATCACCGCCTCGCAAGCGAGCCCGCCGTTCTTGGTCGCGCCGAGCGAGAGCGCGTCGACGCCGACCCGCCAGGTCATGTCGGCGGGCGAAACCCCGGCCGAGGCGAGCGCATTGGCGAAGCGCGCGCCGTCCATATGCACGGCGAGCCCCGCTTCGTGGGCGACCGCGGCCAGCGCTGCGACGTCATCGGGTCCATAGATCGTGCCCGCTTCGCTCGCCTGACTGAGCGACAGCGCGGCGGGCTGTGTCGTCTTGACCTGCCCACGCGGGAAGCGGGCGAGCGTCTCGCGCAACGCATCGGGCGCGATTTTTCCCGCGAGGCCGGGAATGCCGACGAGTTTCGCCCCCGCGGTGAAGAACTCGGGCGCGCCGCATTCGTCCTCTTGGATATGCGCTTCCTCGTGGCAGAAGACGGCCTCCCAGGGCCGCGTCAGCGCGCTGAGCGCCAGCGCGTTGGCGGCGGTGCCGGTGGCGACGAGAAAGGCGGAGACGCGACGCTCGAAAACCTCAGCGATCCGGGCTTCGGCGCGCCGGGTATAATCGTCGGCGCCGTAGGCCGGCGCGTTGATGCGACTGGACCTGACGATCGCTTCGAGGATTTCCGCGCCACTCCTGCGCCGTTGTCGCTTGCAAAGTTCATTCGCCTGAGCCTCGTTGGGCGGCGGCGCCGCGGCCCGGCTTCATGCCCGGCCGACGCTCTCTTGGCAATCTCCGAATGGGAGAGGCTCGGCCGAAAAAAACTCGCTACGACGCGCCGTCGCGTCTTGTGTCCGGCGAGCGTTTCTGGCATCGTCACCAAGATAGGACAGTCGGCTGACCATTTCAGGGTCTGACCGACGCGAAGGCGAAGAGCGATGTCGGACACGCCGATCAAAACGGATCGAAAAAAACCCGCCACGTGAAGCCGTTACGGCTGTCACGGATTTGCAGCCGCCTTTGTCCGATAAAAGCCAGCCCATACTTACGAAATACGGTCGGATTGCAGCGCGACCGCGCCGGGGAG
>CAVWKL010000125.1:0-13578 GCA_963755075.1 uncultured Alphaproteobacteria bacterium
CCACGCGTTCGCTCGAAGTCATGCGCGGCCTCGGCCGCCGGATAGGCCGCCCGGCGGGAGGCGGTTAAGAGCGCCCACAACCAAACATGGCACAGATTCTGATTATCGGAAAGAGATTGTCGGAGACTTTTGCAGAAATGAGAATCCGATCATTCTCTTGCGCACGTTGTCATTGGATCGACGCGGCCTCTGTCGTCATTGCGAGCGACAGCGACGCAATCCAGACTAAGCCCACGCCGCAAACCCCAAGTCTGGATGGCTTCGCTTTGCTCGCCATGACGGAGAGGTGATTTGGCTTAATTGCAACATGCTCTAGGGGTCTCCGAGAGGATGATTGGCTCATGTCTCGCCGTGGCGGGCCTCAAGCATCCTTCGCCGAAGCATTTGCGACCGGCTGTACGCAAGGTGGGGATGGGCGGGTGCGCTATCTCGGCCTCGCCCGTTTCGGCCCCCGCTCGCGTGCGCGAACGCCGCCCGCCTTCTTCTTCGCCCCGCCCTTCGCCGCCGCCGCTTTCTGCGCCTCCGTCCCGCCGCCATAGCTCTTGAAGCGCTCGACGATGCGGGCGATCTCGTCGTCGGGCAGGAGGACCGGCTCGCCGACGGCGATGGCGAGATAGTACATTCGCGCCAGGGCCTCCAGCTCCACCGCCCGGCGCATCGCGCTTTCGAGGGTCGCGCCGGTGGCGATCGCGCCATGGTTGCCGAGCAGCACGCCGTGGCGGTCGCCCAAGCCGGCGATGGCGAGGTCCGACAATTCCTGGGTGCCGTAGGGCGCGTATTTGGTGCAGGCGATCACAGGACCGCCGAACAGGGCGATCATGTAGTGCGCCGCCAGGATCGGCCTGCCCAGGATCGCCAGGGCCGTGCCGTAGGGCGGGTGGCTGTGGACGATCGCGCCGACGTCGGGCCGGGCGCGCATGATGTCGAGGTGGAAACGCCATTCGCTCGATGGCTTTGCTGGGCCCGACCAGGCCCCGTCTTCGCCGTTCAACGGCATGACCGCGAGCATATCAGGCGTCAAGACGTCATAGGGAATGGCGGTCGGCGTGATGAGCAGCGCTTCGCCGAGGCGCGCCGAGATATTGCCGGAAGTGCCTTGACTGATGCCCGAGGCGTTCAGGCCCCGGCATTGTGCGACGATCGCGGCGCGCAGCGCCCTTTCCTTGACCGGCATGGCGACCCGTCTCCCCTTCGCGTGCGCCGATCCTCCCGCCCTCCTGGCGCCGCGCCGCGCAACGCTTATACTCGCGCCGGGGCGGGTTGGGCGCACAGCGGCGAGCCCGTAAAGGATCGACGCGGGGCATCAGCGCTCGCCGCCCCCAATTCGTCAACGGCAAAGAGAAAGCGTGAGCGAACCATCATGTCAGGCAACCTGTTCGACCACTTTCTTAAGCGCGCGCCGCGCCGCGACAAGCTCGCGTTGGATGCGCCGAACGGGATTTCGCTGACCTACGGCGAATTGTTTGAGCGCGCCGGCCGTGCGGCGCGGGCGCTCGCCGAGCTCGGCGTCGAGCCGGGAGACCGCGTCGCGGCGCAGATCGACAAGTCGCCGGACATGATCGTTGTCGCGCTCGCCTGCCTGAAGGCCGGCGCCGCGCTGCTGCCGCTCAACCCCGCCTACACGCTGGCCGAGCTCGAATACTTCCTCGCCGACGCCGGACCGGCGCTGACGATTTGCCGACCGGCCGCCTTCGCCGCGTTGCGGGAGCTTGCCGCCAAGCTCGGCCTGAAGGCGGTCGAGAGCCTCGGCGCCATGCGCGAAGGCACGTTCGCTGAGCGCATCGCCGCCGCCGCGCCCGACTTCGCCACGGCGCCGCGCGCGAGCGACGATCTTGCCGCCATTCTCTATACCTCCGGCACCACTGGACGCGCGAAGGGCGCGATGCTGACCCACGAAAACCTCGCGTCCAACGCCCGCGTCCTCGTCGATTGCTGGCGTTTCACCGAGGACGACGTGTTGATTCACGCCCTGCCGGTCTTCCACACCCACGGGCTGTTCGTCGCCACCAACGTCGCGCTGCTCGCCGGCGCGACGATGATCTTTGCGCCGCGCTTCGACGCCGACGCCGTCATCGCCGCCCTGCCGCGCGCCACCTCGCTGATGGGCGTGCCGACCTTTTACACCCGCCTCCTCGGCCATCCCGGCCTCACCCGCGAGGCGACCGCCCGCATGCGCCTCTTCGTCAGCGGCTCGGCGCCGCTGCTCGCCGAAACGCACCGGCGCTGGCGCGAGGCGACCGGCCACGCGATCCTCGAACGTTACGGCATGACCGAGACCAACATGATCGCCTCGAACCCCTACGAAGGCGAACGGCGGCCCGGGACGGTCGGCTTTCCCCTGCCGGGGGTCAGCCTGCGCATCGCCGATCCCGACACGGGGACGCCGCTCGCGCAAGGCGAGGTCGGCGTCATCGAGGTCAAGGGCCCGAACGTCTTCAAGGGCTATTGGCGGATGCCGGAGAAAACCGCGCTCGAATTCCGCCCCGACGGCTTCTTCATCACAGGCGACCTCGGGAGGATCGACGCCGATGACTACCTGCACATCGTCGGCCGCGCCAAGGACCTCGTCATCTCCGGCGGCTTCAACGTCTACCCCAAGGAGGTCGAGAGCGAGATCGACGCCATAGCCGGCGTCGCGGAAAGCGCCGTCATCGGCGTGCCCCATCCCGATCTCGGCGAGGGCGTCACCGCGATCGTGGCGCTCGCGCCTGGCGCGCGGCTCAGCGAGGCCGAGGCGCTGGGGGCGCTCGAGGAGCGCCTCGCGCGCTACAAAGCGCCCAAGCGCGTCCTCTTCGTCGACGCGCTGCCGCGCAACGCCATGGGCAAAGTGCAGAAGGCGGCGCTCAGGGAGACGTACAAGGGGATTTACGACAGGTCGGGGTAGGGAGGGTATGTACAAATAATTTCAATTGGTTGCAAGAGATACTGAACTTTCGTGTCGAAGATGAGGCGTTCCCCGGCGCTTGCAAAGAATTTGGCCTGCCGGTTTGTCGCAATACGCCATAATATCAATTGACTAAGCGAGAGTCTTCACTCTGGACGCAACGCAACGAATGTTTCGCATTGGCCGTGAGCGGCAGTCTGGACTGCGACGCCGCAGCAATTCCTGAGGAAAATGTCACGCCCCTGCCGCGGGCGCTGGCCCGCATGACCCGCCGACCGCGCCCAACGGCTGCAAAGGCGGTCGCGTCGGCGTCATGGTTTGCCCCATTGGGGTGTGACAAACCCCGTTGCGATCGACTTTATTCAACCGCCCTAGACCGATAATATTGCGGCGGGAGAAACGATTGCCGAATTCGAGGCTGTCTGGTCCGCTCGCGTGACTGCCGCGACCGGTCGCCCAACGTTTCCGAAGGTTCCGAGAATTCCTCGATGTTCGATCCTCGTTCCGAACTCTTCGCGCAACCGCCGGCGCCGCCCAGTCTCGACGTCGTCGCCGATGTCGCCCTCGCGGACGAACCGGCGAAAGAAACGCAAAAGCGCGCCGATTTTCGACTGTTCGTCGATCGCAACCCGGACAAATTCCTCCCCGTGTTCGATGCGATGGAGGGCGGGCGAGGGGGCGCATTCGTGTGCTGGCCCGGCCTGTTCTTCCCGCAAGCGTGGTTTCTGTATCGCAAATTGTACGGATGGGCTGCGGTGAGCTGCGTCTTGCCGATCCTCGTCGCCACCTTTCACATCGGCGGCGATTTTCAGCGCGCGTTCGCCAGCGCGCCGGCCTTCATCGCTCTGGCCGGGCGACGCCTCTATGTCGCCAATGCGCGCAGGACGATCGCGAGAATCCGCGAGGTCGGCTCCAGCGAGGAGGAAGCCCTTCAGTCGATCCGGCGCGCCGGCGGCGTGTCGACGCCTGGCGCCGTCTTGGGCGGTCTCATTTTCATCGCGTCGGTCGTGGCGGGGTTTATGGCCGCCCAGCATGCCGCTCGCTAGCTGTTGCCGCTAGGACCGATCAATGAGCGTGACCCTGGCCTCTCCCCTTGTCGCCCTTCCGGCGGCGCTGGTCGCCGGGCTGCTGTTGGCGCTGCTTATCGTGCGCATGGGGCGAGGCGAGTTTCCGGCCGGTCTGTTCGGCGATGCGATGTCGCTCGGCGCCGTCATGGGGACGCTGATCCTGTTCCTGGAGGCGCCGTTCGATCTGCGCACCAACGTCCATGGCTTTTCCGCTGCCGCCGTTGCGTTTGGATTTGCCGGCTTTCCCGAGGAGGCCGCCAAGATGGCGGTCGTCTATTGTTTCTTGCGCCCGCACTACCGCCGTCGGACCTCGCGCGATCTCGTGCTCAGCGCCGCGGCGTCGGCGCTAGGCTTTGCGCTGCTCGAAAATGCGCTCTACGTCGCCGCCGCCGGCCAACACTGGGGCGCGCTGGCGATGGCCCGCGCAGTCACCGCGGTCCCCGTGCATGTCTTCCTCGGCGTCATCGGCGGTTTCGCCATCGCCCAGGCCGAATTCGCCCCCGGCCGTGTTTGGGCCGGCGTCCGCCTCACGACGATGTGGGTCGTCGTCTCACTTCTGCACGGCTTCTATGACTGGCCTATTTTCATCTTAAGCGCCAAGCCGCCCCTTCCGCCCAGCGTCGGCGCCGCAGCCGACAGATTGGGCGTTTCCGCGGCGACGCTGCTTTATTGCGTGCTGTTGAGCGCCGCGGTTGGTCTTTGTTCGCTTGCGTTTCTGAATTTGTCCGCGCTCGATCGCCTGCCGTCTGCGGTCATCGACCGACCGACGATCGGTTCACGCGCGCCAACTCGCGGCTTCAACCGTTTCGTTCTTGCGCGAGCAACAGGGCTTGTCGTCGCCGGCTTGCTGCTCGTCCCCTCGATCGTTGGACTCGCCCTTTCGGCCATCCTGTCGTTCATCGCCGACCAAGCGGTCGTGGTTCTCCTGGCGGCGTTCTACGCCCTTTGTCCTGTGACAATCGCGCTCATGCTTCTTGGGTTTCCGCCACGCGCGAGGGCAAAGGCGGCGGCCTCGCCGATCTGGCGGCGGCGGCGCATCGCTTTGGCGGCCGTCATGACGGCGATAGCCTTGTTTGGCGCCTATCGCTGGGGCTTAGGGCCGGTTCGGGACGTCATTGCCGCCCGAATCGAAGTCAAAGGCGTGCAAAGCGCGATCAAGGGGGATCACGAGGCGGCGATACGCGAATTTGACCGTGCGCTGGCGTTCGATCCGACGTTCGTCGACGCCCTGGCCAAGCGCGCGGCCTCGAACGCCGAACTCGAACGTTACGATCGCGCTTTAGCCGACCTCGACCGCGCAGTGCTCTTGCAGCCGCGCAACGTCGGTCTCCTCATTCTCCGCTCGGAGGTCTATCGATCGTTGCATGCGACCCCGAGCGTCATCGCGGACATCGATCGGGCGCTTGCGATTGCGCCGAACGATCCGGCGCTGTGGGCCGCAAGCGCCCACGCCAACATGGAGGCGCACAACGACGCCAAGGCCCACGCCGACATCGCACGCGCGCTCGAACTCGGTCCAACCGACGCCAAAGCCTTGAAGGTGCAGGCGTTTCTGTTCATCAACGCCGGCGACTACGATCGTGCGCTGCGATCGCTGGACGAGGCCCTGCGAACCAACGCCAACGACGTCGACGGCCTGTTCGCCCGCGGCCGTCTTTGGCTCTACAAGCAGGATGCGCCGAAGGCCGCGGCGGATTTGGAGCGCTTGAACGCCGCCAACGTCAATCTCTATCCCGCCTTGTGGCTTTTCCTGGCGCGTTCGCGAATGGGCGTCGACGGTGGGCGCGAGTTGGCGGCGCGGACGCTGCGCTCGTCGAATTACAAGTGGCCTTTCCCTGTGGTCCGATTCTTCCTGGGCCAGATGACGGCGGCGGAGATGCGCGCGGAGGCGGCCAGCGACGACCAGCGCTGCGAGGCCGACTTCTACAATGGCGAACTCCTGCTGGGTCAGGGAAAAACCGAGCCTGCGCGCGCCGCCTTGCGTGCCGCTGCGGGCGAGTGCCCCGTGAGCTTCGTCGAATACGAGGGGGCCGGCGCCGAGCTGCGCAAGCTCGATCGCGACGCCGCCGCCGTCGCGGCGAACGTCGCGATCGACCAAACAGCGTCCAAAGTTGCAATGCCCTCCAGGACTGGGAATGAGCCGGCCTCGACAACCGATCCGGCCGCCGGCGGCGTCGTCACGCCGCCGCGCGTCGTCGAGGACGTGTCCGCCAACGGCTCCGCGCCGGCGTCGATAACCAACAGCGGGACGCGCTATTCCGGGACTGCCGTGTGGTCATTCGTCGACCGCGGAACGAGCGGCAGCGAACTGGACGCCGTCCTCCTCTTCCAAAATCCTTCCATTCATGGCGAGTTATCCCTCAAGCGGACCCTGGAGGCGGGCAATCCGCAATACGCACTGTTCTTCACGATTCTCGCAAGCGATCGCGCCGCTCCGCCGTTTTCGCAGCTTGGGGCGCGGCTCGGGTTGCCTTGGATCGCCTCTGGGCAAACCCGCGCGGTCATGCCGGCGATGTCCGATTTCCTGCGCATCAACGACACGACGTATCGGATGTTCGTTCCCTCGCAAGACATCGCGCGGCTTCTGTCCGACCTCGCCTCTGGCGCTGGGCTGACGATTCAACTCACGCCAACGCAAGGTTGGCGCATGACCTTATCGTTCGATCTCACCCGGCAAACGGCGCAAGTTTTGCGGGTCGCAGCGAACGCGTGGCGCTGAGGCCCGCCTGCCGCCAGTGGGCGATTGACAGTCGCCAATTTCGTGATCAACGCCGCGAAAGCCGTCCTATAATTTGTTCGCCGGCGCATGGAGACGCGGGCGACAGGCGAATTGGCCGGCACGTGGAGGGAGCGGCGGCGGCGTGCGCCATCGTTCGGTCGCCTCAGCCGGCGGCGCGAACGCGAGGCCCTTCGTGGCCGGGCGAGGGAACGCAGCCTCGCCACGGCGAAGCTCACGGCAAGCCGCGGCGCCGGCGCGTTGGGCCATCGCACCTCGACTTTGCGGCGGCGCCGTTCCGGCGTGCGGCCGACAGAGAGGAGATCGCCTATGCGCGCGTTTTCGAAGATGACGATCGGCGGCGGGCCGATGCATGCGGACGGCGTCGACTTTCGCCCGATCGACAGTGTAAATGCTCGAATGAATCAGAATGCGCGGCTTCGCATCAATTAACGTTGAGGACTTACGCCGCGCCAAATTGTTGCCGAACAATCGCCACAAAGAACAACAACAATATCCCCGGTCGAGCAAAGTGAATATTGCAATGGCCGCCGCGGAGGCAACCCATGCATGAGGGCGCTGCAAGCCCATTTGAACTCGATCATACTGCCCTGTTTCTGGATGTTGAAGGCGCGCTCATCGCGTTTGCGCCGACGCCGCAGAGCCTCTTCGCGCTCGCCGCCATCGGCCGCAGGGACGAGGCGCGCGAACGATTCGAGTGCATTCTCTCCTGCCGCGATGCGTTCGCGCGGTTGTCGGAAGACGTTCTCCCCGAGACCGGAGAGCTCTGGGGCAATTTCCCGCAAGCCGATTCGATGGCCGGGATCTTCAACACCGCGACGCCGCTGTCGTTGAGTTGGCGGGAGGCTTGGACATGCGCCTGATCATCGTATCGAATCGTGTCGCCGTCCCCGATGAAGCCAAGAAAGCGACGCCCGGCGGCCTCGCCGTGGCGGTGAAGGCGGCGCTGAAGAACCGAACCGGCGTCTGGTTCGGCTGGAGCGGCGAAATCGCCGAGGAACCGGCGACGCAACCGCGATTCGTTGGGCGCAATCGCGTCACCTACGCCGTCGTCGATCTCTCCCGCGCCGATTTCGAGGAGTATTATGAGGGATTGGCGAACCGGGTGCTTTGGCCGATCCTTCATTATCGCGTCGACCTGCAGGCGTATTCGCGCGCCGACCAGAGCGGTTACCTGCGCGTCAACCGGCGCTTCGCCGACTCGCTCGACCTCTTCATCAAAGACGACGACGTCATCTGGGTGCACGACTACCACCTGATGCCGCTGGCGCGGGAGCTGCGCGCGCGCGGACGAATGAACCCGATCGGCTTCTACCTTCATATCCCCTGCGCGCCGCCCGACATCCTGCAGACGCTGCCGCATCACGAGGACATTCTCGGCAGCCTCGCCTATTACGATCTCATCGGCTTTCAGACCGAAAACGACCGCGACAACTTCGGCCACTATCTCGCCTTCCTGGGGGCGAAGCCCGGCCGCGGGCGCAGCTATTGGATCGATGGGCGTCAGACCCGCATCGGCGCCTTTCCCGTCGGCATTGAAACGGGCGCCTATTCGCGCCTGGCGCGCAACGCCGCGCGCTCGCCCTTCGTGCGACAAATCGCCGAGAGCCTCGCCGGGCGCCGCCTGGCGCTCGGCGTCGACCGGCTCGACTATTCCAAGGGGATCCTTCACCGCATCAACGCCTTCGACCGCTTTCTTGAGCTCTTCCCGGAGTGGCGCTCGCGCGTCACGTTTCTGCAAATCACGCCGAAGAGCCGCAGCGACATCAAGGCGTACGCGGCGATCGAAAACGAAGTGACGACCCTGATCGGCAAGATCAACGGCCGCTATGGCGAGGCGTCATGGACGCCGATCCGCTACGTCAACCGTTCCTACTCGCGCACCGCTCTGGCGGGCGTCTATCGCACCGCGGACGTGGCGCTGGTGACGCCCCTGCGCGACGGCATGAATCTCGTCGCCAAGGAGTATATCTCCGCCCAGGACGGCGACCGTCCGGGCGTTCTGGTGCTGTCGCAGTTCGCCGGCGCGGCGGCCGAGCTCGGCGGCGCGCTGATCGTCAATCCGCACGAGACCGAGGCGGTGGCGGCGGCGCTGAAGCAGGCCCTGGAAATGCCGCTCGTCGAGCGCCGAGACCGTCACGCGCCGATGTTCGAGCATTTGCTCGCCTATGACGTCGAGCACTGGGCGGAATGCTTCCTCTCCTCGCTTCGCGAGGCGCGTCAACGGCCGGGCCTGGTCGAAGGGCTGCGCTCGATGTTCGGCGCTTCGGCGAGCTAGCGCGGGCGGTCGTTCGCTCGAAGAACGCGACGGTCGGCCCAGGCCTCGATTCCGGCGCGCTTGACCGGCGTCGTCGTCGATCGGAATGTGTCGTCCATGCGACCTGCGCCGAGGTCTTTCCCATGGATGAACTCGCCCTCTATGACATGGTTTGCCTCGAACGGCGATGCCCGACGTGCGGCGGGCGGACGCGGTTCGTCGGCAAGGACACGATGTCGGGCCGCGATAGGCGCGAATATGGTGGCGACGCCTGCGGCTGGAACCACGTTTTCGATGTCGGCGCCGCCTTGTGGGCGTTGATGTCCGACGCCAGTCGGGGCGAGGCTGACGACTGAGGCTCGCTGAGCCGCCACGCCGGGCCGCTGGGCGAGACGGCCGCACCGGCCTGCAAATCGCGGGAGTTGGACATGTGCCGTAACATCAAAACGCTGTTCAACTTCGATCCGCCGGCGAGCGACGACGAAATTCGCGCCTCGGCGCTGCAGTTCGTGCGCAAGCTGAGCGGTTTCGCCCATCCCTCGCAAGCCAACGCGCCGGCGTTCGGCCGGGCGGTCGACGAGGTCGCCGAGGCGGCGCGCCGGCTCATCGCGTCGCTGCAGAGCGCGCAGCCGCCGCGCGATCGCCAAAGCGAGGCGGCGAAGGCGCGGGAAAAAGCGCGGCGGCGGTTCGGCTAGGGGCGCACGGCGGCGACGCCGGCGACCTCCGGCCTACCCCTTGCGTCGGCTGGCGGGGTGGACCGCAGCGTCGAGGATGTTCTGGTGCGCGCCGATCACCAGCGACGACGAGCCGACGATCAGCGGGTCGGGCCCGATGACGACGCGATGGTCCTTGTTGTCGTAGGGCAGGCTGGAGAGGAAATGCAGCATGCAGTTGAGGCGAGCCCGTTTCTTGTCGTCGGACTTGATGATCGTCCAAGGCGCGTCGGCGGTGTCGGTGTTGAAGAACATCGCCTCCTTGGCCTCGGTGTAGTCGTCCCATTTGTCGAGCGAAGCCTTGTCGATCGGCGACAGCTTCCACTGCTTGAGCGGGTCGGTCTCGCGCGCCTGAAAGCGGCGCCGCTGTTCCTCGCGCGTGACCGAGAACCAATATTTATAGAGCCGCAGGCCGGTGCGCACCAACATGCGCTCGAGTTCCGGGCACTGGCGCATGAATTCGAGGTATTCGTTGGGCGTGCAGAAACCCATGACGCGCTCGACGCCGGCGCGGTTGTACCAGGAGCGGTCGAGGAAGACGATTTCTCCGGCGGCGGGCAAGTGCGAGACATAGCGCTGAAAATACCATTGCGAACGCTCGCGCTCGCTCGGTTTGTCGAGCGCGACGATACGCGCGCCGCGCGGGTTGAGGTGCTCCATGAAGCGCTTGATCGTGCCCCCCTTGCCGGCGGCGTCGCGCCCCTCGAACAGCATAATGATCTTCTCGCCGGCCTCCTTGATCCAGGCCTGCGCCTTCAAGAGTTCCGCCTGTAGCGGCAGCATGCGTTCCAGATAGGCCTTTTCGCTGACCTTGGTCGTGTAGGGATAGTCGCCGGTCTCGAAGGCGCGGCGGATCGCGTCGGGATCGCGTCGCGACGGCGACTCGGTCTTGAGCGCCTTTGCCGGCTTCTTCGGCGCGGCGGGCGGCTCGGCGGGGGCGCTCGAAAACGTCAGCGAGGGAGTGTGCGCGACTTTGGCCGGCTGTTCGACCTTCGGCTCGGGAGCGATGGTTCTGGCGCCGGCGTCAGGCCCGGCGGGCGGGGCGCCGTCGAAGGGAACGTCTTTAGTGTTGGTGGTATCGATCGCCATGAGACATCTCCCGCCGCGCCGCGCGCGTGCGCCCATCGCCGTCTAACACAGGATTCTTGCCCCCAGGTTAGCGCAGCGCCGCGGTCTTGGGAATCCGCCCAATTCGACGGGAGCGGGAGGTCAGTGCGGCGGCTTCGTCCCGCCGCCGCGCCGGCGGGTTCGCCGTTTTGGGCCCTTCCCTGCGCCGCAATTCTCGTCTAGTAGGGCCGGCGAGCCGCCGCGCGCTTGAAAGCGCGGCGGCGGCCCGCGAGGCCGCAATGGCCTTCGCTCAAGGACGCCTCGCTAGGCCCAAGCCTGCGGCGCGGCCTTTTTTTGTGCGCCGCCGACGTGCGATCGCCGCGCCGGGGTTGGCGGGCGAGCCCAGAGGATTTGATGCCCAAACGGACCGATATTTCCACCATCCTGATCATCGGCGCCGGGCCGATCATCATCGGACAGGCGTGCGAATTCGATTATTCCGGGACCCAGGCGTGCAAAACGCTGCGCGCCGAGGGCTATCGCATCGTCCTGGTCAACTCCAATCCCGCCACGATCATGACCGATCCGGACATGGCCGACCGCACCTATATCGAGCCCATCACCCCGGAAATCGTCGCCAAGATCATCGCCAAGGAACGCTACGCCGTTTCCGGCGGCTTCGCGCTGCTGCCGACCATGGGGGGCCAGACCGCGCTCAATTGCGCGCTGTCGCTGAAGAAGATGGGCGTGCTCGAGCGTTTCGAGGTCGAAATGATCGGCGCCACGGCGCATGCGATCGACAAGGCCGAGGATCGCGAATTGTTCCGCGAGGCGATGACCAGGATCGGCCTCAAGACGCCGCGCTCGCATCACGTCAGAACGCTCTCCAAGGCGCTCGCGGCGCTCGACGACATCGGCCTGCCGGCGATCATCCGGCCGAGCTTCACCATGGGCGGCACCGGCGGCGGCATCGCCTACAACAAAAGCGAATTCATCGAGATCGTCGAGCGCGGCATCGACGCCTCGCCGACCGACGAGGTTCTCGTCGAGGAAAGCGTCCTCGGCTGGAAGGAATTCGAGATGGAGGTGGTGCGCGACAAGGCGGACAATTGCATTATCGTCTGTTCGATCGAAAACATCGATCCGATGGGCGTGCACACCGGCGACTCCATCACCGTCGCGCCGGCTCTGACCCTGACCGACAAGGAATTCCAGATCATGCGCGACGCCGCGATCGCGGTGCTGCGCGAAATCGGGGTCGAAACCGGCGGCTCGAACGTGCAGTTCGCCGTCAATCCCGCCGACGGCCGCATGATCGTCATCGAAATGAACCCCCGCGTTTCGCGCTCTTCGGCGCTCGCCTCCAAGGCGACCGGCTTTCCCATCGCCAAGGTCGCGGCCAAGCTGGCGGTCGGCTACACCCTCGACGAGATCGCCAACGACATCACCGGGGGGCGACGCCGGCCTCGTTCGAGCCGACGATCGACTACATCGTCACCAAGGTTCCGCGGTTCGCCTTCGAGAAATTTCCCGGCGCCGAGCCCATTCTCACCACCGCGATGAAATCGGTGGGCGAAGCGATGGCGATCGGCCGCACGTTCGCCGAATCGTTGCAGAAGGCGCTGCGCTCGCTGGAGACCGGCCTCACCGGCCTCGACGAAATCGAGATCGAAGGCCTCGGCAGGGGCGATGACCACAACGCCTTGCGCGCGGCGATCGGCAAACCGACGCCCGATCGCCTGCTCAAGGTCGCGCAGGCGTTGCGCTTGGGGATGAGCGTGGCCGAAATCAACGAGGTCACCCGGATCGACCCCTGGTTCCTCGAGCGGGTCGCCGACATTGTCGCGCTCGAGGGGAAGGTCAGGCGCTTCGGCTTGCCCGCCGAGACCGAGAACATGCGCCTGCTGAAGGCGGCCGGGTTCTCCGATGCGCGGCTGGCTGCGCTGGCGGGAGTGGCGGAAGGCGACGTCGCCAAGGCGCGCGTCGCGCTCGGAGTCACGCCGGCGTTCAAGCGCGTCGACACCTGCGCGGCCGAATTCGCCTCGCCGACCGCCTACATGTATTCGACCTATGAGTTCCCGTTCGCCGGCGCGCTTGCTTGCGAAGCGCGCCCGAGCCGGCGCGACAAGATCGTCATTCTCGGCGGCGGGCCGAACCGCATCGGGCAGGGGATCGAATTCGACTATTGCTGCTGCCACGCCGCGTTCGGGTTGCGCGAGGCCGGCTTCGAGACGATCATGATCAATTGCAATCCGGAGACGGTGTCGACCGATTACGACACTTCGGATCGCCTTTATTTCGAACCGCTGACCGCGGAGGACGTGCTCGCCATTCTGGACAAGGAGCGCGAGGCGGGGACCGCCTCGTCAAGAAAGAGGTAGTCGTAGCCGCCAGTCCCGGCGCCGGGATTTTCTGCAACACGCGGTAGGTCCCTGCCGGCTCCTGTCTGCATCCTTGCCCTGCGCCGAAACCGCATCCCTGGGCGAGGTGGCGCTAACGAGCAGCACCACAAGAATCGACGAAAGCAGCTTCATGAAAATCTCCCGTGGCGAAGGGCCAGCCGTCCGGGGTTTGTGCCCGGTTGCAACCCAGGACCTTCTGCCGCCTCGCCCGCGAGTTTGCAACCGAAGAATCGCAACCCGCAGCCAAACATCCGTCTCGCGATTGCGCATGACAGCGCGTCGCGCTTGTCACTCCCACTGTCCATCATCGCCACCGTCGGAAATCAGAGGGCACGGACGTCCACGTAAACAACGGGGCTATTGGATTATCTGGCCACAATCGGTAAAGACAAGTGTGGTGTCGATACGGAAATTGGACTGGGTGGTGTGTCTTTCGGCATTGAATACCGCCAAGGGATAGACTTTGCCCAC